>CAZAKZ010000078.1:0-26185 GCA_964485695.1 uncultured Planctomycetota bacterium | reverse complement strand
GCAGGACACCACCGTGACCTTCGGGGGCAAGGTGGCCACGAACTTGCAGATCGTGAGTCCGACGCAGCTCACATGCGACACGCCGCCGGCGACCTCGGCGGGTGCGGTGACCGTGCGGGTGACGAACCGGAACGGCTTCGGGGAGCTGCCCAATGCGTTCACCTATCTGGCTCGGCCCACCATCACCTCGGTCAGTCCATCACAGGGACCCTTGATCGGGGGGATTCAGGTCACGATCCAGGGGACCGGATTCACAAGCTCGGTGAATACCACGGTCGGGTTCGGAATCCTTCCCGCCACCCAGGTCGTGGTGATCTCGTCCACCCGGTTGACGTGCGTGGCTCCCAGGAATCTAACCGAAGGCCATGTGGACGTGAGGGTGGCCCACTCCGGTGGTATGGGAACCCTGCCAGCCGGATTCGAGTATGTGGGCGGAAAACTCGTGGTGGTAGGGGACCCGAAGATGGGAACGGTATACCCGTTCCTGTTCCAGGCCAGGGTGGATGGGGGGCGACCGTACTATGCCGCTGCCTCCTTTTCGAACACGTCCGGAATTCCCCTGGATTTCAGGACGGTTCCGCTGGACATCGATGCGCTTTTCCTGTTGACCCACGGCGGGTGGCCGCCTCTGTTCAACAACTTTACAGGGAACCTGGATTCCAGCGGCCAGGCGGTCGGTGTCCTCAATATCCCGGTCATCCCCGCCCTGAACGGCATCCCGTTGATGATTGCATTCATCACCCTGGATCCCGGGGCCCCGACCGGTGTCCGGACGGTGTCGAAGGCCACCAAGGTGACGCTCCGGCTGTGATGCATCCGGGGTGGTCCCTGTCCACTCCGGTTTCCGGCAGGTTCACGCCTCGTCCAGCAGGCCGGCCATGTTCGTGGCCCCGAAGCTGCAGCCGGGGATCTGATCGCGGATGGTGCGCGCGACCCACGCCAGAGCGTTCTGCACACCCCTTGTCCGTTCCACGTGAACGAGGGGATCGATGCGAATCCCATGGCGATTCGGGCCCTTGGCGTCGACACGCAGATAGAACTTCCGGGTGACTCCCCCCTCGACCACCAAGGTTTCCAGGAGAAGGGTGTTCTTTCTCCGGCTCAGATAGAGATTCTTCACCCTTCTGGGTCCGGCAGGAGTCCTTTCCACCCTGAGCTCGAAAGCGCTGAACAGGTCCTCCAGGACGAGCGGGCCTTCGATCGAGACGTGGGGCATGGTGAAATCCTTTCCTGTTCAGGAGCAAGGATACGGATGGGCGGCTCAAAGAATACAGCGGAGTTCTTTGACGTTTCTTCAGCCTTCCGCAGCAGTTGCCGAAAAAATCAAGGGCGGTTCATTTCCATATATATCAAACGGACCCACGAAGGAGATCCTCCCATGCCGGATAATGACATTCCCGACAGAAGCCCGTCTTCCGAGGAGACCCGGGTTCCGGGCACGGCGGACAATCCGGGAGCCGGAGGCGAACAGGAAGATAAACTCAAGGATTACGAGGTGCTCTTTGACCGGTTCCAGAAAAAAGGTCCGTTCTGGACGAGCCTCCTCGGGAAATCCTGGCCTGCTTATGACCGTGATGCAAAGCTGAATGTCCAGATCACTCTCTTGCCCCGTGCCCTGACCCGCAATGAATGGGTTCGGAAGAGGATGGCCGAGGAAGTGGATGTCATTTCCACACTCAGAGATAAATCTATCGTCAAGGTCCTGGACTTCTTCACGGATGCGGAGGACGCGTTCCTCATCGAGGAGTTTGTGGACGGGGAAGACCTCGCCACCCTCATGCAGCGGGATGAGAGAGGTGCCAGGAAAAACTCCGAGGCCATTGCCCTGGACATTCTCCGGGCCCTCGGGATCGCACACACAGCGGGGATCCTTCACATGGATCTTCGACCGGAGCACGTGTTTGTGGACGGGGAGGGGCGTACGAAGGTCCGGGGATTCAGTGTGGCACGGATTCTTCGAGATCAGCAGACCACGCTGCAGAGGGAAATGAAGGACAAGGTCAAGACCCTGGCCTATTCATCGCCCGAGGACCTGCTCAACAGGGGCCTGGACCACCGGAGCGACCTCTATTCCCTGGGCTGCCTTCTCCATCGCATACATACGGGATCTCCTCCATTCACGGAAGAGAACGTCGCCTATGCCCACGTACACAATGCACCGGTGTCGCCCTCGGAAATCGATCCGGCCATCCCGGAAGCCATGGAAAGCGTCATCTTGACCTGCCTGGCCAAGGATCCTGAAGAGCGGTTCCAGTCGGCGGCCGAGATCCGGTCGATGTTCGAGCAGACCGTGCACGAATCCGAAGAAAAGATCCGAAAAAGACTCAATCCGGCCATTCCCCTGGTATCCATTGTGGCCCTCATTGTCGCCCTGGCGGGCGCGGTGATATTCTTCGGTTCCCGGGAAGGGAAAAAGAGCGAATCCATGAGCGGGACTTTCGCGCACGCCTCGACTTCCAGGCTCGAACCGGTGGTGGGAACCGGGTCCGCACTGTCGGACACCCGGGGGGAAACGGACGGGAAAAAGGCCGCGGCCGGCGATAAACCTGCCGAAGCCTCACCGACCCGGCCTGGGTCCGGCAAGGAAGGGCCCCCGAAATCCGAGCCGGTCAAGAAGGGGAAGCCCACCGCGGTAGTGCGGTCCTCCGGTCCGGAACCGGAGCCGGCAGCGAAGGCGAAGAGCAAAAAGCCAGTGGAAGCCTCACAGGCCCCGTCGCGGCCTATAAAGGAAGAGCCCCCGGAATCCGAACCGGTCGAGCAGGGGGAGGATGAACCCGATGCTGAACCCGAGGACGAATACCTCTCCCAGATGAAAAAGGCCGACGGACTGGTTGCCGGGCGGAAATTCGCCGAGGCCGTTGCCACCTACAAGGCTGCCGGAAAGATCCGGGAAGACAGCACCGAAGTCCAGGAGAAGATCTCCGGGGTCTATCTGGCCTGGGGGGATGCCCTGGCAGAAACGGGACAGTTGCAGGATGCTCAGAAGACCTATCGCATCGGACTCCGATACGGAGAAGCCCCACGCGAACGTCTACTCGCCATCCGGGATCAGATCGCCGAAAAACTGAATGAGGGACTGACCGTGACCCTGGATCCTCCAGGTCCTGTCATCGATACGGGAGCCTGCAGGGTATGGGTGACCCACAAGGACCATGCGATCTTGAGTGTCACCGTCAACAAGGTCGGAGCGGAGGTCGTGAGGACCGGATGCTATGCCCGGGATTTCACCGACCTCGAGGACGGCGACCATTCCATCGAGATCGAGGTGGTGGATGCCGCCGGGAACCGGGCGGTCCGGGCCCTTTCCGTAGAGGTGGATACCCGACCGCCGAAGATCGTTTCTTTCAGCCCCGGGGAGGGGGGGGAACTGGCCGGACCACGGGTCGTGATCCGCGGCCAGGCCGACGAGCCCATCCGGAGCGTCTGGAGCGAGCCAAAAGGGCCGGATGCGGTGATCAAGGGGAATGTCTTCACCCTGGAGTTGCCCGTGACCGGCCTCTTCCCCAGGGTCCGGTTCGGCGTCCTGGACAGGGTCGGGCACCGGAGCGAGGAGATCACGGTTTCCCTCTACAATCCCACCTATCTCCCTCCAGGCATCGAAAAGAGGGGCGGCAGCTTCTTCTCGCCGAGGGACGGGAGCTTCATGGTCCGGGTGCCCGGAGTCGAGTTCATCCTCCGGGATGATCGCGGACGTCCAGAGATCCAACGCACGTATACATTCTATGCAGACGTCACAGAGGTGACCAATGCCCAGTACCGGCGGTTCCTGGAGTGGGTGGACAAGTCATCGAATCCCCGTGAATTCGCACACCCCACCCAGCCGCCCGACAAGGACTACACGCCAGCTTTCTGGAAAGACGACGTGCTGTCGGCGGATGACAAGCCCGTGGTGGGAGTGGACTGGTGGGATGCGTATGCCTATGCGCGGTGGGCCGGAAAGAGCCTCATACCCGATGCCGAATGGGTGGTCGCCGCCCGCGGCGTACCCGAGGCCGTGTATCCGTGGGGGGATGCAGCGCCGGAGCCCACTCACGCCAATTACCTCGTCGACCCTCCCAGAGGGCCCATGCCCGTCAAGAGCTTCTCCCGGGGACGATCTCCCTTCGGGTGCTATGATATGGCCGGGAACGTCATGGAATGGTGCCTCGATGTCTATCCGGACGAAGGAAAACGCCTGGTACGCGGCGGGTCCTGGTTCCACTCTCCGCGTTTCATGAGCATCTCCAAGCGCGTGGGCTTTCCTCCAGGTCTGCGTACGAAGTTCATCGGCTTGAGGTGCGCCAGATTCCTGATTCCCGAGGACGGGATCGAGGTGGAATAGAGCGGTTGCTGGGGCGATCGGCCGGTCGCCCCGGTGGCCGGTCCCCCGGGGAGGGGATCTACTTCTCTTTTTCTTTCTCCCGTTCCTTCTCCCATTTCAATACCTCGATCAACCTGTTCTGATATTTTTTTGCGTCCTCCAGGGTGCCGATCTGCTTGTTCATCTCGATGAGCCGCTCCAGGATCTTCTTGTCCAGGGGATGGTAGTCGAGGAGACGTTCCAGGAGCTTCAGACCCTCTTTTCGCCGGTTGACCTTCCACGCGGCCTCGATGGCCTCATCGGTGATGTCCTGGACGGCCGGGATCAGGTCGGCGGCTTTCCTGAAGTGCCGGTATGCATCCTCGCACTTCTGGATCTCGTCGAGTAGCCTTCCCAGGTCTCTGTGGTACACCGCATGGCCGGGATCGAGAGTCACGGCGATCCGCATCCGTTCCAACGCTCCTTCGTATTTCTTTCTCCACAAGTACCAGAGGCCGAGGTTGGCCTGCATGTCCGGATCCTGGGGATATCCGTCCGCCGCCCTCTGCAGCCAGACCTCGGCTTCCGGTATCCGTCTGGACGCGAGGTAGACGCTCAACGTCCTGACGGCTTCTTTATGCGGACGATGGCCGATGGAGGCGGCGTGCTTCAGGTGTTGGACGAAGGCGATCTCGGATTCCGGACTCCCGACGGCCTGGTAGGTCCGGGCCAGCTTGAAGTGAGAGTCCGCCACCCTGTTCTCGATGGGTAGGATATTGGTCAGCCACCACGGGAGGGCCGTGAACATACAGAGGGCGAGAAGGACGCCGGCATTCCCCGGGTGGGGCCGCCGGGAGGACAGAACGGCGAAAAGTGCCAGGAGGAATCCAGCGGGGGCGAAGAGATCCCAGTCCAGAGGGACGGGATAGCTCAGGTTGTGTACGGCCATCCAGGCGAGGTAGGTGGCGATGAAGAGGCGCAGCATCTCGTGGATGTCGGCCCGGATCGGATCCCCGGGGAACCGTTTTCTTCCGCGGCGGAACAGGGGCGGGATGGCGAGGATCAGGGCCACGGGCGCAAGTCTGAGAAGGACGTTGAATCGATCGCGCCAGTGGGTCCATTCACTCAGGACGTAGAGGGATTCCGGTGCCTCCCGTGTCCTGGAGAGTGGCGTCAGAAGCCCCTGTCCGGCGGCACCGATAAAGGTCCCGTAGCGCTCGGCCGGATCCGAGGGTGGTTCCGCCCGCCAGTGGAGAAGGAACAGAACGGCGCCGGCAAGGAGGACCGGAGCGAGGAATGCGAGAAAGGTC
Source organism: uncultured Planctomycetota bacterium (assembly GCA_964485695.1). Taxonomy (GTDB): domain Bacteria; phylum Planctomycetota; class JAFGQW01; order JAFGQW01; family JAFGQW01; genus CAZAKZ01. The sequence goes on along the minus strand of CAZAKZ010000078.1, from coordinate 20,596 downwards.
AGGATCGTCTGTCTGAGTCTACGGCCCGGGTGCCAGAGGGCGATGGCCGCCAGGAGCGGAAGCAGGAACAGCCCGGCAGATCCGTGAAAGCAGAAGGTGATGCCGAGCATGAGTCCGGTCAAGCCCACGGAAATGCGGCCCTCCCGGGCAAGGATGGCCAGGTCAAGGACCACAACGAGGCAAGCGGCCAGGGGTGCGTAGACCTCGAGGTGGCCGAAGAAGATGAGGGTCGATCCGGTGAGGAACGTGAACCAGAAGAGGAGACGGGCTCGCCGAACATCGCCGCCGAGGCGGCCGCACAGCCGGAGGCAAAAAGCGACGAAGACGCCGCCGGAGAGGGCCGATGTCAGAGCGATGACGTCGTCGTCAAGGAGTTCAAGGGGGCGACCGAGGATCGCGACGATCCGGAAGAGGTAGTTGGTCCAGAGATTGGAGGGATAGTAGAGATCGAGACACAGACGCTCCAGAACCAGCTTCCAGTCGCCATAGAGGATCATTGAACGCAGGAAGAAGAAGACCGGAACGGTCGCGAGACCGATCCAGAACGGACCGGACCCCCGCATGGGAAGGGGGGTGGCCAGGAACACACGCCCCACGAGCCTGGACACGGGCGGTATCAGAGCGAGGAGGAGGAGCAGGGAGGCGAGGGCCAGGATCGGAAGCCGGGCACCGGCAAAGCTGGCGAGACCCCAGAGCCAGGGCGCCTGGTCCAGGGCTGCCAGCCACGATGCGGCCAGGAGAGCCAGTGCCAGGGGAACCAGGAACCGATACCCGGGCCGGATTTCGAGGTCGGGCAAAGCGGGTGGCTGGGGGCAGTTCATCCAGGGAAGTATAGCATGAATTTGAAAGCTGTTAACGCTGTTGGGCCGGCCAGCGAGCGCGGAAGACGACCATGACCGGGCTGGCCAGGACGTGGTTTTCCCCGGGGGGGATCCGCTGCTCGTGGATCGGACTGAATACGTCCGTGTGACGCACCAGATCCGGATACCAGTGGGGCGCCACGATGAGATACTCGGGGCGGAGGCGGTGCAGGGCGGCGTAGAGGGACTCCGGCTTGCTCTTGTGCTCGAGAAGGTCCGGTGAGGCGATGCCCACGAGGTCCAGGAGGCGAAGGCCGCCGTGGAATCCGAGGGCGCCGATGTCGTGGACGGCGGCGGTGGAGCCCGGCGGCAGATTCTTCCGGACCCAGTGGGCCAGGCGAAGGTGCATGTCGCGGGTGTTTTTGACGCTCATACCATGGTACCGGGCACCCTGATCCAGGGCCGAGACCGAGGCTGCAATCGTGAGAACGAGAAGAAAGCCCGACATCCAGGCTGGCAGGCGTCCCAGGATGGCCCGGAGGCCGGCCATGGCCAGGACCGCAACCACCGGGTTCAGAAAGGAAACATATCGGTCTCCGGCGCCGACATCGGGTCGGGGTGTGAAGATGCCCATGGCGCAGGGGATGACCACGAGGGCCAGGAGAGGCAGGAGCCTCGCTTTCTTGCCCTCGGAGGCGGAAGAGAAGCAGCATCCCAGGCCCAGCGGAATGAAAAGGAGCCAGAAGGGATTCATACGCGCCAGGGAGCTCAGGAACATTGCGAGGTGCCGGAAGGGCCAGAAGTAGACCAGCCTCGCCGCCTCCTCGAACCGTCCCGCACCAAGGGCCCAGAATAAACCCTGCCCCCCGTCGGGATGCTGAGAGTTGTGTATCTTGGCATAGAAGGTGGTGGGGAGGGGGGTGCCGTGGGCCCAGAGATGGAATAGTACCACGGGCGTGAGGGGGAGGAGGAAGGCCAGGGTTCGGGGAATCAGTCGCCGCAGATTCCATCCCTCCGGACTGTCCAGGATAGACAGGGGGAAGAGGAGCAGGGCCTCGGGCCGGGTGAGGGCGGCCAGGCCCATGAGAAACGGAGCCACGAGGCCGCGGCCCCCTCCGGCTCCCCTGTACTTGAAGTGGGTCACCAGGGCGGCTGCGACGAGGGCCATGGCCAGTGGAACTTCCAGGCCGCTGAGAGCGCCCCACAGGGTGGAAGGAAGCACGGCGGCCAGGGAAGCGGCCAGCGCGGCCTCTCGGGTGCGACCCGGTCGGAGCGCCAGATAGAGGCGGCGGATTCCTTCCAGGCCGAGGAGAGTCAGGAGGATGCCGAGAACCTTGAGGGCCGCGGGGGAGGGACCGAAGATCGTCAGGATCGGCACAAGAAGCACTGTCCAGAGGGGAGCGGTGCTCGCGCCGACCGGGTCGCCTGGATTGACGGCGAATCCCCGGCCCTCGGTCAGGTTACTGGCGAGGGTGAGGTGGATCCAGGTATCGTCCAGCGGGAATCCTACATGGCCGGCCTTGTCGAACTCCTGGTGGAGGTACCAGGTGAGGCCGGCCGCGAGAACTGCCGCCGGAAGTAGCGGCCACAGGGTCAATCGGCGCAAGGGACCTCCCTCATCTGGGTAGAGGATTCAACTGGTCCAGGAACGGGGTATAGCCGTACGGGAGGCGGAGATCGTCGTGGATCTTCCGGATCTCGCCGTGGGCCCACTGCGATATTTCATTCATCCGATGATCGCGGTAATCCGGATCACAATAGTATATCCGGCAACCGACAGGGCGTAGTGCCCGCAGCGTGCACAGCCGGTTCCGGAAGAAGGGACACCAGCCCTCCTGTTCCGGGGGCGGGGGGAGAATGCGGTCCAGGATGAGTTCGACCTCCAGCCGTGTGGCAAACAGGATGTGGCCGGATCCGGGAAAATCACAGCAGTCCCCGGACCGGGAGCATATCGGTCCGGCGGCATGGATGCGCCTGTCCAGGACCTCGTACAGGGTGGTCAATCTCTCGTATTCGATCCGGGTCGTCATGGCTTCAGGCGGCTGGTCCAGTCTGCTTGATACGCCCGGATGACGGAGTCCGGGATCCGCCGGGGCCCTCCGATTCCCGGGCACAGCCGTGCCTCCTCCTCCCACGTTTTCCTGGATTCTGTGATACAGGGCCAGAATGGATAGGACCGGCACTGGGTGGGTCGATGGGGGTAGATCGAGCATACCCTGTTCTCACTGTCGAACAGGATGCAATCCCCGTTTCGTCTCTCCAGGAGGCTCAGGCGGCCGTGGACGGTTCTCAGGTTTTGCCGGCTGAAGTCCTCGAGGGAGAGGCCGCGGTGCAGGGCGATGCCCATCGCTTCCCCCGGGGTCAACCATATGCATCCCGGCTTTCCCGTGCAGCACGTTCCGCACTGATTGCACTCGAAGTTCAGGCCTTCCCCGTACCAGGGGGTGTTTGGATCCAATTCCACTCCTGTTGTCTCGGACTCGGGACCCGGCGGGGTGATCGGGCTACCGGGGTCCCACTCCCGGCTCCACTTCATATATCATGCCGCTGGGAGGGATGCAAACCGTGATTGCAGCTGGAATTCGAGTGGAACTTTTCGAGGAGGTCCGACCGGGCGGTCGGCAGGCCGGTCGAGTCCGGTTTTTCCTGAAGGCGGCGGATCCAGATGGCCGCTCGATCCATGGGGACGCTTGCCATCACGGCGATACGGTCTTTGAGCCGGTCCTGGGCCTTGAGGAGGGGAGAGGACGAACAGGGATTTTCGAGGAAGGTCCGGGCCACCTCGCGGCGGATCTCAGCAAGGGCCTGGGTTTCCTGGCCGTCTCCGAGGGCTGTGGCCAGGCCGTAGGAACTGATGAGCAACGTTTCGCCTGCGGCAACCGGAAGCCTCATCTCCCGGAGGCTGGATTCAAAGACCTGACTGCGGGAGAATCCCAGAACGATCCCCGTAGGAAGTGCAATTTCATCCACGTCTCCGGTGGCGCTCAGCCGAAGCGGCTTCATTCCCCCAGCCAGGCAACTGGTGATGGTACCGGTGTCGGAATCCAGCACGAGTGCCTGGGCCGTGATGAGGGGTTTCCCCCTGAATTTCTCGTAGAAGAGGGCGTTCAGTTCGCTGATCAGACTGCTGGGGCTGACACTGGAGACGAGCAATGCCCGCATCTGCTCCCGGATATCCTTGCCCACCTGTTCATCGGCGGTCCCCTTGCGGAAACCCTCGGCCAAGAGGATCCCGGTGCGGGTATCGTCGAGAGGAAGGATGTCGAAGAAGACCATGTTCTCCAGGGAGGTTGATTGGTGGTAGGTCAGAATCTCGAAGTTGGCCACGAAGAAGTGCTGGTTTGCAATACTCCGGTTCGGTCGATACCCCCCCCTGATTCCAGCCGGGGCTCGGGTACCGAATGAGGGCGAGGTCTTCAGAATCTGGTTGATGCACCGGATCACCTCGGCTTCCCCTTCTTTCTTCAGAATGAAGTGATGCTCCGGATAGGCCACCACCTCGAAGTCGTGCTGGAATGTGCTGTCCTCGGAGTAGAGGATCAACGGAACGGGCCGGGTCCGGTGGCTCGAGCGACGAAGCCGGGATATGAGCTGCATCCCCTGGATACCCCGCAGCTCGGGATTCATGAGAATGACATCCGGATTCAGCCGTTCCACCTCGCCGAGGAGTTTCTCTCCATCGGTCAGGAGATGGATCTCCAGATCCTCGTGCTGGAGGTGGAGACGGAGGCGGCGGCCCTCGTCGGGGTGCGGTTCCAGGGCCAGAACCACCCCTCGGCGCCGTTGAGTGCGGGGGCCGAGGCCGATGACCCGGGCGACACGATCGCAGGACGTCTCGAAGCGGCGGTCTTCCGAGATGGATCGGGTGAGCGCGTTCAGGAGCTCGTCTTCTTCCTCTTCGCTGGAGGTGAATGTATCCAGCATGGATCGGAAGGTGGCGTGATCCAGGGCCTCGTCGCCGAGCTCTTCCTTGAGGACCCGGAGCTTCAGGGACGAGGAGAACCGGCGGAAGAGACGATCCAGTTTGATTTGACCGTCGGGACCCTCGGGAAGCATCTTGCGTGTGAATTCCCGGTCGAACGGGGCCAGGATCCGACGCATGGCCGTCTCGGTGTCCCTGTAGCCGCCCCCTTCTTCGTCCAGTAGAGCCGTCACGAGTTTTTCCAGGCAGTAGGAAAACGCGCTCAGGAGCTCCTGTGCGGAGGGATTCTCCGCACCCATGAGGATCTGATTGACGGCCAGGGCCACCCCCTGGGCGAGGGAATCCGGCTGATCGTTCAGGGAAGAGCCGACGTCGAATATGGGAGCCGATCCTCCGGCGTTCTCCTGTGGTTCCAGCAGGAATCCGACCACCTTGTTGTCCGGGGCAGCCGAGGAACCGATCCCATCGGGCAGGGCCCGGTCCAGAACTCGAGAGAGTCTGGACCGGGTTCCCGATCCAGGACCCACCGGGTCATTGGGATCCCCCGTGGCCTGTATCCAGCTCCTGACCAGACGGATTCCCTTGAGACCGATGACGTGGATCGGCTTGAGGGCGTTGTTTTCCAGGACTTCTTCCCTCGGTCGAGAGAGCAGAACAGCCAGGTCACGGAGTTCACTGAAATCGGTTTCGCGGCTGATGGCGAAGCCGTCGATTCTCTTCTCGGCCAGGTAGGTTTGCAAGGCATGAAGCGATGTCGGGGACCTGAAGGCTTCGATTCCATCCACGAGGACGGAACCGGACTGAGCGTCATACCCCAGTTCCAGCCGTGATTCACGGGTGTGTTTTCGACAGACACGGAGGTCCTCGAATGCTTTCGAGATGAAGGGGTGCATCGGAGGGTACAGCTTCAGGAACCGGACAACCTTCAGGAAACAGGTCAGGAGTTCCATGACCTGCGTGTGGGTATCACGGCCGTCAGGTGTTTTGTGCTCCTGATCGGGATGCAATTCCATCACCGAGTCCCTCGTCTTCGTCAGATGCCGGGCGTGATTGGGGCCTCCCCCAAACCACGGCCGGGTTCTAGTGCGGCTGGATTTTCGAGGTTCATTTCCACCTCTTCCTATCGTCGGGTCGAGAAACGGGCTTTACCCCGGTTTCCGTGCGCAGAGCCAGGACGACAACCTCCAGGAAACGGGTCATTTCGCGCGCTTGGACAGACCCGGGCCCTGAGGAAACTCCGCGAGGCGGAGTGGGAGGTGAATTGTGGAGATCCGAGTCCGAATTTGGGCTACTTTCTTGCAGGCCTTCAGGGCCGAAGGAGGAGGGTGTGCCTGCCCCGGGGTACGGGAATGAGGGTGAGCGGCTGTCCGTCGAGAGACAGAGAAATCGTTCTCTTCACGGGCGTGCCGTCCAGTTCCGCGTTTCGGCTCGCGTCACGCTGCACGGCCACGGACAACCCATCGGTCCTGGCCGTGGCCTCGATCCGGATCCCTCCACCGGGGAGAGGCGTGGACCGCATGGGGCTCGATCGACGGGCTTCCAGGAAATTGTAGTAGTCCCGGAAGGTGAGAGCCGAGTGTCCGTGGCGTGCGGCCATGCGATAGACCGATTTCCAGAGCCGGTTTCCTTCTTCTTCACGGACGATGATATGGGGATGAAAGATGCAGCAAAGGGCGGAGTGGTAGAGGTCCCGGCTTTCGGAAAACAGCTTCTGAAACCAGGCCTCGTTCTCTCCACCCCAGTTCTCCTGGCTCACGAAAGGCATTTCGTGAACGGGTATCCTCTTGCCGTCCACGTCCATGGGATAGAACGGCCGGCCGGTCCCGAACAGGTACCCTCGACCTTCCCGGTTGGGACCGTACGACGAATCCATGACGATTCCATGTCGGTGCATGATCCGGAAGGTCCGGGTGTAGTGCGTCCGGCCAGAGTGGAAGTCGGCCGGGGAAGCCCACATCAGGTAGTGGTTCCGGTTGAGGAGGGGCGCGGGGCCGATGCCCCCGTCACCGAGGACTTTGCGATAGGATTCGATCTGATCGGCCAGGGAAAAAACCCGCGAGAAGGGCTCCGCCTTCCAGAGTCCCGTGACCGCCGGCAGCCGGTTCCAGTGCAGGGCGAGATCGGCTCCTTCCCGGGAGAAACGTTGCACGGCCTCCGGAGGCCATCCGTCCGCAGCTCGCCTCCCGGTCATGAGAAAATAGGTGGATTCGGCTCCGATTGCCTTCTCGTGATCCAGGAGTAGCTGGCACTGGCTCGAGCCGTACTCGTCCTCGTCGTGGGTCATGAGGAGGAGGCCCATGGCCTCGTCGGGAAAGGCCCACCACACCGGAAGGGGCCGGTGACACCGGACGGAAGCCAGAACGGCTCTCTCCAGGATATCCGCCGCCGGGATCGTACTCCGGAGGTAGGCCTCGTCCCAGACCAGGTCGTGGGTCTCTAAGACGTGTTTGTAGAAGCCCCAGCGCTTTTGAACCCTGTAATCGGTACCGGGTATTCCTTGCTGTAGGACCACCAGCAGGCGGCCCAGGTCGAATGTCGTGGAGATGACCACGCCCTTGCCCAGACGCCGGGCCACGATGGCGGGCGCATTGTTCAAAGCAAGCAAGGTGCGGGTGTCCGGCTCCAGGGGGCCGGCAAGTTCATACATCTGGACGGGATAGGGAAGGGGGGCCCGGCCCAGTTCCTCCAGGATGCGAGGGGCCAGAACCGCCGCCGCAGCCTCCGTGATGCACCCTTTCTGCAGGGGAAGGTCCTTCCCCGGCCTCACCCCGGAGAGGTGGGCCCAGGTCTTGCCGGGGCGATCCAGGATCAAGGCGCCGCCCGAGGCGACGAATTTCTCTAGTGATGCCATCCGAAATGTCATCCGGGGCTGGCTGAACCTGGAGACGGCGCTGTGGGCAAGGATGACGAGGGACCGGTCGGCCCAGGGGTCGGCAGCGAGGGCTTCCACCTCGATATGGGCGAAATAGCCGACCTCCTGTTCCAGGAGGTTGATCCAGGCCAGACTCCAGTCCATCTGATCGAAGACCTGAAGTCGTGCGGCTGTCGCGAGTTCTTCCAGGGAACTGACGAGAAGAACCGAAGCGTCGTTGTCTCGAAAGGCGTCGGTGGACGGGGCCTCGGGATCCGTGTCGTCCAACCAGGAGAGGTGAACGGGATTGCGGTCCAGCACAAAGAGGCAGATCCCGGCTCCGACGATCAGGATGGCGGCCGAGAAGAGGAGGAAACCGTTCCTGGATTTGAAGCGCATGGGCCTATCCGAACCTGGCGCGGATCCCTCGAGACAGCAGGACTATTTGAATCCCATGTTCTTGTGGATCCACCAGATGATTTTCAGGAGGAAAACCAGAAGGAACGAAAGAAAAGCCAGCCCGAGCAGGGAGGGCTCTTCAGGCAGCCACCTTCCGTTTCCCAGGGAAAAAAACAGCCAGAACAGGAAAAGATAACCAATCCCCTCGGCCAGGCCCACTGATTTCCGGACCGTGAGATCGAAGCAAATCACCAAGATCCAGACGGAGAAATCGGCGAAGAGGGACCCCTGGAGGAGTGCGAGGAGCAAATCCGAGGATCTCGCCAGGTAGAGGACGGCCGCGAAGCAGGCGAGCTTGAGAAATCCGGCCCAGACCGCTCTGCCCTGAGGCACGGGATCAGAGGCTGAGCTCGAATCGAGACCTGGATGGGGTTGACCGGGAAGGTGCACCGGACCGGTGGAGTGTTCGGGAGCAGCCGTAGTGAACCGGTCGAGGAGGTCTGTGTCCGGTGCCCCGGCAGCGTCTTTTTCAATGCTGGCCATGGCCTCTAAATCGGCCATGGCCGTCGGGTGAATGAAGCGTTTTACGAAGTCGGGCCCGGATTCGCGGTCGCGGATCCGGGCCCGACTCCATGCGGCGGGGAGAGGAACCCTGCGCTTACCTCCGGACTTGGATTACTGGCTGGCCTAGTTCTTCTGTGAGATTTTCACAGGCGCCGGTCGGACGAACCGGATTCTGTCCTCTTCGAAAAAACTGTCCACCTCACTGCAGACGTCCCGGCGGGAATCCGGGGCGGGCTCGAGATTGATCTCGGGGACCACCACCCTGTTGATGCCCTTGTTTTCCAGGACCGTGCGTTTCACGTCCAGGCTCTTCTTTACCTTGCGAGCCAGGTCCTGGGCCTGCTTGAGCTTGCTGTCGTCAATCTTCACTTTCAGGCAGGTCGACTGCAGGGATTCCAGTTCCCTTAGCTCGGTGCGAAGCTGCTGGACCATGGTTTCCAGGCGGGTTCGCTCGGAGTTGAAGTTCACCAGCTGAGTCCTGGCGGCTTCGAGCGACCGTTCCCGCGAGGCCAGGAGGCGATTCTTCGTATTGATGAGGGAATGCATGGCTTTCAGATTGTCCAGGCGTCGCCCGAGATCCGTCTCGACGAAATCTCTCTTGTATACAAGGCCGCCGAGCCGGATCTGGGGGGCTGGGGCATTCAGCGAGGTCCGGATGATCTTCACCTTTTCGGCCTTCTTCATGGCAGCCGTGTTGAGGTGGACGACCTCGCTTTTCAGCTCGACGATGGACACCTGCTCCTCGGCAATCTGGTGCTCGACTTCTTTGATTTCAGGGGAAATCTGCTCGATCAGGTCCTCGATCCGATGGATCTCGAATTCGATGGGGATGGAGCTCTTGAGCTGCTTTTTGACCTGCTTGTACCCGGTTCTCATGTAACTCGACAGGCCGGCACCAAAGACCAGGAAGCCGGCCACACCCAGGATACTCACGAGGATCAGTGTCTTCTTCAGGATCTTGAACACGGGTTCACCTCCATTCAATAACCCATGTGCCCGGAGGCGGTTCTGGGGGGTTCAAACACGAAGATGAAGGCGCATTCGCCCCGGGGGGAGGATATTTCGGGGAGGGGCAGAATTTTTTCAAACGGGGAGAGAGGACCAAGCCCTTGAAATAACGCTGGTTACATGTCCCCGGCTCTGGAATCGCGGAGCTTCTGGAGAAAGACGGCCGAGGAGTCGAGGGCTCGGCTTCGAGCCCGGGAAACCTCGCGATGGAGGTCTTTTTTCTCGGAGCGGGAGGCCGCCTCCAGATCCTCCACATTGGCCAGGCAATACGGGCACTTGATCGTCTCGAGGTGGAACCGGATGTAGTCCTGCTCCCGCTTCTTGATTCCCCCGGAGAGGTAGGCTCGGAGAATGTCCCTGTGCGGGCAGGAGATTCGCTCCTGGATCCAGACCTGGGAGATGCTCATGTCGAAGTGTTCATCTTCGCGATCAGGATGTTGAGAGAAGTCTGACATGGAATCGGGTCCTGGATTGTCTCAGGATTCTATTTTACTGGGGTTCTTTCCATAGATCCCTGAACAGGGTTCGATTGGGATCTCGATCTCGGATCATTTGCTTAAGTGTACGAATGGCCCGGAACTTGATCCCCGCAATGGCCTTTTCATCGGAGATCCCGAGCATATCGGCGATTTTTGCGTGTTTCAGGCGCTTCAGGAACACCAGCTCGACGACCTTCAGCTTCTGAAACTCCTCTTTGTTCCAGTATTCTTCCACCAGTCCGCGCAACACACGTATCAGGATCTTGCGCCTGCGAAGGAAGTTCTCGTCCTCGATGATGATCTTGCTGGGGGTTCCGGTTCCGCCTTCCACACGGGTGAAGAAGTCCGACCTGTTCTCGTCGTCCGAGGAGGCGCCGAAAACAATGGGAGACCGGCCCTGTCGCCGCAGGAAATCGATGACCTTGTTGTGGGCAATACCGAACAGGTATTGCTCCATGTTGTACGCGGTGTCGTAGTTGTCGATGGCCTTGATCGCCGCCAGGAACGTCTCCTGGGTCAGATCCTCAGCCCGCTGGAAGTCGTTCACGAAGCGGCGGACGTAGAAGAAGATTCGTTGAAAGTACTCCTGTTCAACGTCTTTCCAGGCTTCGCCATCGAGTTTTTGCAGCAGATCGATTCTTTCCATGCCCAAATCCTACCGCATGGAGCAGAAAGTTCCAGAATTCCGGATTCCACAGGTTGATTGCAGGTGGAAATGGCCGGAAGGCGTGGATTTCAGGAGCACCGGGGCGGGATCAGAGGAATCGCAGGAAAATCATGGGGATGTTGAACAGCATATGGAGCACGACGAAGAAGATCGCCACCAGGATGAAAAAAACCATGATCTGGAGGCTCCATTCCACGAGGCGAAGGGGGATCTTGACCAGGCCGATGATCAGGGAAACGGTGAACTCGACGGTTTTCTGGGTCATGGAGAAGAGAAACCGAACGGGGGAGAGAGAAAATCCGCCCGGGGGCTCTTCTGGATCGGGATAGGGAGAATCCGGAGATTCCGAGAGGCAGTCCGTTTTCGTTCCTCGGGGAAGGAGGGCGGGGTCTCCGAGGATTTGAGGCATGGGTGACTTGAGGTGTGCCAGTCTGGGTGGGCTGACCGATTGCTTGAAGTCAGCCACGCACGGGAAGCGATCTCGAGGTTCCTTGGCCAGGGCCCTGGAAATGGCCGATCGGAAAGGATCCTGAATGGAGGCCGGGAAGACGACCGTCTCGGTTTCATGCTTCTTCAGGATCTCCCACTCCGTATCCCCCTTGAACGGCACATCTCCGGAAAGGCACTCGTAGAGGATCACGCCGAGGGAATAGAGGTCGGAAGCCTGATCGCCCCTGCGCTTGAGCATCTCGGGTGCCATGTAATAGGGCGTCCCCCTGCTGAAGCTCAAGCTCCTCCGGGTCCGGCTGATGAGCTTGCTCAGGCCGTAGTCTCCGACCCGGGCCAGCTCTCCCTTCAGGTAGATATTTGCCGGTTTCAGGTCAAAATGAACGATGGAACGGTCGTGGAGGGCCTGGACGCCTGCACAGATCTGGCGGAAATAATCGAGGGCTTTCTCCCGGGTCAAAGTGCCATTTTCCAGGACACTCTTCAAGGTCTCCTCGCCGGCGTAGCTCATGATGATGTACGGGATACCATCCACCTCACCCTGGTCTTCGATGCTGACGAGATTGGGGTGATCGATCTGAGCCAGGAGCTTGACGCTCTCCAGCTCTCTCACCACGGCGCTCTTGAGGGAAGCGTCCTCCACCCGGAGGAATTTGATGGCATAGAACTTCCCGATACTGAGCTTCCGGATCTTGTAGACCTCGCCGAAAACTCCGGATCCGAGCTTGTTGACGATGTCATAGCCCTTCAGGTAATCGGGCTTTCTGTAGTTTTGATAGAAGCTTTCCCAGTCCATGGTACCCCCTATGTTACCAGAGCGCCCAGGACCAGGCTCAGTAGGATCAAGGAAAAAGCGAGCCGGAGGGGCCCCCGCAGGAAACCGCGAGTTTTCCCATCCAACCACACATAACAAACCGCGAGAAGAATCAGCGAGATCACGAGAAACACGGACCGACCGAGAATCCGGCGACTCATGGCCCGGAGGTCTCGGGCAACGCCGCCGGCCAGTGCTTTCACGTCTCCTTGTGAAAACTCGAGGAGTAGGTGGGCCTTGAACGAAGTGCAGTCAGGGCCGGTCTCTCGTTGTAGGAATGTGTCTATCAGGTGCTGCCGTACTTTTACCGGCGGAAGGTGGGCCTCCAGGCGTGTCCGGATCCGGTCCTCGCCCGGGGGGACCGGAAAAGAGGTGTTGGCCAAGGCGATCCGGGTTCTCTCGATGATCCTGGCCCGGGCGGCTTTCAGGGCGGATGCCATGGCGGATTCCCGGGAAGGATGGGTTCCATTGCAGGCGATTCTGATCCGGTCCTTGCATTGATAGCCCGGTCTGAGCCAGTTCTTGCTCGAGTAGGTCACGGTCAGGGGGCCTTGAAGAGAATGTGTCCAGTGGAGTATGGCCTCATGCTTCTCCTCCCGGGTTCGAACGGTCAGGGCACATTCCAGGGAGACGGGCCGGACGGATGACCGGGCTACGGGCTGGTAGCCCTTATGTCGGAGGTTCTCGGCGAGCAAGCGGGCGGCCTCGACGGACTCCAGGTCGCACCGATGGAGAATCCGGATTGATTCGTCAGGAATGTCCGATCTCAAGAACAGGCGCCCCACCAGGCGGTCGGCCAGCTTTTTCATGGCCTGCTCTCGATGGGGAAACACGTCTCCTGAAGCCAGCGAGGGCGTCCGGAGTGATCCCGTGAAGAGAAGGAAAGGACAGAGGATCATCCAGGGACTCATCAGGGTCTCCCGATCTGGAATCGACAGGAGCCGCAGCAGAGATACGCCCCCATGGCCAGCTGTGTGGTGCGGGGGTGTCGAATCCCGTCCACTTCAATTTCCCCCTCGGACTCGGCCATCAGGACAGCCTGGGATCCGTCGGGTGGGTTATCCAGGTAGAGATCCACGACCTGATCCGCCTTGGGTGCCTGAATGTGGACGCGGGAAGCATTGCCGATGCGAAGGCGTCCGTCCCTGCCGGGCCCCTTCAGGAGGAGGATCTTGCGAATATCGTCCATATGGTATCCCTTGAGGATCTCCAGAAGAGCGGAAGCGCTTCCCGGATCCGGCAGCAGGAATCTGAGCAGGACGTCCTGCCCTAGCTGGATTTCATCTCTGTGATTCAGGCGTGTCTCGCGGATCCGCTTGCCGTTCACGTGGCAGACCTTTCCACTTTCGGCCTGAAGCGAGTAGGTCATGCCGCCGTGAAAGCTCATTTCCCGCCGGAGGATTGCATGACGGCTGGAAATGTTCGCCATGAGGGCGATGTGATTCGAGGGATTTCGCGCGTTGCCAATGTGGAGAGTATCGGCTGTCCATACCAGAGCCTCGGGCCCTTCTTCGATTCGGAGGACGAATCGCTCGAGGGAGCCCGAGGGGGAGGGCGGCAGGCCTGGAAGACCGGGTGCGATACTCGGGGTATGCGTGGTGCGGTGGGGCTCGCAAACGGCGAGGAGCCGCCGGATCTGGCTGCAGATCTCGGCATCGCCAGACGTCAGGTCACCGGCCCGGGTCAATAGACTCCGTGCCTTGTCATGATTGCCCGTGGCAACGAGAGATTCAGCCTCGCGAAGGAGTTCCTTGCCCCGCCTCAGAGACAGGGATTCGTGGAGATCTCGGAGTTCCTTGTGTGTTGGATCCGCCTGGAGACCGGTCCTGCAGCAGATCAAGGCCGGATCGAGCTGGCCGTTTGCCGCGAGATTGGACGCTTCGTCTAATCGACTCCAGCCCTCGATCTTACGATGAACCAGATCCCGCAGCTCTTCCAGCCTGGGTTGATCGGTTCGACGGCTGCAAGCGCCGTCGACAGCTTTCAGGGCCTCGAGGAGCTCGTTCTTGCCCGCGCAAGGATCCATTGTGATCGCTTCTGCCTGGCCGAACAGAACCGCCGCCTTGGATTCCCTGTCGTCAATATCTTTCCAGAGTGCCAGGGCCTGTTCCCGGATTCCCTTGCGGGACAGGAGCGGGATCAGACCGAGGCGAGCATCCGCCGTTCGCCCTTCTCTCACCAGCTTGGAAACCTCGATCAAGGCGGCTTCCCCCGCATCGAGCCTGGAACCGACTTCCCGACGCAGGGAAAGCAGCCAGGAGGGGGATTCCCCGGAAGAGATCGCCTCGTCCATCCGTTCTGCAGCCAGTTTGAAGTCGTGCGACTCGAGGGCGCTTTCGATCTGCTCCAAGATGTCATCACGCCTGGAAACGGCGTTTTCCGCGGTAGCGATCTCCTTTTGCAGGCTCTTCAAAGAACCGAGTCTGTCCCTGGATGCCGAGAGCAAGGCGATCGCCTGGTGCAATTCCCCTGCGGCGGACAGTTCTCGTGCTCGCTTCCACTGCCTGACTCCACTGTCGAGTCGCAGAATCTGTCTGTCGGCCTCGGTCAGAAGGGGAGACAGGATTTCCACCGCATTATCTGGATCTCCCTCTTCCAGGGCTTCTCGAGCGGCCTTCTGCATCTGGCGCAGGTATCGATCTCGAAAACGCTTGAACTCGCTCAGATTCTTCAGGGCAGGGAATTTGTGTATTGCTTCAAGATATTGTGTCCAGGCCAGTTGTGGAGATTCAGTCTTGATCGCCCGGACCAGTGCCCCACGGGCGTTCTTCTCCTCGAACTCCTGGACATCGCATTTCAACTCCCGGATCTCCGGATTCGTGGGAAAGAGAGACTCCGCTCTCCCGATTGCGGCGCGGGCCGTTTCCAGATCCCCCTTTTTCAGTGCAGAACGACAGCGGTTGAGATACCGGTCGAGGTCCCTGGCCCTGGCCTCGACCCATTTTCGCATTTCATCCACCTCCTGGCCGCCCTCCTGGAGGCTGTCGAGCTTTTCTCTGGCGCCGATCAAGGAACCCGCATCCACCTGGTGGCGGATCTCGGAGAGCATGTTTTTCCGTGAGGCATACTGGACACCCTGATCTCGCTCCTCATGCGTCAGCCTGTCCATGAGCCCAACGCCCTCTTCGCCCTCATACCCTGCAGCGCGTGCAACGGTCAATGCCTCCCTGGCATTAGCAAGGTCTCCACGATTCAGGCAGCCATGGGCCTTTTTCATCAGGTCCATGAAAATGGAATCTCGCAGACTCAGAGCGTCTCTTTGGCCCGAGAGGGGAGGCGTGGACAGGATCTCCAGGGCCTCACGGTAGCGGCCTTTTTTCCGTGCTCTTCTGGCCTCGCGTAGACGGATCATTCGTTCGAGCATTGTTCATCATCCACACGAATGAATCCGAGCGAGTTGCCTGACACGGCCCGTGGAAGGAGGTTCCGGGTCAGAGTGGGGATCCCAGATCGCATCACGGGTTCCTTTCCCGATTCGACTCTGAATCCGGATCCTCCGGTCCCGGTGGACTCTACCCCAGTAAGGGATTTCATGACTCGGCCTAACTCATTTTACGACAAAAGGATAAACTGATTCTACCGGGTAGGTATTCCGAACTCAAGATCCGTACGCTTCCGGAAAAGGTGAACTGACAGGAAGTCGTCCCCGGGCCGGGTCCTGAGAAAACAGGCAAATCAAGTGATTTCATGTAGGGGCCCTGCACTCCTCATCGGGTTGACCCCGGATTCCTGTTGGATTTCCACATGGGCAGAACCAGCGCCACTACGTCATGCGTAGGTGAATATTTTGTGGGGATCGGTGCTGAATCCACTTCGGAGGGTGTCGCGTAACAAACTGGAATCAAATGAGTTATACGTCTGTTCTTGGCACAATTAAAAAGCACCACAGGGCTTTCAAGCCTGTGGTGCTTTCAACCACTATCAGCCTGGCACGATCACACAGGGCTGACAGCGGGAAGGGTCGAAGAATTACTTCTTCTTCTTTGCGACCTTCTTTTTCTTCTTCTTGGCGACCTTTTTCTTCTTCTTGGCGACCTTCTTCTTCTTCTTCTTGGCCACCTTCTTCTTGGTCACCTTCTTCTTCTTCTTCTTGGCGACCTTTTTCTTGGTCACTTTTCTCTTGGCCACCTTTCTTTTGGCCGCCTTCTTCTTGGGGGCCTTTCTCTTGGCCACCTTCTTTTTCCTTTTGGCTACTTTCTTCGCCATAAAAATTCCCTCCTAAAAATCCGTGCACGGATACCAAGTAGGTTTATTTATAAAAGTAATCGAATCACTCCAAGAAAAAATTTTGTTAAAAATCACTTTCTTTGCTAGAAAGGTCGGGTGATTGCATCACCCAACACAGTTTTCTTTTCATTTGGCCACTCCGTTCGAGGGTGGGTATGATGTGATGTGAAGTCGGGATTCAAGTTTCCAGGGGGTTGGAGACATCCTTGCCAGCCGGCTTGCCAGCTCTGGTGATTGCCATGGACCAAAGGCGTTTTCTCCTTTTCATCATTCCCTTTACGGGGATTTTTCTGATTCTTCTGTCGATCGTGTTGTTCTTCAGCAACACGGTGGTGGTCGGGATCATACTCCTGCTGATAGGAGTGCAGGCGATTTGGATTCCTCGTCGGGTCTTGTACAAGCACGAGGAAGTGATGCAAAACGCTCTCGATATGCTGGATCCGGAGGGGAATTCCACGGAAGAGCCCAACCATCGAATCGAGCGCGTGGCGGCCCTTCACGGGGAAGAAATCAAGCGAGAAGTGAGGGCTCGAGAGGAGCTGAAGGCCTCCTTTCAGGAGATGGATGCCAGCCGAAAAAAGGAGAAGGCACGAGCGGATGAGGAGGTGAAGACCACCAGACGCCAGCTGGATCGTCTTACAGAATGGCTGGATAACACTCCAGGGGCTCTGTTGCGAGTGGACAGCGCTGGAATCATTAGATGGGCCAATCCTGGCGCTGCGGAGCTGGTTCCGGACAGTGTTGGAAAGCAGGTGAATCGACTCCTCAACGGGTGGAAACAGGGGCGTTCAGGAGCATTCATGCTCCGGAGAAAATCAGGCGAAATTGAGGTGATGGTCGATTCCACGCCTCCGGAGATCGCACAGGGGGAGAGCTCCTTCCTGCTGATCCGGGACCTGTCGAGCGAAAACGCCCTCATGGCGGCTCGGGAGACAGCTGAACGGGCACGAGAGCAGCTGCGGAGTGTGATATCTTCCATTGCTCCCCAGGCCACGCCCGAAGATACCCTCCAGGAAATCGCACCTCTGATATTCAAGGTGGTGCCGGCGAAAGAGATGACGCTGGCTTTGCCCGGGGAAAGAGATTCGGAGACGATTCGTACCTGGACCAAGACCCGAACCGATCCGGTCAGGGAGGAAGAGGTCGCTCAAGATACCACGCTTTTTCAGGAGCTACTCTCGGGAGGCAAGGAGAAGTTGATCCTCGACCTTCAGTCCGAGGGCGGAGGCGTGGAAATCGACAGCCTCACGGCAAGAGGATTGAATGCCGTCGGGCTGTTCCCGCTCGAACAGGGATCGAAGGTCATTGCCAGCGTGCGTTTTGCGTTTCGCACCGAAGAGGACCTGAGCCCGGGAATCGTGGCAACCCTGCATCAACTCTTGCCGGCAGTGGCCCGCGCGGTCAGGGGGGCACGGCGGTTTCAGGAAATGAAGCTGCATTATCAGCAATGGCAATGGTATCTGGAGAATTTACCGGATCCGGTCTTCCTCTGTACGCCGGAAGGAGAAGTGCGCTACCAGAACCGCCTGGCGCAGTCCATGGTGTCGGACCTGGCCACGGAAGAAGGGAGGATGGACAGAATCATCCCGGAGGGGGACCGCAACAGCTTTCTGATCCAGCTCAAAAACGGCTATGAAAAGGGACGGGCAAGGTTCGAGACACCCCTGGAACCCAGCAAGGAGGGGGGATCCGGTGAGGTGAACCTGATCCGTATGGATCTCGGAGAGGAGGGACTGCTTCTCTGTGTTTTGAGGGATATTTCAAAGCGGAAGGCGGAAGCGGCCGAGGTCCACAGGCGAGAGGAAGAAGCGGGAGAACTGTACCAGCTGGCCCTGGATCTGGGTAGATCGTTGGACCTGCAATGGGTGATGGAACAGATCTTCACCAAGGCCCTCGAAGTCACCAATCTCGATTTCGGATGGACGACGCTCATCGAGCATGAAACCGGATCCCGTGATCTCGCTTCCTGTTACAAGATCGACCTTGAGGTCGTGCGCGAGCTCTACGACGAACACGGCCATGCCGGTTTTGAAGATCGCGTCCTCCGGACCAAGAAACCCGTGGTCCTGGAGAGTCTGTCCGAAGATCCCACGATCCACCCGGACGTCATTCAACGGAGCGGTATTCGATCCCTGATCAGCGTTCCCCTGCTTCTCGATGGCGAGGTCGTCGGGGTTTTGAACCTGGCCAGTTCGAGCTTTTATCAGTTCAAGGTCCAGGATATCGAGAATCTAGGGACCTTCGGGCGGATCTTCGCCCGCGGGGTTTCCAATTCCAAGCGATTCTATGAAGCTCGCAGGCGGGCGGATACCTACAAGATGATGATCAGCGAGCAGCATTCGAAGCTGAAGGGCCTGAGCGAGGATACGGTGGTGTTTCAGGATCGCCTGGTCATTTATCGTGAACTCCTGGAGTTCCTCTGGGGAGGGAAGGGGGCTCTCCTTCCCCTGGTCAGCCACGCTCTGCGTCCCGAGGGCCCGGGTGCCGGGTCCACCTCTTCGGATTGGAGCCTGGCACTGGCCGTCAGCCGTGCTCTCTCGCAGTATCTGGTCGAGCCCGCAGGAGAGGCTTCCCCCACGGATCTGGAGAGATTTGCCTTCGCCCTGAAGAAGGATGATAGCGGCGTCGCCGACAGCGCTGAAAACCTCACGCCAGGAGATACCTGGGAGGTTCGGGATCCACTTCCGAAAGTATTCATGGTCCCGAGCGTGGTGCGGGATTGCATGAAGGCCCTGCTGGTCGGGTTCAGATCCCTGGCCATACAGCCCTATTTCATTGTGTTCAAGCCCAGCATCATCGGGGCTGTCATCGAGATCACCATCCAGTCCAGGGACCCTTTCGGAACCACACAGGAGTTGCAGGAAGCCATTACCCGCCTGAAACACAGCCGCCTTCCTTCCGGCAGGCCCTCCCTGGCCCTCGTTCTGCTGTTTCTGGTGAACAGGGTCCTGCAGCGTCAGGGAGCCGGGATTCGCATCACCCGCGGGGAGGGGAATCAGATCACGCTGATACTGGAATTCCGGGATACCATCGGGGATACGGATTTTCCTGGAGGTCTGGCGGATGGATGACCGGGGGGAACCCCATCTCGAGACCCAGGCAGCGATCCTGTCCTCCCTGGCCCAGGGAATCGCGCCGGATCCCGGTCGTGCGGACAACCTGGGTGTGGACGAGCTCTTGAAGGTCTTCAAGAAGTTCCTCGCGGATTCACCGGACGTGGGCCGGGAACGGCTGGCGGAAGTCGTTGAGAAAATACCCGGACGCTTCGGAGACCTGGCGGCGGAGGCGCTCGGGAAATGGGGGGGAAGCGACGCAGGTTTGATCCTGACCGGAATCCGGGAGGATCGTCTGCCCAGGAGCCGACGGAAAGCGATTCGCAGGGCGATTCACTTCCATGAATCCTCACACGGGGCCCTTGGAGCCGGGCGGGCGGAAAGGAAGGCCACGAAGACCGAAGAAGCCACCGAGGAAGCCGTAGTGCGGACGGCCATGATGAGTGCCCCCGGGCCTCTCGGGGGAAGGATCTGGATTTACCGATGCCCGCCACTGGCCGGGAAGGACGGGCGGATGGCCGTGGTGGTGGTTTCCGATGTACGCGGTGTTCGTGATTTCACCTGGTATGACGGGTCGGATGCGGCGTTTGAAAAATACTGCAAGGCCGTCGCTGAAAAGGGAAGCCGTCTGGTCCCGGTGCCCTCTGAGCATCTCTGCTCTCGCCTTCTCCAGACCGAGAAAAAGAACCTCGAGGCGGGGGAGCCAATGCCATCGAACTACTCGGTCCTGAGGACGTGGCTGAATCTGGATGCACACGAATCCTCAGGCCTGGACCACCCGGCCGGGGCAGGGAAGAGTATCCTCGACGTCCGGGAACCCCCCACCCCGCGGGAAGTCCAGGACCTCTTGACCCTGGAAGAGACCCATGACTGGCTCCTGCCCCCGGACGCCTTCGAAGGGAAGCTGGAGGACATAAAGGACGCGGAAAGAAGCAAGCTTGTTCTCGAGGGCATGGAACCCAGGCAGCGTATCCACAAGATGCTCGAGACCATACTGGACAGGATTCTGGAGGGCGAGACCCGGACTCTCTGGTCCACCCGTCTTCTGGATCTCGCTCAGATTTTGAACCAGACGGGAAGAGAGAAGGCCGGGAGGACAGCGGCACTCATTGCATCCGACCTGCAATCCTCGAGCCGATCCCCAATATCCGATGCCTTTCTCTGGACCCTCGGAGGTAGAAGCCTGGGTATCCTCCAGGAGGGTGGACTTCAGCCGGGGCCCGCCCAGGCCCCGACGCCCGCTCCGGAGATCAAGGAGCCCGGAACAGGGACCGAAACAGGAAATAATACCCGGGACATCATACTACCCTGAATCATTTTAAGGGGAAACCCCCAGCTCTGCTGGGGGACTCGTGAAGTTTGACA
>CAZAKZ010000077.1:0-26291 GCA_964485695.1 uncultured Planctomycetota bacterium | reverse complement strand
GCCAAAAATACTCTCAGAATCGATGGGTGTCATGCAGGCTTGCCGAAAGGACACTGACATTGCTCGACTGGAACCGGGCCGCCTCGACCGGTACGGACCGCCCGGCGTCCGAGGCGAAGATGCCGCACGTCGACCGGGTGAGTGAAATCGCCCGCGATGCCGCTCGGGCACTTCAGGCTTGCCACGAGAAAGGCGTTGTTCATCGGGATGTGAAACCGGGAAACGTGATGCTGGACACGGACGGCCGCGTGCTGATCACCGACTTCGGACTGGCTCGCACCGTGGAAGCGCGGTCCCGGACAGTTACACGTCGCTTCGTGGGGACTTTGCACTATGCCGCGCCGGAGTCGCTGCTGCCGGCGAGCAAGAAGGGGCCGGACGCGCGCATGGACGTGTATGGCGTCGGGGCCACGCTCTACGAGGCGCTCTCGCTCCGGCGTCCCTTCGCCGAGTATGGAGGAGACGAGGGGGCGCTGCTTCAGGCGGTGCAGACGAAGGATCCGCCGCCGCTCAAGAAGATCGCACCGTGGGTGCCGCGGGAGCTCGCCATCATCACCGCCAAAGCCATGGAGAAGGATCGGGACGCCCGTTATTCGACGGCAGCTGATCTGGCCGACGACTTGACGCGGTACCTGGACGGCAAACCCATCATGGCCCGACCGGCCGGGCCGATTGTTCGTACGCGAAAGTGGGCAGGTCGACACCCGGGAAAGGCCGTGGCCATCGCCGCTGTGGTCGTGATCCTGGTCATCAGTACGGGAATTCTCGTGGGACAGCGCCTCGCCCGTGAACGCGCCGGGAAAAAACACCTTGCTAGCGCAGAGGCTCTGCTCGCGCAGGATGATTTTGACGAGGCCCGGAAGGCCTTGGTACTGGCGCAGGAACTGCTTCCGGATTCCCTGGAAGCTTGTGAGTTCGGAATTCGCCTCGAAGCCGCGAAGAGAGAGGCGGAACGGAATGCCAGCCGGAAAGTGGCATTCGACGCGGCCGAGGCCGCGCGCCGCGAAGCCGACGGACGTATTTCCGAGTATGAGAGGCTCAAAGCGAAGATGGCCCGGCTGAAAACCAAGATCAGCGAGGATCGCTATGCATGCTTCTCCAGGTACGCGTCCGTGGAGAAGCGAGCCGCCCTGGCTCGCCTGGAAAACGAGTATGAGCGGTTGAACGTCATGGCGGAGCGTCTCATCCAGGAGGCTCGTGAGGCGCTGGAACGAGCGGCCAGGAGAGAAGAGGTCTATGACGGCCCTCACCAGGAAACCAGTGACGCATATGCCCGATATTACGTCGACCGATGGCGAGAGGCGATTGCGGCCCTGGACGACGTCCGGAAGGAGGTCGCCGCGGCGGCCGTGAGGAAGTACGACCGTGAAGGAAAATACAAGAATACGCTTCTCGGACGAGGCGTCCTCACGGTCACGGTCGATCCGATCGACGCCGAGATCTGTCTCTTTCGGTACCTGTCCTACGAGATGGTGCGGCCTGATCCTCCGGTGGTACCTCGTCTCGTGCCCGTACCTACGCGCGGTGTTGGCCTGGTCCGGACAGGCGCCTGGGCCAAGGACTTCTTTCCAGGCGATATTTGTCTCGTCGTGACCGGCGTGGAAACGGGGTCCATTGCCGAGAAGGCGGGTCTCTGTCCGGGCGACCTCGTCATCCGGCTGAACGGCCATCCTTGCGGCGACGGGCTCTTCGTGAAGCGACTCCTACCGAAAGGACAGGCAGCTGGGGCCGGGATATCGGTGCTCGCCCGGATCCGATCCGTAGACGGCGAGAGGGTGGAGGGCTCGTACGAATGGAGGAATCCGAGATGTAAAAAGGGGAGACACAAGCACCGGCTCACGGTCGCTGGAACGGTGATCGAGGAAGATTGCTCGAGTCATCGTTCCGGGCGATTGGAGAGGACATTCTGGATCCGTCCGGCGCTGCCGGCGGAACTCATCAACGGACGAGCGCCGGCTGCCATGCGGCTACGCTGCCTGCACAACGGGACTCCGCTCACCATCGAGGTGCCCGAGGGCGAGTCGTCCGGCATTCAGTGCGAGCGGACGGCGTACCCGTTGATCCTGTCCGCAGAGAGACGCGTCACGGCGGGCCAAGCGATCACCATGGATCCGGGCCCCTATCTGCTCTACGTCCAGCGGCGAGGTTTCGAGGCCCAGCGATATTCCGTCCGGATTTCCCACGGCGAGAGGGAAACCGTAAAGATCCACCTGAACAAGGAGGGAACCACTCCTCCCGGCTTCGTCTACATTCCTCCGGGTGCGTTCGTGTGCGGAGGCTCCGTGCATGGAGTCTATTCCAAGCCGCGAAAGGAGGTAGTGCTTCCCGGATTCTTCATCGCGAGAAAAGAAGTGACGATTCGGGAGTGGTTTAAGTTTCTGAACGACCCGGAAACGTTAAACAGGATCCGGGAAGGGAAAATCGGCCGCAACGACTATCTCCCCCGAGATTGGCGCGAGAGGTTTGCATTTCGTTCCAATATCGACCTGAGGTGTAAACCGACAGTCGGAAGTGAGGAGACGCCGATTTTCGGGATTTCGTGGGAGGACGTTGCCGCGTTTCTCGACTGGCGCAATCGAATAACCGAGGCGGCCGAAGAACCATGGGAATACGACCTTCCCACGGAGGAGCAGTGGGAAAAAGCGGCGCGAGGAAGTGACGTGAGGTTTTTCCCCTGGGGGGATCGCTTTGACTTCTCGTTGGCCGTAACTCCGTATCGAAAATTCCAGAGGGGGAATCTCCTCGGAGAAGAGCCTGGCGGATTCGAGCCGCGAGACGAGTCGGCGTTCGGGATCCTCGACCTCGGAGGATCGCGGGGCGAATGGACGCGGTCCAAATACGAAGGAGCGTCCGGATTCTACGTCCAGCGAGGCGGAGCGTGGGATAGCCAGAAGGAGTCCCTGTACCACTCCGCCAACCGCATCTTTACTCGATCTACAACTGTCCACCCCGGACTCGGATTCCGGCTGGTTGTCCGGCCCCGAAAATAGCGGATCCACTCGAAGCATCATGTGTCGGTTCAATTGCCGAGATACAACACCCGGGAACAGGCAACGTAACCTACATCCATCTCGGTTATCCTGGATGAATCCACCCCGCCGGCCCGTCAATCAATCCACGCCACCCGGTCTTTGGCGATACGGCCAGCTTCCGTCTTCGGGTGTGAGCGGGCCAGCGCCGCGTAGGCCTTCTTTCGATCCGGGTTGTCCGGGCGGTCGGCCTTCCGGGCCTCCGCCAGGAGTTTCCAGGCCTCTCGTTCTCGCACCATGAGGGGATGGTCGGAGAGCTGCACCACGGATTTGTTGATGCGATCCGCCCGGGAGCCTTTCGGGAGAGCTGCGGCCAGTCGTTCGATCTGCAGGAAGTCGGTCAAACGCCGCGGATTCTTTTTTAGACGCTTCTTGAAGGCGGCGATGTCTTTGTCGATGCCGGCACTGCGGCGGCACTCCTCGAAGATCAACCGGCGGACGAGTTCGACGCACTTGTCGTTCACCGTGTGGCCCATGCCGGCCATGAGGTGGTGCCTCACGTCAGCACCGGTTCGAAAAACCGAATTCGCCACTTGCTTCATGACCTTGACGTAGTTCGTCCCCCGGATATCGGTCTCCTGCTCCCCCACGACAAAGAGGGACGGGACGCCCGCCGGCCACTTTTCTTTTCCGCCATAGGCAACGCCGGAGTTAAGGATGACACCCCGGACGGCGGCTTTATCCTTGGTCCCGTCCAGGGCCCGGGCGTAGTAGCTGGCATAGGACCCGCCCATGGAGAAGCCCTGGATGAATCTGCGGTCGGGATCGCCGTGCCACTGGGTGGTCGCCTTTTCAAAGAGCCAGCTGAAGGCGCTCGTGCACACGGTCTCGGGCCAGGCCGGAGCGCCGCTCCGCCTCTCCTTCTGGTAGCCCGGGGCGATGAGGATGAGCTGGGTTTTCTTGGTGCTCAGTTTCCGGAAGACCTGCAGGGTTCTCTCCGGCGCGCCTCCGTTTCCATGCAGTACGATGAGTACCGGGTACTTCTTCTTCGACTTTACCTTCCAACCGCGCGGCAGGTGCAGGTGATAGCCCATGCCTTCGGCTCCGGCCACCTCGACCTGCAGGTTGTATTCGCGGCCCCCCTTCAAGGGTTTGCTTTTCTGGCCGGGCGCTGCGGCCGGAATCGCCGTCAGGATCAACAGGGTAGAGATCAAACGTCTTGCTGTCATGGTGTCCTCCCGTCAAGATCCGGCTCCGACTTCCCCGCCTCCCAGACCATATGGGCGAGCTCCGGTGCCAGGAGCTTGTCCCAGGCCAGCTCCACGGCCCTCGGGGACCCGGGTATGGAGATGACCACCTTGCCTCGGATGATGCCGGCCGTGGCGCGGGAGAGCATGGCGGCGGCGCCCACCTGATCGTAGCTGAGCATCCTGAAGAGTTCGCCGAATCCGGGGAGCGGTTTTTCCAGGCGGCGGGCGATGACGTCGTAGGTGGTGTCCCGCGGTGCAATACCGGTGCCGCCGTTGAAGAGAACCGCCCGGGCTTCTCCCTCCAGGAGGTCGTCCAGCACCGATTCCACCAGGTTCGGTTCGTCCTGGATGAGGCGGTAGTCCGTCACGGCGTGGCCGGCCGCCTCCAGGCGTTCCCGCAGGAACGCGGCGTTCACGTCGGTGTCGGGAGTGCGGGTGTCGCTGACGGTGACCAGGGCCACGCGCACGGGACCGAGGCCGGCGGCTTTATCCCGGTGGGCTTCGCTGCTGTGGGAATGGGGATCTACCATGGTGCCGATTCTATAGAAAAATGGTCGAATACCCTCCTTTTCTTGCCGGATTACCGTGAATGAAAAGGTACTTATCTCCAGCCGGGTTTCGGATTACTATTTTCCCCGGTCACGCGTGTTCCCGGCGGGTGGTTTCGGAACGAGAAACAGGTGGAAGATATCATGAAGTTCGAGTTAATATATTGCAGCGCCTGAAATTATGAGCCACAGGCCCTCAGTTTGATGGGCGAAGTGCTCCCTCGGTTCAAGACGCAGCTGTCCGAGTACAAGCTGATTCCGTCCGGCGGGGGGAAGTTCGAGATCTCGGTGGATGGGAAACTCCTCTACTCCAAGCTCGAGACCGGAGACTTTCCGAAAAACCGCCAGGTTCTGAAGCTCCTGGATAAACACATTTCGTAGGTCTGGAATCCAGGGCCCGCTCCGTCAGGAGGCTGCCCGGGATGGTCTTCGACTCTGAAGACCGTGTCGCTGGAGTGAACAGGGGCGCGAGGACCTGGACCGATTCCGATTCAATGTGGTGCCCGATGCCCGATTCAATCCTGCTGATCCGAGATCTCGTCAGGAAATCCGCCACCCGCCTCGTCGACGGATTCGGCCGGGTCCACAGCTACATCCGGATCGCCGTCCAGGAGCAGTGCAACCTTCGGTGCATCTACTGCATGCCGGAGGAGGGTGTCGACTTCACGGGCAAGGAGGACCTCCTGACTTCCGAGGAGATTTTGCGCATCCTCCGGCTGATGGTGGGCCTCGGCGTCGACAAGGTCCGCTTCACCGGAGGGGAGCCCCTCCTCAGGCGGGACATCCTGGAGCTTATCGAGAAGTCCACCGGTCTCGAAGGCGTCGAGTCCGTTCACCTCACGACCAACGGCCTGCTTCTGGCCGCCATGGCCGCGGACCTTCGCAGGGCGGGCCTCACCGGATTGAACATCAGCCTGGACACCCTGAACCCCGTCAGGTTCCGGCAGATTACCCGGTGCAACGGCCTGGCCCGGGTCCTGAAGGGCTTGCAAACAGCCCTCGACATCGGCTTCCCTTCGGTCAAGGTGAACGTGGTGGCGCTCAGGGGACTCAACGACGACGAGTTCTCCGACTTCGTGAAGCTGACCCGCGAGGCGCCCATCACCGTCCGGTTCATCGAGCTCATGCCCTTTGACTCGCACCAGGTCTGGAAGCGCGGCCATTTCTACAGCGCCGACTGGCTGGTTCAGGCCCTGAAGAAGGCCTTCCCGGACCTGCAGGACGCTTCCGGCACCCGGACGGAGAAGCACATCTACAAGATCCCCGGCCATGCAGGAAAGGTGGCCGTCATTCCGGGCTACACCCGGAGCACCTGCACCGACTGTAACCGCATCCGCCTCACCGCCGACGGCAGGATCCGGAACTGCCTCTACTCCAGCCGGGAGCTGGACCTCAAACACCTCATGCGGTCAGGCGGCACGGACGAGGAGGTGGTCGACCGGTTCAGGATGGCGATAGGCGCCAAGCTCGAATCCGGATGGGATGCGCAGAAGCGACCGGAGGCTTTCAAGGACCATGACGTCCATGGAATGGTGTCCGGAGACCGGGACAGCATGTCGTTGATTGGAGGGTGATTCACCGATGATTACCGTCAAGGAAGCCCAGAACGCCGTGGAGGCCTCGCTGCCCGATCTGGTTCCGGAGGCCGTGGCCATCGACAGCGCCTTGACCCGGACCCTGGCGGAAACCATCCGGGCCCCCTTTGCCCTGCCGCGATTCACCAATTCCGCCATGGACGGCTTTGCGGTTCGTGCTGTCGACGTGACCACCGCCAGCAAGGAGACGCCCGTGGTTCTGAAGCTCACGGGCATGATCCGGGCCGGACAGAAGGCGGAGGCGTCCGTCTTCGAGGGTGAGTGCATCCAGGTCATGACCGGCGCGTCGCTGCCTCCCGGCGCCGACACGGTGGTTCCGGTGGAGTACACCAATGGATTCGAGGCCCGGGAGGTCGAGATCTATCAGCCGTTCGAGGCCCGCAGGAACATCCGTTTCGAGGGGGAGGAGATCGAGGTGTCGAGGCCGATCCTGCACCCGGGAACACGCCTCGGCCCGGCCGAGCTGGGTGTGCTGGTCTCGTTCGGCTACTCCGAGGTACGGGTTTACCAGAAACCGCGCGTGGCCCTGTTCGGCACCGGAGACGAGCTGCGAGAACCCGGGCAGCCCCTGGAGGGGTGCCAGGTCTACGATTCCAACCTCCACGTCCTCTCCGACCTGGCCCGCCGCGTCGGGGCCGAAGTCGTGTATTCCGCCCTGCTCCGCGATGACCGGGAGACCCTGAAGTCGTTCCTCGCCAAAGCACTGAAGGACTGCGACGTCGTGGTCTCCTCCGGCGGCG
Organism: uncultured Planctomycetota bacterium; assembly: GCA_964485695.1. Taxonomy (GTDB): domain Bacteria; phylum Planctomycetota; class JAFGQW01; order JAFGQW01; family JAFGQW01; genus CAZAKZ01. The sequence goes on along the minus strand of CAZAKZ010000077.1, from coordinate 19,189 downwards.
TCTCCATGGGTCGGTTCGATTTCGTCCGGTCCATTCTCCTCGATCTCGGCGTCCAGGATCGATTCTGGAGGGTGGCGCAGAAGCCCGGCAAGCCGCTCTTTTTTGGGACGACCGCGGGGGACACCCTGGTGTTCGGCCTTCCCGGCAACCCGGTGAGTTCCTTCGTGGGATTCATGGAGTATGTCTGGCCGACGCTGGAGAAGTTCCAGGGTCTGAGGCCGGTGTCCAAGGTGAAGGGCATTCTCTCGGCCCCGTTTCCCCGGGATGAAGAACGGCATCGTTTTCTGTTCGGCCGGGCCGCTCTGGAAAACGGCGTCCTCCAGGTGGCGCCCACCACGCGCCTCGGCTCCCATATGCTCACGTCGGCCCTCGGGGCCTGCTGCATCCTGGAGGCTCCTCCGGGTGAAGGAGCGCTAGGTGTGGGGGAAGAAGTGACGGTACGCCTCCTGCCGTGGGCCGAGGTGGGGCCGATGGAACGGGATTGAGAATGGCCGGCAAGATCCACGTCCGGGTTCGCCTCTTCTCTCACGTGAAGCATCTTCTCGGCAGGAGCGAGATGGAACTGGACCTGGCCGAAGGAGCCACCACTTCGGATGTCGTGGCGCGCCTTCGCGACCTGGCCGGCGGCTGCCTGGACGGAGTCGTATTCCGCCTCGCGGTGAATAAGGAATACGTGGCCGATTCCAGAGTGCTCGGGGAGGGGGATGAGGTCGCCCTGATTTCCCCGGTTCAAGGTGGATGATATGGGTGATTTGATTGTAACGGCCATCATCGAAGGTCCCTTGCCGCCCGTCCCGAAGTCCGGCTCACACGGCCGGGACGGAGCCGAGGTCCTCTTTCACGGACGGGTTCGGGCGACTGAACACGGTAAGGACATCGTGGCCCTGGACTACGAGCACTACCCGGGCATGACGGAAACGCAGCTCGATGCCCTGGCCCGGGAAACGATCCGGAAGTTTCCGATCCACGATCTCCTGTGCCATCACCGCGTCGGACGGATTGCGGTGGGCGAGACGGCCATGCGCCTCGTGATCCGGTCCGGGCACAGGACAGAAGCGTTCGAAGCCATGTCGTGGTTCATCTCGGAGCTGAAACGCCGGGTGCCCCTCTGGAAATGGGGCGTGGATTCCGAGGGGAACCGGACTCCCTCCTCATCTGGCCCGCGGGTCGAAAATGAGCCCCCTCCTTGAATCCCGGCCCGTGGTTGATTCCTGGTCCAGATCAGGTAAAACGAGATGCAATTGCCGGGGATTGTCCGGGCGTTTCAGCCGTCGTCTCTTGCACAGGGAGAGTTGAGCGTGGATATCGAACGCGAGGTCCTGGAAGCCGACGTGGTCATCGTGGGAGCCGGTCCGGCCGGGCTTTCGGCTGCCCTTCACCTTGCCAACCTCTACGAAGCCCACAACGCCGGCATCGATGCCGGCGAGGTTCAGGGCGAGAAGCTCGATGTCGAGAATCTCTTCGTCCTCGAAAAGGGGGCCGAGGTCGGGGCGCACGCCCTGTCCGGAGCCGTCATGGACCCGGTCGCCCTGAAGGAGCTGGTGCCGGACTACGAGGAGAAGGGCTTTCCCAGTGAAGCCACGGTGGCGAGCGAGAAGATCTACTACTTGACGCCCACCGGGACTTTCGGATTTCCAGTCACGCCGCCGCCCATGAAAAACCACGGCAACCTCATCGTCTCCCTGAACAAGGTGGTGAAGTGGCTGGCCGAGGCCGTGGAGGAGAAGGGTGTGAACATCCTGCCGGGCTTTCCCGCCGCCGAGGTCCTCTACGAGGACGGCAAGGTGGTGGGCGTTCGTTCCGGCGACATGGGCGTTGCAGTCGATGGATCCCACAAGCCCAACTTCGAGGCCGGCACGGATATTCGGGCCAGGATCACCCTCTTCGCCGAGGGGCCCCGCGGACACCTGATGAAGGCGCTCACCGCGAAGATGGACCTGAAGGACATCGGCCCGGACATGGCCTCGAAGTACGGCTACACCCGCGGCTGGGCCAACCCGCAGGCGTTTGCCACCGGCATCAAGGAGATCTGGCAACTCCGGGAGGAGGTCTACAATGACATCCCGGACGTGATCCACACCATGGGCTATCCGCTGCCGACCCACACCTTCGGCGGCAGCTGGCTCTACAAGATGAAGGACAACCACATTTCCCTCGGCCTCGTGGCCGGACTCGATTCGCCCGACCCCCTTCTGGATCCCCACACCTATTTCCAGCTCTTCAAGAATCATCCGTTCCTCAAGTCGATCCTGGAGGGCGCGAAGCTGGTACGATACGGCGCCAAGACCATCTCCGAGGGGGGCTACTACTCCATCCCGAAGCTGGCCCTCGACAACACCATGGTCATCGGTGAGAGCGGCGGCCTGGTCAACGTGCCGCGGTTGAAGGGCATTCACTACGCCATGAAATCGGGCATGATGGCGGCCGAGCAGGCCGTGTCCGCTTTCCGGGCCGGAGACCTCTCCGAGGCGGCCTTGAAGCCCTACGAGCACGCCGTCCGGGATACCACGGGTCAGACCGGCTTCATCGGCCGCGAAATCCATCGCTACCGCCTTGCAAAGGCCCACTTCAAGAACGGGTTCTGGGGCGGCATGGTCAAGGCCGGCCTGCAGGAGATGCTGGGTGGATGGTGGCTGGGCGGCCAGCCCGAAATGGAGCCCGATGCCGGACACATCCTGAAGCTTTCGGAGTTCTCGGGACACTCCGCCCAGAAGCTGTGGGAGGCGGGAGACTTCAAGTACGACAATGAGAAGCTGCTCTATGACCGGCTGACCGGCGTCTACAACTCCGGCACCGTCCATGAGGAAGATCAGCCCTGCCACCTCGTCATCTCACCCGAGGACGTGGCCGGCATCTGCAACGACAGGTGCACGAAGGAGTACGGCAACCCGTGCCGGTATTTCTGCCCCGCCGAGGTCTACGAGATGGTAGAGGAGTCCGAAGGTTCAACGGACAAGGTGCTGAAGCTCAACCCTTCCAACTGCGTGCACTGCAAGACGTGCGATATCCGGGATCCCTACGGCGTGATCACCTGGGTGACGCCCGAGGGTGGAGGGGGCCCCGACTACGCTTCCATGTGAGGGGATTCTCATGGATCGGGCGTGGCGCCTCTGGAGGGTGGTTGTATTCCAGTGATCCTGCCTTCATGATGGGGCGATGAAACGAGACCTGAATCGCATGGCCGGCCGGGGCTTCGACGTCCTGGTGATCGGGGCCGGCATCTACGGCGCCTGGGCCGCCTGGGATGCGGCTCTGCGCGGTCTCTCCGTTGCGGTCATCGACAAGGACGACTTCGGCGGGGCCACCTCCGCCAATAACCTCCGCGTGGTACACGGGGGCCTGCGCTACCTCCAGCATCTGGACCTGAATCGCATGCGTGAGTCCATCCGGGAGCAGAGGATCCTGCTCCGGGTGGCCCCGCACCTGGTGCACCCCCTGCCCTGCGCGGTGCCCACGTACGGCCGGGGCTCTCGCGGCCGGCTGGCGCTCCGGACCGCGCTCTTTCTCAATGACATGGTGGGATGGAACCGGAACTGGAAAGCCGCTCCCGGCAAGGCGCTTCCCCGGGGTCGCCTCATCGGCGCGGACCGTATGAAGGAGGCAGTCCCCGGGATTCCGGACCGGGGCCTCACGGGCGGCGCGCTATGGTACGACGCCCAGGTGCGGGATCCCGAACGGCTGGTGCTGGCTATCCTGCAGTCGGCGAGCCGCCGGGGAGCGGCCGTGGCCAACCACATCTCGGCCGACGCTTTGCTGGAAGAGAGGGGGCGCGTGGTCGGCGCCCGGGTCACCGACGGCCTCACCGGTGAATCCTTCTTCATCCGGGCCGGCGTCACCCTCAACCTGACGGGACCCTGGTCCGACCGTCTCCTCCGGACCACCTATCCCGGCAAGGTTCCCACGCTCTTCCCGTTCTCACAGGCCTGGAACCTGGTGGTGCGGCGCCGTCTGGTGTCCGACATTGCCGTGGGCCTCTACAGCTCCCGGACCTTCCAGGATGCCGACCGCAAGATGTCCAGAGGAACGCGCCTGCTCTTCCTGACCCCCTGGCGGGACGTCACACTGGTGGGCACCTCCCACAGGCCCTTCAAGGCCGAAGACCGGCGGCTTGAGGTGGTCCACGACGAGAGGGAGATCGCGGATCTCCTCGAGGAGGTATCCGGCGCGTATCCGGCCGCGGACCTGGTCCCCGGGGACGTAGCTTACGCCTTCGGAGGCCTGCTGCCCGGCGAAGCGGAACCGTCCACCGGCGGTGTCCGCCTCCTGAAACATCCGGTGATCCGCGACCACGGCCGGGCGGACGGCATCCATGGCCTCATCACCGGTGTGGGGGTGAAGTTCACCACGGCCCGGAGGGTGGCCGAGAGACTGGTGGACCTGGCCGCTCACCAGTTCGGTGGGCGGACCGATGTCTGCCGGACCCATGAGACTCCGCTCCTGGGGGGAGACATCCAGGACTGGCCGGAATTCTCGGGCAGCGCCCAGGACCACCGCATGAGGACGATTCCGCCGATTTCCTTCAGCCGCCTGGTTGAGAACCACGGCACGCGTTTCAGGGAGGTGCTCGCCCTCGCAGGGGAGGCGGAACATCTCCTGAACCTCCTGGCGGACGGCTATCCGGTCCTCCAGGCGGAGGTGGTCTACGCCGCCCGGGAGGAGATGGCCATGACCCTCATGGATGTGGTGCGCCGCAGGACCGAGATGGGAAAATGCGGCCTGAAGGGCAGGGGGGTGGTGATCAAGGCGGCGGCGCTTCAGGCCGCCGAACTGGGCTGGGACAGCGCCCGGCGGGAAGTGGAGATCCAGGATGTGCTCGAGGCCTACCGGCCTTTCCTGGGCAGCGGTACGAGTAGCGACGTCATGCAGTAGCCGGACCGGAAGAAGAGCAACCTGTCCAGCCGGGTCATGATCCAGAAGAGGGGATAGAGGAGGGAATAGAGGCGAAATGCCCTTCGGAATTTCGCCATGTCCTGTCCGGTGAGAAGCACGCCCTTGGAAGGCCCTTCCTCCTCGTGGCCTCGACCTTGCAGCAGGGCCATGGCCGCGGTGATGAGGGTGTCGAGGCCCTCGGTGAAGACCCTGGAATAGGTCCACGACTCCACGATGCGGAACCGCCCTTCCAGAAGGGGCTCGAGGCTTTCCCGCGTGTATCCCGGGCGGAGATGCCCATGCTTCTCGTCGGTCTGGCCGATGGCGAGGCGGAACCGGCGGAGAAGGCTCTGCTTGGCGTGGGGACAGTTGAGGATGAAAATGCCGTCGTCCTTCAGGATGCGTCTGACCTCGGCGATGAAGCCCGCATCCTCTTCGAGGTGTTCGAGGAAGTCCACGATGACCACCCGGTCGAACTCTCCGTCCTGGAACGGGGTGCGGCCGCCGTCGAGGAGATGGACGTCGGTCTCCACCAGGGAACGGATGGATTTCACGGCTACGGGGGAGAGGTCGCCGCTGGCCCAGTCCCCGCCCCGGCCGCGCAGCAGGTAGCTGATGACGCCGTTGTCGGAGCCGATGTCGAGGCACCGGAGGCCCTCCGTGTCTCCGAGACGCCTCGTGACGTTCAGGAGCTTGTTCTGCTTGAGCACCGATCTGTGGAACAGCTTGATGGCCCACGCCTTTTTTTCGTCCAGGAGCGGCGCTCCTGCCGGGTCGGGATTCATGTCGGGCTCAGTCATGGAATCGGTTCGCGTGTTCTTCTCCGGGCATTTGCGAAACGGACATTCTACCACGTCAGCGTTTTGGCCCTGACTCCAAACGTTTTTTCCACTACCATTTCACGCATGAAGAGAATTCTGTGCTTTGCGGCCCACCCGGACGACCTGGAGTTCACCTGCACCGGCCGGATTTCCCGCCTCATCGCGGAGGGATACGAGACCGTCTACGTCATCGCCACCAACGGCGAGAACGGCTTCGGGAACAACGACATCTCCCGGGAGGAGCGGGTCCGGATACGGGAGCGGGAACAGCGGGCCGCGGCCCAGGCCGTGGGCGTGAAAGAGGTCATCTTCCTGCACCACCGGGATGGATTCCTCGAATACACCGAAGACCTGCGGCGCGACCTGGCGATGCTCCTGAAACAATACAAGCCCGAGCTGGTGTTCTCCTTTGACCCGGCCAACCGGGCGTTCGACAGGCTGAACCTGTTTCACAGGGACCACCGGGTCATGGCCGAGGCCGTCTTCGACGCCTGCTTTGCGGCCAAGAACCGGTTCATGTATCCGGGCGAGGCGCACAAGGTGGAGAAGATCTTCTTCTTTGGAACGGATCAACCCAACGACTTCGAGGACATCACGGACTTCATCGACAGGAAGCTGGAGATCCTCGCAAACCACGCATCGCAGTTTCCCGACTTCTCCAGGATCGTGGATTACGTGAAGGACATCCATTCCAGACGGACGGAGAAGTTCGAGCACAGCGAGGCGTACCGCGTCATCGAGGTCGTCCAGGTGGTATAATTCGCGTATGGAGCCAGCATGATCCACACCGATTCCCTCACCGTCTCGACCCGGGGTCGGGCACCCACGACATCACCCACGAGGTGGATAGCATCGTGCAGGGTGCCGGGTTCCGGACTGGCCTCGCCAACGTCTTTCTCCACCATACCAGCGCCTCGCTGATCCTCTGCGAGAACGCCGACCCGTCGGTGCAGCGCGACCTGGAAGCCTTCTTCTCGCGTCTGGTGGAGGACGGCGATCCCGTCTTCTCCCACCGGTCCGAGGGCGACGACGACATGTCGGGCCACGTGCGGAGCATCCTGACCACCAATTCCCTGAGTGTGCCGGTGCGCCAGGGGCGCCTGGCCCTGGGCACATGGCAGGGGCTCTACCTCTACGAGCACCGCTACCGACCACACCGCCGGCAGGTCACGGTGACGGTCATGGGGGGGGAGTAGCACCGAGGGCTGGGGGGGAATCTCCACCCTTGCTCTACCGGGGTTCTTCTGGGAAAATGGCGATGGAGAGACTAATCCAGCTGGATCCCGAAAGGAGAGAATATCATGCATAGATTCCTCACCGCCCTGCTTCTCGTCTGCCTGGCAGGCGGCCTGGCCGGCGCCCAGGTCTGGATGGATGCCTTCAATTATCCGGCCGGCCCCAATCTGGGCACGTGGGTCAAGCACCTCTCCGCCCAGTGGACGGCGACCGGAACCCAGGTCCGGGCGCAACTGGTCACCAAGTATCAGCACCTCACCCAGCCGAATCAGGTCTTCCGGGACGGAGCCGCCGACGTGGATGTGGACTTCAACCCGACCCAGGGACTCCAGTTCGGCGGCGTGATCCTCCGGGCCAACGCGCCCTCCAAGGGTACCTTCGGGTCGGATCTGGTGCTCATCAAGGTGCAGGGCTCGACCAATTTCAACCACACCTGGCTCTACGAGCACAGCCAGACCGGAGGTCTTTCCGCGGCCAGTGCGGCCATCCCGGCCTGCACCAAGGCCCGCGTCCGGCTCCTGGTCCTCGACAGCCGGGCCGTGGCCCGCATCGACTGCAACCGGAACGGCAAGTGGGACGTCACCGTGAACAAGACCATCAGCCTGCCGGTAAAGGCGGGACCCGTCGGCATCTGCGGATACAACGGATCGTTCATGGACGAGTACAAGACCTACAACAGCGTCATCCTCGAGGAGACGTCCTCGACGCCCATGCCGAGCCCCGGCACCGAATACAAGATGGTGATCCGCGGAACACCGGGCGACGGCTACCAGGCGGCTGCCTCCCTGGGCACCAGCGGCGTGGTGCTGCCGAACGGGTACGTCCTTCCTCTCACCGCCGACCCGCTGCTCTTCGCGAGTGCAAGCAACGCCTTGCCGGCGCTCTTCAAGAACTTCCGCGGCTTCCTGGACATCAACGGCGACGCAAAGATCAGCGTTGCCGTCCCCAACCTCCCCGTCCTGAGCGGTCTGACTTTCTATGTGGCGTTCGTGAGCTTCAAGGGCACCACTTTCGTGACCGTGAGCAACGACCATCAGGTCGTCATTCAGTGATGGGGATGTGAGGGGCCGATTCCCCTGATTGACCAGGATTACGCCGCGACCTCCTGGGCGGGAACCCCTATTTGCACCTGGGATTATCGGGCCATTCAGGGGATATCAGGCCTTCAGGGATTCGGACCTCGGGATTCCCACGGGCACTGCTATTTATCTGATGGTGAATCCTTTACAGAGGTGGGGTAAAAATCATATATTGGTAGTTGGATTTGCCATTATTCCGGTCTGGACAACTGTGGAAAGGGGATGAAGGTCACGCTCCCTCGAGTCGTCCCCGGACGCCTGCATCAACCCACTCTCATCAGAGGTAGACCATTTCATCAATCGTGAGGAGGACTTCATGAAAGCCAAGCTTGCTCTGAGTGCCCTGGTGGTGCTCTCCCTGGCGTGTGTTTCCCCGGCTCAGCTGAGCGGCAGCTACACCATCGACCCCAACGGCTCCGGGCCGACCAACTACACGACGTTCGCCAAGGCCACCTCGGCCCTCTCGAGCGGCGTCAGCGGTCCGGTGGTGTTCACCGTGGCCTCGACCACCTTCAAGGAGACGGTGACTCTCAACCCGGTCTCGGGTGTGTCCTCCACCAACACCGTCACCTTCCAGGCGGTGGGTAACCCTGCGATCATCGATGCCAACAAAGGCCAGCACGGCCTCACACTGAACACCACGTGCTCGTACATGAACTTCGAGAACCTGGTGGTTCAGAATTTCACCGGATATGGGCTGAACATGAACGGCGGATTCAACACCCGGGCCACGTTCTGCACCTTCAAGAAGTGCAAGTTCGACGCTCCTGCATCCACCTCTTCCACGGTGCGTGCCGCGCACCTCTACTATCCCAATGACTGCACCTTCGAGGATTGCGTGTTTGCCGGCGGCGGTAGGGCGTACTATACCCAGCAGATCAACCGGTGTTTCATCCGGCGCTGCGAATTCGACGGCAAGGGCATGTCGAGCCAGCTGGTCAGCCTCTGGAACTCCAACGACTCCGACAACCTCTACGAGAACTGCTTCCTCCACGACTGCGGCGCTTCCGGCTATGGATTCTATGTCAACTACAGCCAGTACGGCATCATGTTCTGGCACAACACCGTCATCGTGAAGACCAGCCAGGTCGGAGTCTTCCTGGGTGGCTGCTGCGCCTGGTCCCGGGCCAATTCCTTCCGGAACAACATCGTGGTCAACACGGGCACCGGGGGATGCATCCGGTACGGTCACAGAAGCGGCGTGCTCGACTTCAACGACGCCGACTACAACTGTTACTTTGCCCCGAACGGCAAGGCCTGCGAGCTCGAGAGCGGCACGACATTCACCAAGGGCACTCTGGCCCAGTGGCAGACCTTCTTCAACGCCAACAGGAACACTCTGGTCCCCCCCGCCGGGCCCACCCCGGCGCAGGCCCGGTGGGACGACAACAGCACCGAGTCGGATCCCGGGCTGACGAGCATGACGGCGCCGTACGACATCCACCTGAAGGGTAATTCCCCGTGCCTGGACGGCGGAACCACCAAGTATGTGGCCGGATCGTGGATCTCCTACAACGCGAACTACAAGGTCGCCGACGACTTCGAGGGCCATGTACGTCCGGCCACGCTGGTGGATATCGGCGCCGACGAGGTGGTCATCACCATCGTCGGTTCCGGCAGTGGCCAGCCGGGCACGACCCTCACTCTTTTCCTGAGCGCGCCCAGCGACGCAGGCCTGCCCTACGTGGTGGGCAGCTCCCTCGGCGGAGGCCCCATCTCCATCGACACACGGTGGCTCAACCTCAGCCTGGACGCCATGCTGGACGCTTCGGTGAACGGCTACCTGCCCATGGTGTTCCAGAACTACGCCGGCACCCTGGACGCGAGCGGCAAGGCCACGGCCAAGATCAACATCCCAAACCTGCCGGGGATCAAGGGCATCCGGATCTACACCGCCTTCCTGACCCTCAAGCAAGGTGCGCCGTCCAACATCCAGTCCATCAGCAATTCCTTCATCTTCACCATCATGTGATTGTGTCGCCGGCCCCATCATAGGGGCTGAGAGTCGTAAAATCCCCGCCGAAATCGGCGGGGATTTTTTTTCTCCCGGGTACAGATGCTTTGCGGATACGACCAAAGTGAGAATAGCAGGTGGACAATATCCACGAATCGGTTACAATCTGGATGAAATACGGATATATGGAGAGCGTGTAGGAAATCCAGATCAGAGAAGGACAGCCATTTTCGCCTGTTTCTCTCCCGATTTTCAACAGTCTTTCGTGTAGCGGATTCATCGTACACATCCGAGGTGATCAAGTTCATTTTCAGATTGGAGGACTTCATCATGAAAGGCAAAGTTCTGCTGAGCACCCTCTTGGTGCTCACTCTGACGTGTATGTCCTCGGCTCAGCTGAGCGGGAGCTACACCATCGATCCCAACGGTTCGGGGCCGAAGAACTACACGACGTTCGCGCTCGCCACCGCGGCGGTCCTCGGAGGGGGCGTGAGCGGGCCGGTGGTATTCAATGTGGCGTCCACCACCTTCAAGGAGGCGGTGAACGTCTATCCAGCGACGGGGATGTCAGCCACCAACACCGTGACCTTCGTGGCCACTGGCACCCCGGCGGTGATCGACGCGAATGGAGGGCAGATGGGCCTCACCGTGAACGGCGCCTGCTCGTACTACGTGTTCGACAATCTGGAGGTCAAGAACTTCACCCAGTACGGGCTGAACCTGACCGGACCGTCCAGCACCCGGGCCACCTTCTGCACCTTCAGGAAGTGCAAGATCGACGCCCCGAAGTCCACGTCTTCTACGGTGCGGGCCGTGCACGCCTACTACTCCAACGACTGCACCTTCGAGGATTGCGTGTTCGCCGGCGGCGGCCGGGTGTTCTACACCCAGCAGATCAATCGGTGCTTCCTGCGCCGGTGCGAGTTCGACGGCAAGGGCAGCTCGAGCCAGATACTCAGTCTCTGGAACTCCAACGACTCCGACAACCTCTACGAGAACTGCTTCTTCCACGACTGCGGCCCGACCGGCTACGGGCTCTGGGTCCAGTACAGCCAGTACGGCATCATGTTCTGGCACAACACCGTCATCGTCAATACCTCCGGCTGCGGGGTGAATCTCGGCAGCTGCTGCGCGTGGACCCGATGTAACTCCTTCCGGAACAACATCGTGGTCAACATGGGCACCGGCGGGTGCATCCGGTACGGCTTCCGCAACCCCGTACTCGAGTACAATGACCTGGACTACAACTGCTACTTTGCGCCGAACGGCAAGGTCTGCGAACTCGAGAACGGCACCGGCTTCACCAAGGGTAGCCTGGCCGACTGGCTGAAGTACTTCAACGCCAACAAGGCCACCCTGGTACCGGCTGGTGGCGGGAGCAGCTGGGATCAGAACAGCATGGAGGCGGATCCTGCTCTGATGAGCATGACCGCGCCGTACGACATCCACCTGAAAGGCAGCTCTCCGTGCCTGGATGCCGGAACCACCAACTACGTGGTCGGCACCTGGGTCTCCTACAACCCGAACTACAAGGTCGCCGACGACTTCGAGGGCCATGTACGTCCGGCCACCCTGGTGGACATCGGCGCCGACGAGGTGGTCATCAACATCACCGGTTCCGGCAGCGGCCAGCCGGGCACCACCATCACACTGGCCCTGAGCGCGCCCAGCGACGCGGGCCTGCAGTACGTGGTGGGCAGTTCCCTCGGAGGGGGCCCCATTCCCATCGACACCCGGTTGCTCTACCTCAGTCTGGACGCCCTGCTGGACGCCTCGGTGAACGGCTACCTGCCCATGGTGTTCCAGAACTACGCCGGCACACTGGACGCGAGCGGCAAGGCCACGGCCAAGATCAACATCCCGAACCTTCCGGGGATCAAGGGCATCCGGATCCACAGCGCATTCTTGACCCTCAAGCCGGGTGCGCCGTCCAACATCCAGTCCATCAGCAACTCCTTCATCTTCACCATCATGTGATCGTGTAGCCGGCCCCATCATAGGGGTCGAGATTCTTGAAATCCCCGCCGGAATCGGCGGGGATTTTTTTATCCGGGCAGAGGTGCCACGCAGGAACGACCAAAAGGGAGAATTGCAGGTGAATATTATCTACGAATAGGATACAATCCGGACTGTAAGTAAACTTCTGGAGATCATGCAGCAAATCCAGATCTGAGAAGGACAGTCGTTTTCGCCTTGTATCCAGATTCAGGACAGTCTCCCGGGTAAGGGATACATCAGGCATCGAGTTCTTGTTCCGAAAGGAGAACCTCATCATGAAGGGCAAAGTCCTGCTGAGCACACTGGCGGTGCTCACCCTGGCGTGTATGTCCACGGCTCAGCTGAGCGGGAGCTACACCATCGATCCCAACGGTTCGGGGCCGACCAACTACAAGACGTTTGCCGCGGCCGTGAGCGCCCTCTCGAGCGGCGTCAGTGGCCCGGTGGTGTTCACGGCAGCCTCGACCACATTCAAGGAGTCGGTGACCGTCAATCCGGTCACGGGTGTGTCCAGCACCAACACCGTCACCTTCCAGGCCGTTGGAAACCCGGCCGTCCTAGACGCAAACGGGGGGGCGAACGGTCTGACCCTCACCGGAGCATGCAGCTATCTCGTATTCGACAACCTCGAGTGCAAGAACATGACCTCCTATGCCCTGAACGTCGCGGGCCCATCCTCCGCCAAGGCCAGCTTCTGCACCTTCAGGAACTGCATGTTCGACGCACCGGGGTCCACGTCCTCCTCGGTTCGATCCGCATTTCTCAACTACTGTAACGACATGACGTTCGAGGACTGCGTGTTCGCCGGCGGCGGCTGGTCTTTCTACACCCAGCAGATCAACCGGTGCTTCATTCGCCGCTGCGAGTTCGACGGCAAGAACATGTCGTCTTACCTCATCGCCCCTTTCAACTCCAATGACGCCAACAATCTCTGGGAGAACAACTTCTTCCACGACTGCGGCCCCAGCGGACGCGGCCTCTACTTCAACTGGAGCCAGTACGGCAACCTGTTCTTCCACAACACCGTCATCATGAAGACGTCGGGCGAGGCTGTCTTCATGGGAAGCTGCTGCGCCTGGTCCCGGTGCCAGGTCTGGCGCAACAACATCATCGTGAACCTGGGCACCGGCCCGGCGACCAAGTACGGATTCAGCGGCACCGTCCTGGACTACAACGACCTGGACTACAACTGCTACTATGCACCCAACGCCACGGCGGGAGCCATCATGCTCGAAAGAGCTCACACCGGCTTCTCCCGGGGCAGCCTGGCCCAGTGGAAGGCCTATCTGGCCAAGAATCCGAGTCTCATCAGCGGGGGCGGCGGTACCAACTACGACCAGAACAGCATCGAAATGGATCCCGGGCTGGTGAGCATGACGGCGCCGTACGACATCCACCTGAAGGGCAATTCCCCGTGCCTGGACGGAGGCACCACCAACTACATCGCCGGTGCCTGGGTCTCCTACAATGCGAATTACAAGACCGCCGACGACTTCGAGGGCCATACCCGTCCGGCCACCCTGGTGGACATCGGCGCCGACGAGGTGGTCATCACCATCACCGGCTCAGGCAGCGGTAAGCCGGGTACCACGCTCACCCTGAGCCTGAGCGCACCCAGCGACGCGGGCTTGCCGTACGTGGTGGGCAGCTCCCTCGGTGGGGGCCCCATCCCCATCGACACCCGTTGGCTCAACCTCAGCCTGGACGCCTTGCTGGATGCTTCGGTGAACGGCTACCTGCCCACGGTGTTCCAGAACTACGCCGGCAATCTGGACGCAAGCGGCAAGGCCATGGCCAAGATCAACATCCCGAACCTGCCGGGAATCACAGGCATCCGGATCTACAGCGCCTTCCTGACCCTCAAGGTGGGTGCGCCGTCCAACATCCAGTCCATCAGCAATTCCTTCATCTTCACCATCATGTAGCAAGAATGGAGAACTCCCGCCCTCGGGCGGGGGTTCTCTGTTTCTCACCCACCCGGTGGCCGGAATTTGTACGACAGGTCCTTTACAGGCAGGCCGGGAGTTAATACCATGAATTCTTCAGGAGAGTATCCGTTTCCACTGTAGATGAGACGAAGATTGATTTCTTCCGGGGGCAACATCAATCGCCTCATCCAGGTTCACACAAAGGAGAATACCATGAAAGGCAAGATTCTGTTCGGTGCCATGCTCGTGCTCGTGCTGGCGTGTATCTCCACGGCCCAGCTGAGCGGGAGCTACACCATCGATCCCAACGGTTCCGGGCCGACCAACTACACCACATTCTCCGCGGCCGTGAGTGCCCTTGGTGGCGGCGTCAGCGGTCCAGTGGTGTTCACCGTGGCGTCGACGACATTCAAGGAGGCCGTGCTCATCAACCCGGTCACGGGAGTCTCTGCAACCAACACCGTCACCTTCCAGGCGGTGGGGACGCCCGCGATCATCGACGCCAACAACGGCCAGGACGGCCTCACCTTGAACGCTGCATGCTCGTACCTCATTTTTGATAATCTCGAGGTCAAGAACTTCACACGCTACGGTCTTTACCTGACGGGTCCGTCCGCCACCCGGGCCACGTTCTGCACCTTCAAGAACTGCAAGATCGAAGCGGGTGCCACTTCCTCCTCATCGGTCCGGACCGTGTATCTCTACTACCCCAACGACTGCCGGTTCGAGAATTGCGTGTTCGCGGGCGGTGGATGGGTAATGTACTCCCAGCAGATGAACAGAAACGTGTTCTCTGGCTGCGAGTTTGACGGCAAGGGACAGGCGAGCCGCATCATCGCCCCCTACAACTCCAACGATGCCGACAACCTCTACGAGAACTGCTTCATCCACAGCAGCGGTCCTACCGGCCTCGGCGTCTACATCAACCTGAGCCAGTACGGCGGCATGTTCTGGCACAACACCATCATCGTCAACACCAGCCAGAACGCGGTGCACCTGGGCGGCTGCTGCGCCTGGTCCCGGGCCAACTCCTTCCGGAACAACATCGTGGTGAACACGGGCACCGGCGTGTGCATCAAGTACGGCGCCAGGAGTAACCTCCTCGAATTCAACGACGCCGACTACAACTGCTACTACGCGCCCAACGGCAAGGCCTGCGAGCTCGAGGGCGGCACCACGTTCACCAAGGGCACCCTGGCCCAGTGGAAGACCTACTTCAACGCCAACAGGAACACTCTGGTCCCCACGGGCGGGCCTACCCCGGCGCAGGCCCGGTGGGACGACAACAGCATCGAGTCGGATCCCGGGCTGGTGAGCATGACGGCGCCATACGACATCCACCTGAAGGGCAGCTCACCCTGCCTCGACGGCGGCACCATACAGTACGTGGCGGGTTCCTGGATCTCATACAATCCGAATTACAAGGTCGCCACCGACTTCGAAGGCCATGTCCGTCCTGCCACCTTGGTGGACATCGGCGCCGACGAGGTGGTCATCACCATCACCGGTTCCGGCAGCGGTCAGCCGGGAACCGCCATCACCCTGACCCTGAGCGCGCCCAGCGACGCGGGCCTGCCCTACGTGGTGGGTAGCTCCCTCGGTGGGGGCCCCATCCCCATCGACACCCGGTGGCTCAACCTCAGCCTGGATGCCTTGCTGGACGCGTCGGTGAACGGCTACCTGCCCATGGTCTTCCAGAACTACGCCGGCAATCTGGACGCGAACGGAAGGGCCACGGCCAAGATCAACATCCCGAATCTGCCGGGGCTGAAGGGCGTCCGGATCCACAGCGCCTTCCTGACCCTCAAGCCGGGCGCGCCGTCCAACATTCAGTCCATCAGCAACTCCTTCATCTTCACAATCACGTAGCAAGATCGAACCACTCCCGCCGTCTTAGGCGGGGGTGGTTCGTTCCACACCCACGCGACATGTCAGCGTTTATCCTTCATGCCGGGAATGTCCTTTACATACAGGCAACGGATTCTTACCATGAAGACTCCTGATGCCAATCGACTTCGACTGTATCAGAGACAAGGAAAGGAACCCTCGCGGGGAAACACGTCCAGTTTCAATCCACGATACGAAGGAGAATCTCATGAAAAGCAGGATCCTGTTCAGCGCCATGCTCGTGCTCGCATTGGGGTGCATTTCCACGGCCCAGTTAAGTGGGAGCTACACCGTCGATCCCAACGGCTCCGGGTCCAGGAACTACACCACGTTCGCAGCGGCCGCGAGCGCACTGAGCGCCGGCGTCAACGGCCCGGTGGTGTTCACCGTGGCCTCGACCACCTTCAACGAAGCGTTGAACTTCAACGCAGCCTCCGGTGCTTCGGCCACCAACACAATAACCTTCATTGCAACCGGTGCTCCGGCGGTCATCAATGCCGGCGGGACAAACTGCATCACGCTGAATAGTTGCAAGTTCTACATCTTTGAAAACCTCCACTTTGACACTTCAGGATCTCGGTGCCTCTACAGCAACCAGTCCGATGACAATACCTTCAAGAACTGCAAGTTCAGCGGCGGAAGCTACGTGGTCTACTCCCAGGGCATGGACCGGAGTGTGTTCGATGCCTGCGAGATCGACGGCAAGGGAACTGCCAGCCGCCTCCTGGCGCCCTACAATGCCAACGACTCCGACTGCCTCTTCCAGAACTGCTTCCTCCACAGCTGCAGCGCCACCGGCCTCGGAGCCTACCTCAACGTGAGCGGGTACGGCATCATGTTCTGGCACAACACCATCATCGTCAATACCAGCCAGAACGCGGTGCATCTGGGCGGCTGCTGCGCCTGGTCCCGGGCCAACTCCTTCCGGAACAACGTCGTGGTGAACACGGGCACCGGTGTGTGCATCAAGTACGGCCACCGCAGCGGCCTTTTGGAGTACAACGACGCGGACTATAACTGCTTCTACGCACCCAACGGCAAGGCCTGCGAGCTCGAGGGCGGCACAGCGTTCACCAAGGGCACCCTGGCCCAGTGGAAGACCTACTTCAACGCCAACAGGACAACCCTGGTTCCCCAGACCGCTTCTAAACCCTGGCCCACTTTCGCCCAGGCCCGGTGGGACGACAACAGCATCGAGTCGGATCCCGGGCTTACGAGCATGACAGCGCCGTACGACATCCACCTGAAGGGCGGCTCCCCGTGCCTGGACGGCGGGACCACCAACTACGTGGCCGGGCCCTGGATCTCCTACAATGCGAACTACAAGGTCGCCACTGACTTCGAGGGCCATGCCCGTCCGGCCGCCCTGGTGGACATCGGCGCCGACGAGGTGGCCATCACCATCACCGGTTCTGGCAGCGGCCAGCCGGGCTCCACTCTAATCCTGAGCCTGAGCGCACCCAGCGACGCGGGCCTGCCGTACGTGGTGGGCAGCTCCCTCGGTGGGGGCCCCATCCCCATCGACACCCGTTTGCTCAACCTCAGCCTGGACGCCTTGCTGGATGCTTCGGTGAACGGATACCTGCCCATGATTTTCCAGAACTACGCCGGCATCCTGGACGCGAACGGCAAGGCCACGGCCAAGATCAACATTCCGAATCTGCCGGGAATCAAGGGCATCCGGATCTACAGTGCCTTCCTGACCCTCAAGCCGGGCGCGCCGTCCAACATCCAGTCCATCAGCAACTCCTTCATCTTCACCATCATGTAGAAATACGGAATCCCCCCCCTGGTATCGTCGGGGGGGGGACCAACCACTCAGTCGCCGGATTCCAGCAGCTTGCGTCGGAGTAGATTGAGCGCTGCATTGGCGGCCCGCTCACGGATCTCGTTTCTGGCAAGGTGCCGGCCGCACCGGATCTCCTTCACCGTGGTACTGCCCGCATGGGCCAGGCCGATGTAGACCAGGCCGATTGGTTTCAAGTCGGTGCCGCCGGTGGGGCCTGCGATGCCGGTGAGACTCAGGGCATAGTCCGTGTTGCTCAAGGTGCGGGAACCTACGGCCATGGCCTCGGCCACCTCCGGGCTCACGGCCCCGTGGGTTTCGATCATCTCGGGGGGGACGGCGAGGAGCCGGGTCTTGGCCTCGTTCGAGTAGCTCACCACGCCCTGGATCAGATAGGAACTGCTGCCGGGAACATCGGTGAGGTACTTGGCGACGAGGCCGCCGGTGCAGCTCTCCGCCGTGGAGAGGGTGGCGCGGTGCTGGGTGAGAAGACGCGCCACCACCACGGCCTGGGTCTCGTGGTCCCGGCCGAAGACGTACCTGGAGAGACGCGCCTCCACCTCGGCCGCATCCTTTTCCAGGAGTGCCCGAGCGGCCTCGGGGGTATCGCCCCGGGCCTGGATGCGGATCGAGATGAGGCCGCCTCCGGCAGTGGTGCCCACGTCCGGATTCCGACCCCGTACCATGAGGTCTCTCACCTTCTCTCCGATCTCGCTCTCGGTGGACCCGAACGTGTGCAGGACGGTGGACACCGTGGCTTCGGTGCCGGTGGCGGCGACCACGAGCGGGAGCACCTTTTCCTCGAACATGCGCTTCATCTCCCGCGGCACCCCGGGCAGGGAGAACACTTCGGCCTCCTGGATGCGGGCGTGGATGCCAGGCGCCGTGCCGCAGGGATTCATGAGCGGTCGGGCCCCTTCGGGTATCCTGGCCTGGACTTCGTTGGCCGGGGGCATGGGCCGGTCCCGCACCGAGAAGAAGCGGCGGATGTGCGCGAGCAGATCGAGGTCCGTCACCAGCTCCACGCCCATGACCCCGGCCAGGGCGAACCGGGTCAGGTCGTCCTCGGTCGGTCCGAGGCCCCCCGTGATGACCACCATGTCGTGGTCCGCGGTGATCCGTGCCAGGGTGTTGCGAATGAGGTCGACGTCGTCGGGAAGAGTGGTGTGACCCACAACGCGGATTCCCCGCTCGCTCATCCTGGCCGAGAGCCAGGCCGCATTGGTGTCGTTGACCTGGCCGGTGGTGAGTTCCGTTCCGATGCTCAGCAGATAGACCTTCATGGTGGGGAATTATAGCCCAAGGGGGAACCGTTTTGCCACAGACCTTCATGACGGCTTGCGATGCATGGGGCAGCCATTCTTGACACGCACCCCACCGTTGGTACACTGGATCGGCTCAAATCGTGATTATCCAGGCTATCCGTTCTCTTGTGCTCCCTCGAAATCGACCGATCGCGCTTCCGCTCTGCCTTGGTTCACGACCACACCATCCGGGTGCACCCGGAGCGAAAGTCCATACCGTGAACATCACCATCCTACAGGTCTCGATGGACATGGTTTGCCTGGGATGGTATATAGTTAGTTGTTGTTGCATAAACCGATTTTCAGCGAGGCTGTCCACCAATTTTT
>CAZAKZ010000076.1:0-26645 GCA_964485695.1 uncultured Planctomycetota bacterium | reverse complement strand
CTGTCAAACTTTACTGGGCCTCCAGCAGTGCTGGAGGGATTCTAGATTAATCTAACAGAACTCTGGACATGGACATAGGTCCTCCTGGTTTCAAATCCACCGGAGTCGGTGTCGCAGCAGCAGGAACGACGGCGGACCGCCCCTTCTTCGAAAGGGTACGGTCGGGGACCCGATGGTGCAAGGGCGAACCGGAAAGGCCCACCGGATCAGGTCGTCTCAAGGCCTCGGCCCGGGGCAAGGCGAAACGTCACCTGGAACCGGGCTCCCGGTCGGACGGGCTCCATGCACCGGACGGTGCCGCCGTGGGCGCGGGCGAAGCGCCGCACCAGCGCCAGCCCCAGCCCCACGCCGCTCACCTCCCGGACCCCGCGCCCCGGACCCCGACGGAAGTCCTGGAAGATCCTGCGGCGTTCCTTGCGTGGAATGGAGTCGCCCTGGTTGTCCACGGTCACGACCAGATGCTCCGGCGTGGCCGTAAGGGTCACATCGATGGCTCCGGTCGGAGATCCGTACTTGACGGCATTGTCCACCAGGTTGATGAGGACCTGGGTGAAGGCATCGCGATCCAGGTGAACCGCGGGAAGGGGCTCGGGAACGTGGAGGCGCAAGCGCCCGCCCCGGTCCTCCACCTGGGGCGTGAGGGCCTCGAGGGTTTCCCGCGCCACGACCGCGGCATCGACCTCCACCAGGGCAAGGGCCCCCTTGCCCCGCTCCAGCCGGGAATAATCGAGGACGTTGGAGATGAGGCGGCTCAGGCGCTCGCTCTCACTCCGGATGGTGGTGAAGTAGTCCTGCTGCTTCTCGGGGTCCTCGACCCACCGGTCCTCCAGGAGTTCGGCGTACATGCGAATGGAAGTGAGGGGAGTCTTCAGCTCGTGGGTCACGGCCGAGACGAACTCCTGACGGCGGCGGCCCAGGTCCACCTCCCCCCTGATAAGACGCCAGAACAGGACCAGGGCCGCGGCGGTGATACAGGCCAGGATCCCCAGCACCACCTGGAACCGGCTGTGTCTTTCCCGGACCCCCTCCACTGCCTTGTCCGGAGAGGCCGGCCCGGACCGCAGTTCGAAGTGGGGCAAGAGCGGCCCCAGATTCCGGACCACGGAACGGTCCCCCTCCTGGTTCCGGCTCACCACGCTGGCCGTGAAGTTGGGTGCCGCCACGGCGGCGATGGCGCGGGGAAAAGTGACCTTCTTCAGGTGGTCCAGGTTGAGCTCGAAGCCCTGGAAGTATTCCCGGGGCATCTTCTCGTCCTGTTCCACGACGCGGCGGAGGGCAAGGATGATGGGATCCTTGGAACGAGTTGTTGAGGACTTGACGCCCACGCCCCCGCCGCCCAGGGTGAAGACCTGGAAGGGATAGTAGTCGATCTCAACGGTCTCCTCGGTCGGGACGTCTTCCTGTTGGGCCAGCTGCCGGATCTCCTCCTGGGCAGGTCGGTCTCCCTCGTTGGCCTTCTGGATCGTGGCCACCCTTTCCTTGGCATGGCGGTTGGCGTCCAGGATGCGGCGGTCGACGGGTTCCCTGCGCTGGGGTTTCTGGGCCTGATTGCCCTGGGTGCGGATGCGGCTGCTCAGCTTGGAGAATCCCTGGAGCTTCTGGAGGAAATTCTGGCTCGAGGCGACCTGTTCGGGGCCCGGATTCGGATTTCCCAGGGTCTGGGGGGTTTCGAGTCGCCCGGAGGGATCCATCTGCAGGTAGCCGTTGATGAGGGGATTCCCGGGCACATCCCCGGAGATCGGGGAGACGTTGTAGGCGAAGTTGCCTCCGGTATTGACGAGGACCTGGCTCTGAACGGGCGCGTGAAAATAGCTGTATTCACTGTAATGCCTCGCCTGCTCCTGGCGCAGCAGCTTGTCCAGATCTCCCCGGATGCGCTCTGCGATGGCCGTGGCGGCCCGATCGTGGAGGGTTCGCTCCTCGGCCCGGGCCAGGGCCAGATCCGCCTGGAGCGTCCGGGAGCTGTTCCAGGCCAGGAGTCCCACCGGAGCCAGGCCTGCCAGGGCCAGAAGCAAGAAAATCGGGACGTGCCGTCCCATCAGGCTCCCTCCCTCCCGAGCATGTAGCCCTCTCCCCGCACCGTGAGGATGATCCGGGGATCGGTTGGATCGACCTCCACCTTTTTTCTGAGCTTGGCCATGTGGATGTCGACGGTGCGGGTCTCGATGGTTCCGGTTGCGTATCCCCATACCTCTGTGAGAAGCTCGTCGCGGCGAACGACGCGGTCCCGGTTTTGCTCGAGGAACCGGAGTATCCCGGCTTCCCGGGGCGTGAGCATGAAGGCGGTGCCGCTCCGAGTGCCTTCGAGGCGCTTGAAATCCAGCTTCAGGTCGCCCAGGATCAGGCTGTCCGGCCCCGGCGTGGTGGGCGCGGCTGCCCGCCTCAACAGGGCTTCGACGCGGGCCACGAGTTCCCGGACGCTGAAGGGCTTGGTGATGTAGTCATCGGCCCCGATCTCCAGCCCCTCCACCTTGTCCTCCTCGGCGCCGAGGGCCGTCAGCATGATGATGGGAATCCGGTCCCCCCGGGCGCGGAGCAGGCGACACACCTCGTAGCCGTGGATACCGGGGAGCATGAGATCCAGAAGGAGGGCGTGAAAATTCCCGGACGTGGCTGCTTCCAGCGCCTCTTCCCCGTTCACGGCGGTGGCCACCCTGAATCCCCGGGCGGTGAAGATGTCCTCCAGCCCTTTCAGGATGGCGGGCTCGTCATCGACGATGAGTAGCTGTCTCGAGGCGGATTCCATCCAGCAGACTCCCTGTTCACACGATCCGGCTTCCGGTATCCCTGTACAGAATAGCCTATGGACGGAGGAGAAAAGGTAAAACTCCGGTAAAACCGGGCGGAAGGGACCGACCCCTAGGTCGGCTTCGAGCGTGAAACCCGTGGGCCCCTTGTCCTTCGACCCGATCGAGTCTTACGTGGGGCCTTCTTCGCTCCCTTCTGGCCTGCGCCTGCCGGGGCCGGGTTGCCGCGTATTACCCGGTTTTCCTTCCTGTCGTGCCTCGCGTCTCCGTTCCAGGCCGGCGCCGATTTCGGTTTCCAGGTGCCATCCAGCAGATGCTCCCTGCCCTGGGTCAGAATATCCCTGACCTCCTCGGGGCTGTCGGTCAGCCTGAGGAGGTCCAGGTCCTTCACGCCGATGGTCTTGAGCGGTACCAGGTGGCATTTGATCCAATCGACCAGGCCACTCCAGAACTTCCGGCCGTAGAGTACCACGGGAAGATCGTCCACCTTCCGGGTCTGGATCAGGGTGAGGGCCTCGAAGGCCTCGTCCAGGGTGCCGAATCCACCGGGGAAGATGACGTATCCCAGGGAGTACTTCACGAACATCACCTTCCGGGCGAAGAAGTAGTTGAAGTCCACGACGATGTCCGAGTAGCTGTTGCACTCCTGTTCCAGGGGAAGCTCGATGTTGAGACCCACACTCCGACCGACGCCTTTCCTCGCCCCACGGTTGGCGGCCTCCATGATGCCCGGACCCCCTCCCGTGATGATGTTCCATCCCGCCTTGCTCAGGATCTCCGCCGTCTCCACGGCGTCCTTGTAGAGGGGCGATTTCCGGCTGAATCGGGCGCCGCCAAAGAAGCTGATGCTCGGCCCCAGCTTTCTGAGGGTTTCGAATCCCTCCACGAACTCCCCCATGATCTTGAACACCGTCCAGGGATCTTGTGTCTCCCTGAGCTCATCCGGAGGGAATCTGTGACGTCTGCTCTTCTTCCTGGTCATGTGTGAAATCGGTTTCTCTTGCTGTTCGATGTGACAGGGAATGCCGTGAATCGTGCCATCCGGGACTGATGAATCAGACCGCGGATCCATGCGGATCCATCTAAATGGCCGGTCATGATTCATGGCCGGCCATTTAGATCTATCGGGATGACAACCGGTGAACTGTCCTTTCCACCCTGATATTGCCTCTAGCGGAGAGTTCGGCATTACCCGGGGTCTCCACCTGCACCTGTAACGGGAAGGACCGGAAAGAGGTTACATCGCATCGGATTCCTGAATCCTGATACACCCCGAATCAGAAGATCTGGCCAGCGGCTTTTTGGATTCCTGTATTCCCGATCTGATAAAAATGCCGATGGGGTACAGATACAAACCATCCAGGACGAGGATCCTTCAGGAATGAAACAGGGCGTAACCATGCTAGCCAGCAAGATCGAAAATCGGGAAGCACATGTTCTTGTCATTGGCCTCGGGTACGTGGGGCTACCCATCGCCGTCGAGTTCAACAAGCAGGGCTTCAAGGTGACGGGGTATGACAAGGATCCACGAAAGATAGAGGGACTCAGGAGAGGCACCTCACACGTGGAAGACATTTCCAGCCAGGAGGTCCAGGACTGTCTGGCCACCGACCTGTTCCACGTCTCGGACGAGCCCACTGTACTCCACCACGCCGACGTGGTGATCATTGCCGTCCCGACACCCCTGAACAAGACCAAGGACCCGGACATCTCCTACATCCTGGAAGCGACCGAGGATGTGGCTGAAAACGCCCAGAAGGGATGCCTCGTCGTCCTGGAAAGCACCACCTATCCCGGCACCACTCTGGAGGTGGTGCAGCCGAGACTCTCCCTCAACCTCGGCGAGGTGGGTAAGGATTTCTATCTCGCATTCAGCCCGGAACGCATCGATCCGGGAAATCAGGACTACACCTTTTCAAACACGCCCAAGGTGGTGGGAGGCGTGACGGCCGAGTGCACGAAACTCGCAAGCGCCATCTACAGCAAGGTGTGCACCTGCGTGGTTCCGGTCTCCAGCCCTGCAAGTGCGGAAATGGTGAAACTCCTCGAGAACACCTTTCGCAGCGTCAACATCGGCCTCGTGAACGAGATCGCCATCATGTGCGACAAGCTGGGCGTGGATACGTGGGAGGTGATCGATGCAGCCGCATCGAAACCCTTCGGCTTCATGCCCTTCTATCCGGGGCCCGGCCTCGGAGGCCACTGCATTCCCATCGATCCCCACTACCTCGCCTGGAAGCTCAAGACCTTGAACTACAAGGCGCGTTTCATCGAGCTGGCAGGCGAGATCAACAGTTTCATGCCGCAGTACGTCGTCGAGAAGACCAGCGACATTCTCAACAAGTTCGGGAAACCCTTGCGCGAGGCCAGCATCCTTCTCGTCGGCATGGCCTACAAGCCGGACATCGGGGACATGCGCGAATCGCCGGCACTGGATGTCATGCGTCTCCTGAGCGAGAAGGGGGCCAACGTCTACTTCCACGATCCATTCATCGCCGCGCTGAGAAACAACGGATCCATCCTGAAGAGTAAGGATCTGTCAGAGGACACGGTGAAGTCAGCGGATCTTGTGGTCATCCTCACCCACCATTCCAGCATTGACTACAATCTGGTGTTCGAGAACGCCAATGCCGTTCTCGACACCCGCGGAGTGAACCGGGAGATGAAGGACAAGGAACGGATCTTCAGGTTGTAGGGGATCTTCTTTACGCCTCGAGCTGCAGTAAAGAAAAAAGCGCCGCTGCCGGCGGTGGTTTCCATGCAGCGACCACCTGCTTCTAGTTGGCCCCGGGTGTGGGATTCAGAGGCCGGATCGATGCGATCGCGAATCCTCCTACCCCCACGAACAGGTGATTTCCGACAGGTCACCGAGGGGTTCTCCGACGAACGGCGCTGTTCACACCCGATATTCGGGCGCCACGCAGCTATGGCTACAGATTGTGTAAATGGTCGTTCCCGATTCGTGCTGGAATTCAAGACGGGTGCGCCTCGATGGAGGGCACCCGTTGGATATGAATCATCCGATTCGTGGAATGCTCCCGGGAATGGCGATATTTGCCGCCTCGATCAGGCCCTTTCCAGGTTGCGAAAAACCAGCTGTTTTCCGCATCTCAGGCATTTCAGGTCCTCTGCGCGACGGAATTTCGTGGTCTTTTGACAGGCTGGACAGTACCGGTTCTCGACCATCCTTCCCGTCATCAAACCGCCCCACAGCAGTTGCAAGTCTCTGAAAGGTGCCATGATTCTGCTCCCCTCCTGTTCTCTTCCCTGGGGGAACCCTTTCCCGGGGAGATACCTCTTCCCTGGTTCAATTCCCTTCTTCGTGATCAGTTCTTGTTCCAGACTCGAGTCAACACCATTCATTGCGCAACATGAACGCCATGATGTGAGCAACAACCGTACCGGGAATCATCGATTTCGGTCGCTACTCTCACATTGTTATTGTAGGCCTCGCTAGGGTCTTGCTTGAGCGCCTTTGATTTCTTGAGAATTCTCCTCGACTCATCAAACCGGTGAATCGCCCCACCGGAGTCGAGAAGCTCCAGACGAATTCACCCGATATTCCCGCCCAGTCCGATTTCGTAACTCCCTTATCTTCAAGGGATACCGATCAGAAGCGTTTCTCGGGCCGGATCCGGTAGACGAGCAAAGATCCCCCGAGGGTCTCGATTGGATCACATCGAGAAAGGAAGGCTTTGAGCCCTGGATTGATCGGGGCCGTCACCTGGTATGTCGCGCTCACAACGAGATATCCGGATTCGAGATCCCAGCAATCGGGCACCTCGGGCCGGGTCACCCAGCCCCGGTAACAGATACCGAATCGACCCGGATTCTCGTTTCCGAAGTAGATCATCACCACGGGCGGACTTCCTCGATGATCGAGCCATCGAGCCAGGGCCGGCAGATCCTGTCCCCAGTCGAGATTGGAATCCACCAGCAGCGCTCGCCCCCCCTCCCTTCCGCCCGCTGCCTCGTTGAAAAAAGCGAGATGGTGTGGGTGGTTCAACAGCGTCCCCGTCACCAGCCAGGCCAGGCCGAGACCGAGGCCCAAGGCCCGCAGACGGGGGGCCGAGCGCTGGACGAGATAGCCCAGGCCGGTCGCTCCGATGGCGATGGGGAACAGCATGTGACGCACGCCCAGGCAAACCGGGCTGGTCATGGAGGCCGCGATCCACCCGCCGCCCACCGTGCAGAGCAAGACCAGGCGCCTCCATGCAGTTCTTCCCCGCACCACCAGCGGCAAAAGGAGGACGCCGAGCAAAACGGGAAGGGGCGATTTCACCAGCAAGGTGAACGGGTGGAAGTACCACCAGCCCGAAGCGTCAAAGCGTCCCAGGAAAAAGGTGGGATGGCCCCGGTCGAGGTGCTTGGCCAGGTGGAAATAACCCGAAACGGCAGTGGGAGCTCCACGATACAGAAAGAGGACCACGAAGAGATACAGGATTCCTACGATGCCTAGAAACCTTCCCGCGTGCATCCCCCCGGCAATCAGCCCCTTCCTCATGCCGCCCCGGGACACGGCGTCTCCTACATGAACGAGGAGAGCCAGGATCAGGAAGACCAGGCCGATGAACTTCGCCTCCATGGCGAGCACCAGGTGGAGGGCGGAGAGGAGGTGCCAGATCCCTCGTTTCGTCTGAAGCGCCTTCCAGAGGAAGAGAAATCCGCCCGTGGCCAGGGCGGCCAGGGCCACGTCGCACGTGGCCAGGCGGCCGTGAGCCAGGAGGTTGGGCTCGAAGCAAACGACCGCGAGGGAGAGCACGCCTCCCCATGTTCCCCAGAGCATCCTGGAAAATACAAAGACGTAGACGGCCAGCAGGATGGCCATCACCATGACGGGAAGGCGCGCCAGGAGCAGCACCGTCGACGGATCTTCCAGCCCCTCGAGGAATCGATTTCCGTACGACCAGGGATACGCGTCGACGTCCTCAGGCAATTTCGGTGAGCACACCCAGCACACGGGCAAGGCGATCCAGGCCTTGATACCGGCGGGGATGTCGATATGGACGTCGTTCTCACCCGTCTCCAGGTAGCGGAGTCCACCGGCCAGGATGGACCACTCGTCGAAGGTGGCGCACTTCTCGCGGGCGGAGGTGAACAGTTGTACGGCCATGGAAGCCAGCAGGACGAGGACGATCACCCACGGAAGGACGGAGATCCGTGGATTTACCATGCCTTGGGTCCGGAGGACTCTCGGGGGGAATCACCCGGCTTCCGGGCGAATGCCACCACCTCCGCCGAAGGCAGGGAAAAGACCCTTCGGGTGAAAGCGTCCGGCAGGAGACGCTGCATGAGGTTCAGGATCCAGGTGACGGGAAACAGGCGGTAGGTCCGGAACTGACTGGCCAGGTAGTGAATCGTCATGCACTTGACTCCCGGTTTCGTCCGGATGTCCAGAAATCCCGCCCGGGACAGAGCCGCCCGGAGAGGGGGGCGACTGAAGTACAAGATATGTTCTTTCTTTCTGTGAAACCAACGTTTTCCGAGAAGGCGCGCGCTCAACCCCCCGAAATCGGGCGTGCATACCACCAGCCGCCCCCCGGGCTCGAGGATGCGATGGGTCTCATCGAGGAGGTCTCCCGGGCGAGGTACGTGTTCGATGAGATCCGACATGAACACGGTATGAAAGTACCCGTCGGGATACGCAGCCTCCGCCAGCGTGCCCTCCTTGATCCGGCCCGGGAATCGGGCCTCCGCTACCCGGGCCGCGTAGGGATTGATCTCGACACCGTGGGCTTCCCCCCCCCGGGCCTCGATGAGGTCCAGGAAAAACCCGGTTGCGCATCCCACGTCCAGAATACGGGCCCCTTGCCGGAGGGGCATCAGGGGATCCAGCCGGCGGGCAAAGGTGGCCTGCTTCATGGCTTTCACCGCTCGGTCTTCACCCCCGCCACCGCCCCAGGCCTCGTAGTATTCACGGGTGTAGAGCTTCTTGAGATCTCGAGGCGCGGGCAGGGGATAGGCGCCCGCCAGGCCGCAGTCCATGCACCGCTCGAGGCCGGCCCGCGTCGGCCTCAAGTCCCGGCTTCCACACAGACCGCACATGGATTCAGCCCCGTCAAACACCATGTCAGCCATGGACCCCCCACATCGGCCCGTCCTCGCCCCGGAGAAGTGCCCGGACCTCGGCCGCGGTCCGCTGCACATCGATGGTTTCCAGGCAGATGGGACGTCCGTGGACGCAGCGAACCTTTTTCTGACTGTGGACGTTGATGCACGGGCTGCAGGCCAGGTGCTGGAACAGCACCCGATGCTGCCCACCCTTTGGCCCGTACAACACCGGTGTTTCCGGGCCGAAAAAACTCACGGTCGGCAAGCCCTGACAGAGAGCGAGTTGCAGGGGGCCGGAGTCGTTGGTGACGAGGCCCTCGGCCCGTTCGAAGAGGGCCAGCAGGCCGCCGATGGAGATCTTGCCCGCCAGGTTCACCGCCGCGGGACCCGCCTGATTCACCGCCGCTTCGACGTAGTCTCGCTCACCCGGGGCTCCGATGAAAACCGGCCGAAGGCCGGGATCCTCCTGATTCTCCCGGGTCAGTTCCACGGCCAGGGCGGCGAAGTTGCCCGGCGGCCACCGCCTCTCCAGGGCCATCTCCCCGGCATTGGGATTGATGAGCAGGATCTTTTCCGATTCCCGGATCCCCGCCTCCTCGAGGGCTGCCGCCGCCTCGGAACGGTCCTTCTCTTCCGGATTCAGGCGGAAAGCCGGGGGCTCCTCTTCCACGACGCCCGCAGCCCGGCCGAGGTTGAAGAAGTTCTGGGTCACGTGCCAGTAGCGGTTGAAGGGAACGTCCACGTTGGCCAGGTTCCCACGCCACACTTCCCAGGCGTGAAATCCCACGCGAACAGGTGCGCCGGTCATGAAGGAGACCAGGGCGCTGAACCGTGTGAAGAACTCCAGATCCACCACCAGATCGTAGCCGCGACGCCGGAGAGAAAGGAGCAGCCGGAGTATCCGGAAGAATACTCTCGGGCCCCCGCCGCGGATATCCAGGCTGATGACCTCGTCCACCACGGGGACGTAATGCAGGAACGGTCGGTTCGATTCCAGGGTGAGAAAATGGAACTCGGCCCTCGGGTATCTTTTCTTCAGGGCCACGAGAGTCTGTCCGGCCAGGGCGATGCTGCCGATGCCCCAGAATTTCACCACCAGCACCTTCTCGGGATCGAGCGCTTCCACCGCGGGAGGCGGCACCCGATATCGCCGCAGATTGAAGGGTTGCAGGGCCGATACCACCAGGCCGCCGAGGTAGCGGTCGATCCAGTGCATGAAGTCGAGGGACAGGGACATGTTACTCTCCCCCCCGGCGCCGAAAGAGCCGGCGTATCGGAGGCAGAAGGCAGGCCCCCAGGATCAGGACCAGGACTGCGCCTGCGAGAGCCCCTCCATAAAGCACCGACCGCGGACGATACCGGAAGTGGACCTGGTGCGTTCCCGCGGGAAGATACACCCCACGGAACGCCAGGTCGGCGGGCAGGATATCCACCGGTTCTTCCCTTCCATCCTCGAGGCGTCGGACCGCCTCCCAGCCGGGGTAGTTGTTGTCGGTCAACACCAGGACGCCCGGCTGCTTCGCCTCGACGTCCACCCGGGTATGGTGCGGTCCCTCCCTCCGGACCCGGACGGTTTCCTCCGGCGTCTGACGACCGGTATCCGGCAGCGGTCCGGGAAGGCGCCCCTCCAGGATCACCACGTCCCGGATACAGGCCTTGAAGGTCGCCTCACCCAGCCGCGCCTTTGCACGGCCCGCCGAGGCCACCCTCTCTGCGGAATGGACCAGGAAGGCCCTGGGGAGGGCCCGGTCATTGGCCACAACCCGGTATCCGTGACGGTCGTAGATTACCCTGTAGTCCGGTCCTATGGGGACCGGGCCCTGGCGATCGAGGTCCATACTGTAGTAAAGGAAGAACCGCACACCCAGAAGATCGACCAGCGGATCGGTAAACTTTTCCGGTTTGATGCCTGACCGCTTGGTTTGCTCGAAAAAATACCAGTCGCACCGGGATTGTATCAGGAGCTTCAGGGCCTCCTGCTGGGTGATCCGGGGCGGCAGGGGAAGGAACACCTCCCTGTAATCCGGCAGCTCGTTGATGACGTTCAGGAACTGGAAGAATCGATCCACGTAGAGTGCATCGAAGCTCCGGACGTCCTCGAGACCGTAAACAGTGGCCTGGTTGGCGGGCAGGGCCAGGGGCTCGCCCGCGATGCGGAAGGGCCCGGCCTTCCGGGCGGCGTTCTCCTCCAGGATCAGGGTCACGAACTCGGGGGGGATCTCCGGATCCGGAAGCAAGCGCCGCCCCCCCGGAGGATCCACCACACGATCTTTGACCACGTGGACAATGCCCACGGCCAACAAGGTCAGGCAAACCGGAATCCAAACCCGACCCCGGGGCAGGGAGCCCCTCCACCGGGCGTGGCAGGCCGCCAGAGCCGGGCCGACCAGGACGATTCCCGCCAGGCCCCAGCCTGTCTTCCCCCCGATGCCGGCATGGTGGGTCCACAAGGCCGCCAGGCCCGTGGCCAGGCACGCCATGGGCAAGGCCCGCGGACCCAGAACCCTCTTCTGCCTGAGGTGGATGAAGACCGAGATCCCCACCACCATGGCCGCGACGAGGGCGCAGGCCCCGGTATCCAGCTTCCCTCGCAGATCCTCTCTCAGGATACCCAGCACCATCGGAATCCCGAACCCCACCACCAGAAGGCCGGCCCCCAGGAAGTGGAATCCCCGGCATGGATGCCCCCCGTCCGTTCGTGAACGCAGCCGGTCCAGGCCCATGGCCGCCAGGACGGCCAGTGAGGCATTGACGATGGGAGCCGGATACTTGATGTTTCCCGCCTCTCCGATGAACGGCAGCCGACCCAGCTCGGTGAAGGGCCAGACGCCGAGGAAGAGGCCCCCGAACAGCACCGGGATCACCGTGAAATAGACGGCCCGCGCCCGGAGGCGGCGCAGGCCGATCACCGCACCCAGCGCCAGCATCAAAGCAATGCAACCCACACCCATGGGGAAATCGAAATGTCCCGACCGGAGGTGCGGCACCACGAACTCCACGAATCCCAGGGCGTCCCGGTGAACGCCGCCGACGCCCGGAGCATGGATGTGCCAGGCCTGGCCCAGGTATTCCAGAAAGGGCAGGATCTGCACGGCGCCCAGGCAGACTCCGCAGGCGTGGATCAGCGGCCCCCCGAGAATGCGGCGCACCGCGGGGATTCCTCCCCCACCCTTCCCGGCAACCCACCCTTCGAAGACGGAGTAGCCACCGGTGAACAGGAGCACGTAGAACGTCGCCTCCGGATGTCCGCCGTAGGCCACGATTGCCACGGACACAGCCGCGGCCAGGAAACGCCAGGGCCCGCCGAACCGGATATAGGCGGCCGAGGTGAACAGCACCAGCGGGATGAAAACCTCGGCGTTGACGTGGGGAAGATTCAGAAAGAGAAGAAAGTAGCTCTGCAAGGTAAAGACCAGGGTTCCCATCCAGGCCGACAGCCTGGACAGACGGAGAAACCTGCAGAACCGATACATGAAAACACCGGCCAGCACCAGCCTGACCAGGAGATACGTGTCCAGGGCCCCGAAGAAGTAGACGAGGAACTTCAAGGGGTAGAAGAGACTCGACTGATAGTTGGCCACGAGGGGATTGCCGCCGGCCTCGAAGGGATTCCAGAAAGGAATTTCTCCCGAGGAGAGGTGCCGGGATATGAACTGATCCCAGGGAAAGAAGGCGAACTCGGAGGCATGGCCGTCGATCCAGGGGCGGGTGAAGAGCTGCGCGGAGGACAGGGTGTATTTCGGGAAGGTCAGAATGACCAGGAGGACCACCACCGCCACAACGACCGCGTATTCCCGGCCCCGGAACTTACGCCCCACCCATTGTGGGGGCAGGGACTCAAAGTCCTGCATTCCCCCCTTCCAAATCCACGAGTATGTCACCGCCTTCCAGGCGAACGGGATACGTGCACAACGAGGCTTCCGGATTCAAGGGGCTCTTGCCCGTCAAGGGATTGAAGGTCCAGCCGTGATTCGGGCAGCGGACGATTCCGTCCTTGAACTCCCCCTCCCCGATGGGAGCCCCGAGATGGGGACAGCTGTTTTCCACGGCAGCAAACGTGCCGTCCACGTTGAAGATGACCAGGCTCCTTCCGTTGATCTCCACGACCCGGGATGTTCCATTCAGGATGTCCCGGGCCTGGGCGGCTCGGACGAATCGGGCCATGTTGACCTCCATGTCGGCGCGGCTCCTCAATACAGTCGATACACTCAATACACTCAATACCTTTTGAGAAGACGATTCCTCTCTTCCATGACCTCGTCTTCGAACAGCGTGACCACGGAATCCACCATGACACGCATGCCCTTGGAGCTGGTCCTGGGTGTGGAGCCCCGGGCTCCGCGTTCGATGGTCACCTGATGGACACGTTTGAGTCTGTCTTTCACCACCTGGACGGCCGGAGCAAAATCGTAATCGCCGCTGACCAGGATGGCGGAATCGTACCAGTCCATCTTGGCCACCATGTCCACGGCCATGCCCACGTCGAGGCCCTTCTCCCCGATGCGTTCCCGCCGGTACGGATTGACCTTCAGGATGCCGGTATACCGGAACTCGATGTAATCGTAGTCCAGCATGATCTGCCTGTGGACGGTCCGGTGCAGATTCCGGATCCTCTCCTGCTCGTTGCGGTGCCACTCCCGGGCCTCCTTGATGAAGGTATCCTCGTCCATATCCGGAGGGCAGTACCGCATGGCCTTGGAGGGGATCCAGTCGAAATCGGAGACCTGGGCAATGTGATACCAGTAGACCCGAACCAGTTCGTGGTCCTCGGGCGTGATGCGCTTGAAAACCTGGAACCAGTCAATATCTTTTTCTTGCAAACCTATTGATTTCAATGAATTGTGGATGTTCTGTCCATCAATGAAGGCCACGGCTCGACACAACATGAATTTCCTTCAATCGAAAAGGAACCTAAGGGAAAATCAAAACCAGGGGCTCAGTCTACCAGGCTGGCCGGTCGATGCAACTGCTTGACCGGCCGGCAGATACTGGCATCCCCCCGGTCCTGTCACGCGGGAGGGAATCCGATCCGTACGATCCCGGCCCCCCCGCGGCCGGGAACGGGTGATCCGACCGCTTCCAGAGCCTTCGTACCGCCCCTCTTATCCGCCCGGCTCCCCTGGGAAAACAGAACTTTTCCAGGGGTAGTTCCTTGCTTGGATCCGGCCGATACGTTATGTAGTTCGACTCCTGGTCTGAAATAAGGTCCGTCCACCCATTGGGCAACCACCCGCAGGAGGGCGGAGTCCGGCTTTCTGGAACCCGTCACTCGAATCGACATATTCACCATGGAGAGGAGCGAGGAGGTCCTTTGTTCAGGGTAACCCGTCTCGGTGACGAAAAGCTGGAAAGCCTGCTCAAACGATTCAAGCGTATCTGCTTGAAGAACTCCCTATTCAAGGAGATGCGCCGGCGCACCTTTTACGAAAAGCCCAGCGTCCGGCGCCGCAAGGAAAAACGCCGGCGGCGAGCCAAGGAGCGGCGCAAGGGTTGAACCGCGCCTGTGGCCGCAAGTTCCCCGTGCCTATACCTCCAGTGTAAATCCCCCCGTGTAAATCGCCCCGTGTAAGTAGCCCCGGAAAAACCCTCCCGAAATCCTCAGACCTGCCGTCACTCCGGTATGAACTCGTCCTCCCGATCCGGCCTGGCATCGTCCTTCATCCTTCTGAGGTGATAATCCTCCCGGGCCCGGCTGGCCAGGAGGTAGAGCTCGCTCAGGAGAAAAGGCTTGGGGATGGTTCGGACCCGGCCCGACGGTGCATCCCCCGGCGAGGGTTCGCCTTTCTCGACAAAGACAAAGAGGAAGATCTCCTCGTCAATCCTCTGGATGGATTCACCGAAGGCGCGGATCTCGGGGGAGTTGGCCTGGCCGCTGGCGAGAACGAGAAAGAACTCCAGGCTGTCGAGCATGGTGAGGGCGGACGGGAAATCGCCTGCGGTTTCCACGGAAATTCCCCGGCTTCCGAGGAACTTCACCAGGATATCGGCCACCTCCTTCTCTTCACTGACCAGCAGTGCCTTGCCGCGAAAGTCCCCGGCTTTCTTGAAATCCTCTTTCCCGGCCAGCGACGCCACGGCATCGATCAGGGCGGCGGAGAGGGGATCTTCCTCGGGACGCGTTTCCCTGTTGCTGGCTGCTTCATCGGATTCATCAAGTTCAACCCTTTCATCCCTGCCTGCGTCCAACGCCTCGGGTGGCTCCAGGGGAAGGGGGTGCCCCGGCGAGGCTGTTTCATCGGGCTTGGCAGGGGCGTCCGTTTCCACAGGACGGCCCGGGTACGGAGCCTCCCCGTAGAGTCCCGGCCCGGGTTCCGGACTCGTGGAGGAGGGTGGGTCCTCGATCCCGTATATGTCCTCGGGGTTCTCGGGGTCCCCAGGGTTCATTGAGTCCCCGGAACCCCCGGAGGAGAGACCGTCCTGGTTCTCGCCCCTCTCCCCGTGGAGGGTAATCCGGTTCTTTCCACCGTGCTTGGCCTGGAGCAAGGCCCTGTCGGCGCCCTCCAGCAGTCCCTGCACGCCCTCCGTGAGTTCCTCCCCTTCAAGACAGTGCACCCCGATGCTGAGCGTGAAGGATATCGGTCCTTCACGGCTTCGAATTCGATCTTGAATTCGCCTCGCAAGGCACCGGGCTCCCTCGGCGGAGGTGGCGGGCAGGACCAGGGCAAACTCGTCTCCATGCAACCTGGATGCCACGTCCAGATCGGTCCGGATCGTGCCGGAGATGACCTCACCCAGGAGAGCCAGCACCCGATTGCCCGTCTCGTGGCCGTGGCGGTCATTGATGGACTTGAAATCATCGACGTCGATCATGAGGGCGCTCAGGGGCTGTCCATACCGCGAGGCTCGTTTGGCCTCCCGTATCGATCTTTCCAGGAAGAAATCCCGATACATGAGCCCGGAGAGGGAATCGATCTTGATGACCTCACCCAGTCTACGCAATGTCTCTCGAACATCGTCGAGGAGGCGCCGCGCCTCCGGAGCCTGGCTGCCCACGCGGCCGGGAGATCCGCCAGGGAGTTTCCCGGACGCCTCGACATGCTCCGGGGACCCACCCGCTTCCGGGATTCGATTGCCGTCGTCCTGCCCCTTCGCGGC
This sequence comes from uncultured Planctomycetota bacterium, assembly GCA_964485695.1. Taxonomy (GTDB): domain Bacteria; phylum Planctomycetota; class JAFGQW01; order JAFGQW01; family JAFGQW01; genus CAZAKZ01. Next base: position 10,752 of record CAZAKZ010000076.1, on the reverse strand, counting down.
CTGGGGGAGGATCTTCTCTTCTCTCCTGACGCGACCCACCAGGTCCAGGAGCGAATCTCCCCTGAGGGGTTTTTCCAGCACTCCGTCCACGTCCTGGGGAAAATCGAGGCCGCCCTCCGCAAATTCCCCTTCGGCGACCATGAGCAGGGCGGGAACCTTGAACTGATCCCGGGCCAGGGCCACACACCCGGGGGCTTCGTCCCCCGGCAACCAGCGATCGACCAGGACCGCATCCGGTACCTGTCGGTCCATCTCCTTCTGCAGGGAGGCGAGGTCGTGGGCATGACGGATCCGGATTCCGTCGTCCATCAACAGATCCCGTACGGTCTCCGGCCGATACCCGAAATAGGCAACCACCACCAGATCGGTGTGCTCCTCCTTCATTCTCTACTCCCGCTCATACCAATCCCGTTCATACCAGAAAATCCTCCTCGTTCAGTTCCTGAACCCCCTGCCAGAGACACACCTTCCCCTGGCCGATGCGCAGCGCACACGCGAATGCTTCGTCCGCTCGATCCAGGAGTTCTCCGGCGGCGTGTACGTGGCGATGGGGTACGGCAGCCAACCCCATGGCCAGCCCCATGGAGAAGGTCCCGGCCCGGCCCTGGAACTGAATCTCCGAGAATTCCCCCCGCACGGAGAATGCCCTGCGTCCCGCCTCCTTGGCCGTGGTGCCGGGCATGAGGACGAGAAACTTCCCCGGCGCCTCCCGGGCCGGCAGGTCACTTCCGCTGAGCTCGGTGAGAAGGAGGCCGGCGAGGCGCTGCTCCACCTCCCGTACCGCGTCCACGCCGTGCTGACGGGCCAGCTCGGTATACTTCCCCTGGAGACCCAGGACCAGCAGGCTCAGCGGTGCACTTGTCATGCGGCTCCGCAGCCACTCCTCTTCCACTCGCCAGGCTTTCAGGTAGGTCCCGCTCAGGAGGTGGGTATCCGGATCCTCCAGGGCCGCACGCAGGAGCTTCTCTTCGCTACCCCCCACGATGTCCAGGAGCCGGCCTTTCTGGTCCCGGGCGTCTTTCAGATTCAACACGTCCTCGGCGATGCGGTCCGCATCTTTGAGGCGTTTTTCGATGTCCTCCGCAAGACCCTCCGCCCCGCCCCGGGGCCGAACCAGGACTTCGAGTCCCAGCCTCTTCAGATCCCCCAGGCCTGGCTCTTCCTCGTCCACCAGGATGGAAGTACGTTGGTCTTTCAGGTTCCGGGCCACCTCGATTCCGTTGAGACCGGCCAGGTGGAGATCCACGAGAATCCAATCGGGTCCCAGGTCCCGTGCGGCTTCGAGGATGGCGGAGCCGTCCGTGAACACCCCGGCCTGGATCCCCTTCCGGCGAAGGGCGGCCTCCAGGGGCCGGTGGTCTCCGGGTCTGGATGAGCCGATCACGATGTTGAAGGCCATCGGGTTATCCATCCGTATGGGTCCCGTTGTACAGTCCCGTCACGGGCACTCCGGAGGCAGGGCAGGATGAGGTGAAGCTCGGAGGACGGGTCCCAATAAAACCAGGGTTCGCATCGAGGTCAATGCGAAATCCCCGGAGCCGCCCGGCTCGGCCCGTCAACACCTCAAGGTCATGCCTCCAGGTCATGATCCCGGAGCATCGCCCCCCGCATCGGGTGCGATCCCCTCCCACCGGGAAGCACCCCCCGGGGGGATCTCTCGCTGCTCGCCTGGAACCTACTCCTATTCAACGGGTTACAAAGAAAATTTCCGAAACGTCCTTTGCAGCACAGGTTGCAACAACAGTGGAATATATTGGATATGCTCGGAGAAGGCAACGCTAAATATGGGGGTATGAATCCCCATCGCAGGGGTCGTCAGGGCCTTGCGTCTTCCAGCCAGGCCTTCATCCTGTCCGCTTCTCTCCTATCCCCGAGGCGGCGGTAGAGGTCCTCCAGACCCAGGAGAAGCTGGAAGTAGCGCCTGTCCTTGGCGGTCTTTCCTTCTGCCCGCCAGAGATTCACAGCCATTCGATAATGGACCACGGCCTCCCTGTACCGGGCCTCCATCTGGTAGCAGCGGCCGAGGTCGAAATAGAGCACGGGATATTTTTCCCGGGCAAATGCAATGGCCTTCATGAGGGCACGCCGGGCCCCGGGGTAGTCCTGGTCCTGGATACGCGCTTTTGCCAGGCCGTGGTAGGCTCGAAAGTGCCCCGGTGAGTGGACCAGCACTGCCCGCCAAAGGGTTTCCTCCCCGCTCCATTTCCCGGCAAATCCGAACGTGGTCGCGCCCAGGAAACCGAGCCAAACCACGGCCGCAATCCCCAGGGCTTTGGACGTCCCCGGCCATCTTCCCACCACGGCCAGGGCCACGCCGCCCAGGGCCAGGCAGGCGCCCCCGGCAGGTACATAGAGGAACCGCTCCGCCACCAGGATGTTGATGGGGACGAGGACGTTGGATACCGGCCCCAGAGCCAGGAGGAACCACCCGATACCCGCCCACACCCTTGCCGACCGCCCACGCATCCGGGCCAGAATCACGGACCCCAAAACGGCCAGGAAGACGTGGATACCGACCGCGACTTCGAGCTCCGGAAAGGCCCTGTCCTGGAGGAAGTCCTGAAGCTGGTAGTCGAATCGAAATCCCAGGGGGAGAAGCAGACGCCCGAGGTACCACCCGCTACCCACGACCATGTACTCCAGGGTGCACCATCGGCTGCCGCCCCAGGGGGAACGCTGACCGGCGAAATCCGCGAGTACGCACTGGCGGATCACGAGGTAGACGATGAGCACGCCGAGGGACGGAAGCCACCGGAGGAGGGTTTTCCACCCGGGCCTTTCCTTTCTCACCGGCAGCAGGAAGTCGAGGACCAGGCCGATGAACGGCACCACGGCCGCCGACTCCTTGGCGAAAAGTGCCAGGCCGAACATCGCGGTGGAGACGCCGGCCCCGACCGGGCCGCGACGACGCATGGCCAGAAGGGCAAGGAGGCTGAACAGCCCCGAGAGCAAGTCGGCGCGGCTGGTCACCCAGGCCACGCTTTCCACGTGAACCGGATGGACAGCATACGCGCACCCCAGGAGAAGGGCCGGTAGCGGTCGCCTCAGGATCCGGAACAGCAGCATCGAGAAAGCCAGAGACGTCGCCGCGTGGATCAGCAGGGAGTGGATGCGGTACCCGACGGGATTGCTACCGAAAAAAAAGTAGTCCAGGGCGTAGTCGAGGGTTCGGAGCGGCCGGTAGATGCCCTCCCAGTTGCCCTCGGGATCCACGGTGGAGGGATCCGTGAAGAAGTCCGGGATATTTCCCAGGGTCCTGAGGGCAGGGTTGTTTGCCACGAATCGGTGATCGTCATATACGAAGTCCCCGGACAGGCTCCCCTGGTAGACGAGGACGACGAGGGCCATGAGGGCCACGACCACCAGGATGCGCTGGCGCATGGGGATCATGGATCACGCCCCCTTGGTCGCGAGGCAGGGTCCCAGGACCAGGGTATCCATCTCGGTTTCCAGAAACACCGCCACGGCCTCCTCGGGGCGCTCCACTATGGGTTCGCCGCGGCGATTGAAGGACGTGTTCAGAAGGACGGGCACACCGGTTCTACGATGGAAGGCGCTCAGGAGCTCGTGGAATCCGGGCTGCGTTTCCCGTTTCACGGTCTGGACCCTGGCCGACCCATCCACGTGGGTGACGGCCGGGATCACGGATCGCATGGCCTTCACCACGGGAAAGGCCATCAACATGAACGGGCTTTCCGTCCGACCCCCGCACCCCTGGAAGTAGGTGCCAGCCTCTTCCAGCAGCACCGCCGGGGCAAAGGGTCGGAAACCTTCCCTGTGCTTGACCCCGGCGTTGAGCATGTCCTTCATCTCCGGACTTCTCGCGTCGGCCAGGATACTTCGGTTTCCGAGGGCCCGGGGTCCGAACTCCGACCGTCCCTGAAACCAGCCGACCACCCGGCCGTCCTCGAGGACCTCGGCCACGGCCTCGATGAGATCCCCGGGTTCCTGCCAGGAGAGGCCGGCGGCCTCGAGGGCGCTGCGGCAGGCACCGTCTCCATGGGCCCCGCCCAGAAACACGTGGTCCATGGGGTGGCGGACCTCTTCCCCGGCGTCCACCGCCTGGATCAGCGCCGCTCCCAGCCCGGCGCCGGCGTCGTGGGCCGCAGGCTGGACGTAGATGGCCTCGAAGGGCGATTCTCTGAGGATGCGTCCATTGGCCACACAGTTGAGGCCAACCCCGCCGGCAATGCAGAGGTTCCGGGATCCCGTCAAGCTGTGGAGTTCCTCTGCAAGCGCCAGCAGCCTCTCTTCCACCACCTCCTGCAGGGTGGCGGCCACGTCCTGGTGTCGGGATTCGATGGCGCTCTCCGGTTCGCGGGGGGGGCCTAGCAGGTTCACGAGGGCCGGGGCATACTTGATCGGATGGCCGTGTTGGTAGCGGAAATACCGTGTGTCCATGCGGAACAGCCCCTGGCCGGCCGGGCGGATGAAACGGTCGAAGGCGGAACGGAACCGCGGCCTACCGTACGGCGCCAGACCCATCACCTTTCCCTCCCCGCTGTTCACCCGAAATCCAAGATACTGGGTCAGGACCTCGTAGAGCTTGCCCAGGCTGTGGGGATACCCGAGGGTCCGCAAGGACCGGATCCGGTTCCCCTCCCCCACGCCAAGGAACGTCGTGGTCCACTCGCCGGTGCCGTCCACGGAGAGAATGGCGGCCCGATCAAAGGGGGAGGGATAGAAGGCGCTCGCTGCATGGCCGAGGTGGTGGTCGACGAAGCGAAATCGGCCGCGAAAGCCGAACTGCTTCCGGAGGCGCCCCCCCATACGAACGAAGTCCGAGAAGATGCCCGGTTGCAGGCGCAGGTAGGCCAGGGACCGGGGAAGCGATTTCAAGAAATGGCATCCAAACCGGACCAGGCCTCGATACGGATTCCAGTAGAAAGCGGCCGCGTCCAGATCGCGCCACGACACGCCCTCGGCCTCGAGGGCAAACGCCATGGCCCGGTCTGGAAATCCGTAGTGGTGTTTCTTGCGCGAGAACCGCTCCTCCTCCACGGCGACCTTGACGACTCCGTCGCGCACGAGAACCGCCGCGGCATCGTGGGTGGCGTTGAAACCGAGAATGTTCATGTTCATGCAGGAAGGGGGTACGGAGCACCGCGATTCAACCCCGACCCGGAACGATAGGCGAACGACCCTTCACGACGCCTCCTCCCCCATGGGATCGCACGCTCATGGGACCGATCCATCAGAATGGAACGTCGTTCTCTTTTTCGTTCCCGGCCCCCAGTCCGAGGTCGTCGTCCACGGGCTCGCTCGGGTAGGTCCCCCAGGCCTCGTTGGCCTGATCGGCCGGCGGAGCGGTCACCCCGGAAGGATCCTGCTGACCCTGTTGACTTTGCTGAACCGGGCGTGTCTGTCTGGCCAGCTGGGGTTTCGGATCGCCTCCTGCCTGATCAAAACCCGGACGGCTCGTCCTGGAATCGAGGAACTGGAAATTTTCCATTCGTACGCGCAACTTGCTGCGTTTTTCCCCGGCCTGGTTCTCCCAGGATGAGAAGTGCAATCGGCCCTCCACGAAGATCGGGGAGCCCTTTCGCAGGTACTTTTCGATGGTCTGGGCCTGGCCTCTCCAGGCCGTGACATCCACAAAACAGGTCTCTTCATGCGTCTCCCCGTTCGGATCCCGCCAGACCCGGTTCACCGCCAGGCCCAGTTCGGCCACGGGAATACCCTGGGGCGTAAACCGGACCTCTGGATCTCTTGTCAGGCGGCCCATGAGGAAGACCTTGTTCAAGTTTGCCATGATTCCTCCCGGACAGTTTTTTACTTAGAGATGGGTATTATTCCCGGACCTCAATCCGGGTTCAAGCCAGGGCACCATTTCGTTCGAAAAAGAAGGAGCCCAGTACATTACAAATGACAGCCGCAACCAGGCGGCTTTCTCCGGAGCGGCTGCACCCCGTGAGCCGGCTGCGAGATCTTTGCCAGGTCCACCGACCGGGGGGAACCCCTCTCTCCGGACCGAAGAAGAAAGGTATCGATACAGCCATGGACGTCGGCAATGAACGCAGGATATTTCCGAGAGCCGAAGCAGACTTCACGGTTTCCATCGATACCCGCCCCCACGAGGGCGAGGCCATTCCCGTCAAGGACATCAGCAAAGCCGGTGTCTGTTGCCTGATGACCACGCCCATTCCCGTCATGACCGAGGTCAATGTACGGCTGCAGATTACCAGGGAGGACGGGAACATCTCCGAGGTGAACTGCGACGGTGCCGTGGTCCGGTGCGATGCGAAAAAGCCCCCGGCCGGGGACGATGCGAAATCCGATGCAAGGCCTCAGGTCTACGAGGTGGCCATCTTCTTCGTCCATGTGGATGAAGAAGGCATGGAGATCATCAGCAATTACATCTACTCCCGCCTCGAACGGAGAGATGCCCAGAGCCTTGTCCCCTAAGTCGTAAAAATCGGCCGGGGGTTACACCCTTTTTCCCCCGACAATCCTGGAAATACCGGCCAGGTCCTCCAGGATCTCAACATTTCCCAGGGCTTCGTTCACCGCAGCAGCCACCGATTCCGCCTGACCGAGACCGACCTCCATGTAGAGCGCGCCCCCGGGGCCCAGCATCCGCACGGCCCCCTCGAGGAGCGCCTGGTGGAATTCCGTCCCGGATTCCCCGGAACCCAGCGCGGTCGTGGGCTCGTGATCCCGAACCTCGCGGGGCAGGGATTCCAGGTCGCCCCTGGGGATATAGGGAGGGTTGGACACCAGGACCTGGATGCTTCGACCCCGGCCCCCGACCTCGAAGGCCTCCAGGAGGTCCGCCTGAACCGGATAGATCCTCCCCTCCACGCTCAGACGCCTGGCATTGAGGGCGACCGCTTCGAGAGCCTCGCGGCTCACGTCCGTGGCGATGACCTCGACTCCGGGCCGGTTCCGGGCCACGGCAATGGCCACGCAGCCCGATCCGGTCCCCACGTCCATCACGAGCGCCTCCTGGTCCGGGGCCACGATTCCCAGGGCCGCCTCCACGAGGTGCTCGGTCTCGGGCCGGGGGATGAGCACGCCGGGCGAGACCGCAAAATCGAGGGAATAGAATTCCCGATGCCCGGTGAGGTAGGCGACGGGCATGCCCCGGCCCCGTTCCTGGATCAAGGTGCGGTAGCGCTCCACTTCTCCGGCGCCAAGGGGTCGGTCGAATCCGACGTAGAGATCCAGGCGCGTGCAATCCAGCACGTGGGCCAGGAGCACCTCGGCATCCAACCGGGGTGAATCTGCCTCGTGCCTCTCCAGGTAGGCTCTCGCCCGGTTCAGATAATCCAGCGTGGAAACGGGTTGATCGGCCACACCACCTCCGTACAGTTCAAGACCGACAGGTTCAGGCCCTGTCGGTCTTGAAACCGGTATTCCACCGTCTGATTCAACGCCGACGGCCGCCCCGGGCCCCGGCAGTGGCAGCAGAAATGGCCTTGCGCTCCTTGTCCTTTCCTGCCGCCTTGAACACGCTCAGAATGATCTGCAGAATGATGAAGAGGGTGCTCACGGTCACGAAGTAGATGCCAATACCCTGGGTTCGATATGTCTGCCAGATCTTATCGATGAAGTTGGTACCCTCGGTCCACGCATCCACCATCGCCGGAACGCCCGCGGGCTTCAGATAATAGTCGATGAGGATGAACAGGTTTACCACCAGGAGAAGCATGACGGGCCAGAATACGAGTCGCTTGGACCGGATGTTGTAGAGGCACGTCAGCGCCATGATCGCGCTGAAGATGAAGATCACCGCCCCGCTCATGAAGTCGATGCCCCTGAGGCTGGACGCCATCACGGGGCGGGCGATATCCACCAGGGACTTGACGGACTCGGCCTGATTCCTGGCGGTCTCTGCCTGGACCTTGGCGGACTCCGCAACGGGTTTCAGGGCCTCCTTCACGAGGTTGGCCGCCTGCACCGCAGGCTCGTCTTCCGGCATCTTGGGCTGGGGGGCCCGGGCCCGGGGAACTCGCCCCACAGGGCCTTTCTCGGCGTCCGCCGCGGCTTCCACAGCGGCCGGCGCGCCTTCGGGAATGGGTTTCCACGGGAGCAGCGTCCCGAACAGGCAGATCAGAGCCGCAGCCAGGAGATAGAAGTATTCCTTGGCGATGCTGCCCTCCCAGAGCGCCACCCAGCTGCGGCAGTGCTTGCAATTGAGGGCGAACATGGGAATGATCTCCCCGCAGCAGACACACCGCTTCCTGGACGGTCCATCCGAGCGCGCGTCCCCGGCCAGAACAGGCCCCTCATCGACAGGGAGCGAGGCCTCGACTTCAGGCTCCATGTCTCCAGGCTCCATGTCCGGTGCGTGATCCGCGTTATCCGCGAACTCCGCACCCTCCTCATGCATCCGATCTTCGTCCGTCATTTGAAGCATCCTTCTTTTCGAGTGGACCAATTTCCCGAGGTCACGCCCGGGGCGCGCCCCGGGCTCGGGAACCGATTCCTGGATTCAACCTGTGGATCTTCACGCCTCGTTCGAGGCCGGAGGTATCAGAACTTCCCGAAACACCGGACAGGAGTCATGGCGCCGGGAACCACGAACGACATGAAACGAAACCCGGTCGGATACGGTTGGCAAGTTTCAAGAGCCGGTTCTTTGCGGGTCTCGAATGGATCTAATCTTAGCGCAGCCGGGGGTTCCAACCCAGAATGTTGTCTTCCGGCGGAGAAAATGACGTCCTCTCCTGATTCCCCCCCTCCGGGCATCAATCCCTGAACAGGGATTGACTCTTCAGGAATTCCGCCTTCTCGTAGTCGAGGAGGGCATCGAGCATGGCCTGGATATGGCCTTCCAGGAATTTCTCCAGGCCGTGGACGGTCATCCCGATCCGGTGGTCGGTTATCCGGTCCTGGGGGAAATTATAGGTGCGAATGCGCTGGCTCCGATCCCCGGAACCGATCTGGCTCCGCCGCTCGGCATCCCGCTGCGCCTTCTGCTCTTCCTGGTGCTTCTCGAATACCCGGGACCTGAGGTGTCTCATGGCCCGGGATCGATTCTTGTGCTGGGAGGAATCGTCCTGACACTGGACCACGATTCCGGTGGGCTGGTGGGTGATGCGCACCGCACTCGAGGTCTTGTTGACGTTTTGTCCGCCTGGACCGGAGGCACGATAGAAATCGACTTTCAGGTCGGAATCCTTGATCTCCACGTCCACATCCTCGGCTTCGGCCATCACGGCCACGGTGGCCGCCGAAGTGTGAATCCGACCCTGGGTTTCGGTGGTTGGGACCCGCTGGACTCGATGTCCCCCCATCTCGAACCTCAGCTTTCGATACGCGTCCTCGCCTTTGATGGAAATCACCACGTCCTTGAATCCTCCCAGCTCGGTCGGATTCGATTCCAGGACCTCCACCTTCCATCCGTTCTTCTCGCAATATCCCTTGTACATGCGCAGGAGGTCGGCGGCGAACAGGGCGGCCTCGTCCCCTCCGGTGCCGGCCCTGATTTCCATGATCACGTCTCGATCCAGCACCACGTTTTCGGTGGCAAAATGCTCTACCAGGGCGTTGAAAAGTTCCGCCTCTTTCTTTTCCAGAGACTCAATGTCCTCCCTGGCCAGCTGGACCAGCTCACCATCCGATGCTTCCTGGATGATCTCCCGGGCTTCTTCGATCTCATCCTGGACCTCGAGGTACTGTCCGGCCACTTCCGCGAGCTTGTGTACCGAACCGTATTCCTTCATGAGCACGCGGAGCCGGGGTGGATCCCTCAACACCTCCGGATCCGCGACGAGCTTTTCCAGTTCAGCGTTGCGCTTCAGGATTTCCTCGAGCTTTTCTCGCACGGAAAAAGCGTTCCTTCAGGGTCGGTCCCACAGAGTCTTGCAGATACGTCATCGAAAGGACGTCATTGTATGCATGGACCGGACGCTACGTCGTGGACTCCGGCGGGGGTGCGGCCGGAGGGGTGTTCTGGACCTCGGGTGCGGCAGGGGTATCGGGTGCGGCCGGAGCCTGGGGGGCTGCCGGAGTTGCCGGGGCCGCTGGGGCTGCTGGAGCTGCCGAGGTTGCTGGGGCTGCCGGGGTTGATGTTGTTTCAGGAACGTTCGGACCGGGCTTGGCTTTCGCTTCCGCAGGAACCTTCGGCTTCCGAGTCTTTACCGGCTCTGGAGGTTTTTCCTTCTTCAAGGCCCCCTTGTTGCGATCCATGGCCTTGAATTCCTTGTACTTCCGGGTGAACTTCTCGATCCGCCCGGCCGTATCCACGAACTTCTGCTGCCCCGTGTAGAAGGGATGACACTTGGAGCAGACCTCCACGTTGATCTTGTCCAGGATCGACCGGGTCTCGAAGGACGCTCCACAGGCGCAGGTCACCTTGCAGATCTTGTATTCAGGATGAATGCCTTCCTTCATGGCCTTGACTCGCTTCCATGTTCTCCCGGCTGTCCGGTGATCCTCTTCAATCCGTGATCTCGGGGGCCCCAGGACCCGCTGGTTATCTCGATCCGATCCGAAGGGCCGGCTCTCCCGGGGCTACGCCCGCTCAAACGGACCCTGCAGGGCGAAAGATTATTATAAACTCAGATTCCAGGCAAGATTTTCAGCAACTACCTGAAAAATGGGGCCTTCGGTCCTGTCCATTAATGTCTCTCTGAGGGCTGAACGGGTTCCGTTCATCGATCCGGCGGGGTTCCCCGATCCAATTTCATGGCCGATTTCTGAGCGGAAATGCGCTCATTTTGCTCATGAAGTGTTTCACCAGCGGATTTTGACCCGTTAACCGGCTAATCTCCGCATAGAGTCCCTCTGGATCAAGGGAGGAGGTCA
>CAZAKZ010000075.1:0-26864 GCA_964485695.1 uncultured Planctomycetota bacterium | reverse complement strand
CCCCTTTTAGGGGCTTTCCTCATACCACCAGTTCTACTGGTGGTGCTGATTAGGCTGTCAGGGCAGCTGCCGGAAGAGCGCATCCAGCCGGGCCTTGATCAGGAGGAAATCCATATCCCCGGCCACCAGGTCCAGCTCTTCCAGAACGGCTCTCGTCCCCCTTGCCCGGCTTCCTTGCAGGAGAGCCTTGAAGTCGTCCCATGCTTCTGCCACCACGGATTGATCCATGAACTTGCGGATCCGGATCTTGACGATCTCGGGCTCGGCCAGCCAGACACGAATCACGTCCACCAGGTCTTTTCCCCTGTGGGACATCGACTTCCTGCTTCCGGATCGGTTGAGTTTGGAGACGAGGAATCCCACGGGGCCCACCACCGGAATCCGGGTGGCATCAAATCGCAGCAGGTCTCGATCCTCGACCACCACCGCTGCTATCTCGGACGGAAACGGACCGGCCCGACCTGACGGTTCTTCGAGGGGGAACATGTCCACGGGATGGTTCGGCATGACCTTCTGGATCTGCTCCGGATCCGCCATGTAGCCGGTGATCAGGTCGAGGTCCACGGTCGGGCGAATCTGATCGGGAAAGCCAGCCTTTTCCAGGCGCAACATGGCTGCGACTCCTCCGATGACGGTGGTCGGGGCCTTTTCCAGATCGGGCAGCTGCTTGAAGAGCCCGATGACGGACCGGCGCAGGCCTTTGGGTTCACTCACGGTTTTTCTCCAGCTGCTTGCGGAGGATTCCGGCAATGCTCTTTCCCCTGTGGGGAGCGTGGACCAGGTCGATGTAGACCTGATACGGGCAGACCGCCTGTTCTCCTTTCCGGGACACGGCCCCGACGGAGAGAGCCCGGTCCGGAACGGGCAGCAGCCAGAGGTTGGCCTCGGTTCCAGTCTCGGCGGGCCGGGCCTCGAGGCGCTCTTCCACCCAGTCCGGCCGGTGGCAATAGAGGGCGACTCTGGGCTGCTCCAGGAAATGGCCGTGGGACTCCGCACCGCTCCACAGGGTGTGCCAGAGCGCCGGGTCGTCCTTGAAGAGAGCAGCGATGTTCTTCCGGAAGATTGGATAGCTTTTCGCGGGCACGAGATACCGGAGGGCTTTCCTCGAGGGCCGGGGAGCCAGACCGGCCCAGTGGTCGAGGAGGGCTTCGGGATCCACGGCATGGAATCCACTCCTTCCCTCTCTTTCGAGCCAGCCTGCGCCGTGCAACTCGCCGAGATACCGGCTGGTGGTCCCCGGATCCTGTCCGGTTACCCGAGCGAGTTCTCTCACCGCCCACCGTCGGTTCCCGTGATGGAGCAATGTCCGGTAGAGGGCTGCCCGACCGGCACTCATGCCGGGTGCACCGTGAACGCGGCCGCCCCGGCGTTCCGAGGTCGGTTCGTCCGGTTCGGGTTCGTGGCGGTCCAGCAGGACGCGCAAACCCTCCAGGGGAAGGTAGAGACCGCCGGCCAGATCCACGTACCCAGTGTTGGATCTGCGAAGTAGGCGTCGGGTGGCGCTGGACAGCCGCGGTGCACCCAGGAGGGTGATGTGCGGGGCCCGAGGCTTCCTCTTCCCGAGACGGGAGACGATGTCCTGGACGTGGCTGGGATTGGTCCTGTTCTTGACCTCGAGGCTCATGGAGATGCGGCGCCTGTTTAACTTCAGGTGGAGGGAGGGGGCGCTGTGCGCATCCTCCCGGACTTCCGTGGTTTCCACCCCCAGGTCGCACAGGGCCTCCACGAGTTTCGAATATAATCGCTTTTCCAGTCCAATTTCTTTTGCGGTCCGGTTTCGCGCCATGGTGTCGGTCCGTCCGGGTAGGGGTCCGTTTGAAATCCATCGGATCTTCGGATGTTGGCTCTTGAGCCAACAGTGGATATATAACAACATTTGTGGCCTCGGGCAAGAAGCAGGATCGGATTGTCGGGGAGGGGGACCGTCCCGAGACCGGTCCGGGCAAGCACCACCCGGGTATCCCCGCTCCCCTGGTTCTCTCCTGAAATCACGAAGTTTTCTGTTTCCCGTCCGGGAAGAATCCCTATGATTCAGGGACCTGGCCCGGTGCCGGTTGCGCAGGTTCCGGGCAGGGCGGGCCCATGGCCGGTCCCGGATACCGTGAGCCGAGTCATTCTGGTCGGGGAGGATTCATGTCGCGCGCTGCCGGAGTGTCCATTCTCGTTGCCCTGGGTCTGCTGTCTGCCTGTGCCGGGAGACCCCACGGCCTGAACCCAACCGTCCCGGGGAAGAGGGCGTTTGCCGCCGAGAGCTACCTCCAGATGGGGGACTATCCAAGTGCCCGCGCCGTGGCCGGGCAGCAGCTCGCGGCCGCCCAGGAGCACAACGACCGCACCGCGGTGCTGGACGCCTACCTGCTGCTGGGTGAGGCCCTGGTGGGTCAGGCCGAGCACACCCTGGCCCGGGAATATCTGGTGGAGGTGAAGCGCATGGGCCGGGTGCGGCAGCAGGCCGGCGCCCGGGCGCTCCTGGCCCTGAGCCACGACCGCGTGCGGGACACGGCCGTGGCCCGGTCGTATTTCCTGGGCGTGCGGCGGGAGCGGGTGGACCCCGACCTCTGGAACCGGGTGACCCGGAAGCTGAGCCGCGAGGTGCTGGGGGCCTCGAAGTACGGGGGCGCGGGCCGGCGGCCGGCCACCCCGGGCGCGGCCGCGATCCTGCCCCGGTCCACCTGGGCCGCGCGAACCTTGCGCACCCACCTCGCCAACCCCATGGAGACCATCCGCAAGATCACCGTGCACCACACGGCCATGGTCACCGGCGCCCGGTCCCGGTCCGAGGTGGCCCGGACCCTGCGGTCCATCCAGAAGAACCACTTTCAGCGCGGCTGGGCCGACATCGGCTACCATTACGTCGTCGACGCCAGCGGCCGGACCTGGCAGTGCCGGCCCCTGAAGTATCAGGGCGCTCACGCCGGGAACCACCAGCTCAACCGGGGCAACATCGGCATCTCCCTCATGGGCGACTTCAACGTCCAGCGGGTGCCGGCCGCCCAGAAGAGGGCGCTGGTGCGCCTCCTGGCCCATCTCGCGGCAAAGCACAAGGTGCCCGTCCGGAACATCTACGGCCACCACAAGGTCCGGGCCACGGAGTGCCCCGGCAAGCACCTGAGCGCGGTGCTGCCCGGCATCCTGGCGGGGTTGAAACCCGACATCCCCACTGCCACTCCCACTGCCACTCCCACGGCCACTGCCACGGCCACTGCCATTGCCACCGGGGCCGGCATCGGGAAGGCCCGGTTCCACCGGGTCGTGCGCGGGGACACCCTCATCGACATTGCCCGGCTGCACCGCGTCACCCTCCAGACCCTGATCACCATGAATCCGGGCCGGGGCGACACCCTGCATCCGGGGGACCTCATTGCCCTGCCCTGAGGGGCCAGCCCCTTTGCCCCGGCAGCGAGGAGCCGCATGACACGAGCCACCACCCGGAAGAAGAAGGCGAAGAAGAAGACCAGGGTTACGGTCAAGCGTGCCCCCAAGCGGGCGAAAAAACGCGCCCCGAAACGCCCTCCCAAACGCACCACACCCGGCCTGGACGCCGAGGCCCTGGCCCGGAAGCAGCGGGAAATTTCCGTGTCCGAGTTCTTCACCAAGAACCGGCACCTCCTGGGCTTCGACAACCCGCGCAAGGCCCTGCTCACCGCCATCAAGGAGGCGGTGGACAACGCCCTGGACGCCTGCGAGGAGGCGGGCACCCCGCCCGACGTGCGGGTGGAGATCCACGCCCTGAAGAAGGACGACCGCTTCCGGGTGGTGGTGGAGGACAACGGCCCCGGCATTGTCCGGACCCAGGTGCCGAAGATCTTCGGCCAGCTCCTCTACGGCTCCAAGTTCCACACCCTGAAGCAGTCCCGGGGCCAGCAGGGCATCGGCATCAGCGCCGCCGGCATGTACGGCCTGCTCACGACGGGAAAGCCGGTGGTGATCACCTCGCGCACGGGGCCCAGGAAACCGGCGCTCAAGTTCCGGGTCCACATCGACACCACCCGGAACCGGCCCGAGGTCTCCCGGGAAGAAGAGGTGGAGTGGAAGGTCAAACACGGCACGCGGGTGGAGATCGAGCTCGAGGGCCGCTACAAGCGCGGCCGCCAGAGCGTGGACGACTACCTGAAGCAGACCTCCATCGCCAATCCCCACGTGGACATCCGCTACCTCGCACCCGACGGCGGGGAGCACCACTTCAAGCGCGTGACCCGGGAGCTGCCCGAGGACCCCTCCGAGATCAAGCCTCATCCCTACGGCGTGGAGCTGGGACTCCTGATCAAGATGCTTAAAGACACCCAGGCTCGGGCCCTGGGATCCTTCCTGAAGCAGGACTTCAGCCGGGTGGGGCCGCGGGTGGCCCAGGAGATCTGCGAGAAGGCGGGCCTGGGCGTGAAGAGCCGGCCCGGCCGCATCGCCCGCAGCGAGGCCGACAACCTGATCCGGGCCATCCGCGAGGTGAAGATCATGGCGCCCGCGGCCCACTGCATCGTGCCCGTGGGCGAGGAGCTGCTCGTGAAGAGCCTCAAGAACGAGATCCCGGAGGCGGCCTTCATCACGGCCTGCACCCGCTCACCGGCGGTCTACCGCGGCAATCCCTTCCTGGTGGAGGTGGGCCTGGCCTACGGCGGGAACCTGGCGGCCGATGAGCTGGCCCGGGTGCTGCGCTTCGCCAACCGGGTGCCGTTACTTTACCAGCCGGGCGCCTGCCTCATCACCCGCACCCTGGTGGGCACGGACTGGAAGAACTACGGTCTGCACCAGGCGCGCGGGGCCCTGCCCACGGGGCCGCTCACCCTCCTGGTGCACCTGGCCAGCGTCTGGGTGCCCTTCACCAGCGAGTCCAAGGAGGCCATCGCCGATTATCCCGAGATCCAGAAGGAGGTGCGCCTGGCCGTGCAGGAGTGCGGCCGGCGGCTGCGCATCTTCGTGAACCGCCGCCGCCGCCAGGCCGACGCCGAGAAGAAGCGGTCCTACATCGAGAGCTACCTGCCGCACATCGGGGACGCGCTCCAGGAGATCTTAAGCCTCTCGGACCGCGTCCGCACCACCACCCTGAACCAGCTCAAGGACATCCTGGAGAAGAGCCGGAAGATGTAATCCGGGACCTTACGGAGAAGCCGTCGCATGGCCAAGAAGAAGAAGGTCGCCAAGAAAAAGACCGTGAAGAAGGCCGCCAAGAAAACGGCGATCGGCCCGACCCACGCCGAAGACGAGCGCACCCGCAAGTGCATCCGGGACACGGCCCAAAAGGTCCATGGCATGATCAAGAGGGGCCAGAAGCCCGAGCTCAAGAGCCCCACCCGAACACTCTCCAACGTGCGCTACGACGAGCGGGTGGGCTACTTCGAGCTCGGCCGGGGCCGCAAGGTCCGGACGCTGACCGTGAACTCGGTGAAGACCTTTGCCCAGACCCTGAAGATGATGGCGCTCTCCCGGGAGATGATCCAGGAGCAGACCCAGGCCTCCAAGCGGGAGGTCTACTACGTCTCCAAGAACTGGGAGGACGCCAAGTTCGACGAACAGGCCGAGTCCGACACGGTCATGGACGACGTGGAGGCCATGTTCAGCCTCTTTGCCGTGAGCCGGGAGCAGCTCCGGTTCTATCCCGAGGAGCACGGCGGCAGCGTGGCCGGGGAACTGGTGGTCCTGGACCGGGATGCGCGCACGGGGCGTCCCCTGGAGGTGGACTGCACCACCTTCGGAACGGGCGCCTACTCCATCCCGCGCAGCGTGGAGCACCTGGGCTTCAAGACAAAGGCCAGGTTCATCCTGGCCATCGAGACCGGGGGCATGTTCCAGCGCTTGCTCAGCCACGGCTTCTGGGACACGGCCGGGTGCATCATCGTGGAACTGGGGGGCGTGCCCACCCGGGCCACCCGGCGCTTCATCCGGCGCTTGAGCGACATGAAGAAGATCCCGGTCTACGCCTTCGTGGACTGCGACCCCTACGGCATCTCCAACATCTACCGCACCCTGAAGGTGGGATCGGGCAACGCCGCCCACATCAACCAGTTCTTCTGCGTGCCCAAGGCCCGGTTCCTGGGCGTCACCCCCCAGGACATCGAGGACTACGCCCTGCCCACCCACGACCTGAAGCCCGTGGACGTGAAGCGGGCCCAGGACGCCCTGAAGAACGACCCGTTCTTCCAGCGCCACAAGCGCTGGGTGGAGGCCCTGGAGCTGCTGCTGAAGATGGGCCAGCGGGCCGAGCAGCAGGCCCTGGCCAAGTGGGGACTCAACTACGTCATCGACGAATATCTGCCCGAAAAGCTGAAGCAGGTGAACAAGTTCCTTCCCTGAATGGCCGGTCATGATTCGTAGCCCTCGCCTCGGAGCCTCTCGACGACGCATGCTTCGCCCAACCTCCTTTGCGTATTCACCGAATACGCGGCAGTCGTCGCGCCTTGCCTGCGCCGTCGATAGACCCCGATCCGAGGGCTACGAATCATGACCGGCCATTCAGAACAAATTGTTGCGTGGATCATACCCCGTCCCATGGGCGTGGACCCAAAGAGGTTCTACCGATCCGGCGTCCATCTCATGCCTGATTTCATACGGGGTGAACGCGTCAAAACGAGCGCGTCCACCCCCAATGAAGCACTTCATCCGGGGTGAACGCGCCCGAATCGGCGCGTTCAGGGCCGATGAAACCTGGTGAGTTGACTTCATCCGGGGTGAACGCGCCCGAATCGGTGCGTTCAGGCCGGATTAAATCCTGCGAGAGTACAGGTGTTTCATGAATAATCCGGGCTAAAGGGGTAAAATACAGGGGGCAGACGGGGTTTATTCCGGAATCGAGGCACATGAAGACGATCCTCGCGGCCTGCCTGGCCGTTCTCGCCTCTGGGGTCATCTCCGGGGTCATAGCCCAGGAGGAGGCCAAGAGCCCCGTGAAGCGATACCCGAAGCTTCCGTACAAGGCCTTCATCTCCAAGGCGGTGGGCAAGACCGGGACCCTGTGGAAGCCGGCACTTCCCCAGGGCCAGAAGCTCCTGGATTTCGACCTGGTGGAGGTGCTGGAGACCCTCCGGGAGCGCAAGGTGGTCTACGTGGAGACCGACTACCTCAAAATCGTGAGCACCGTGCCCCCGCTCAAGGTCACGCCCACCACCCGGCCGCGCATCAAGGAATCCATGAAGATGCTCTCGGCCACCTACCCCCACTTCAAGGGCAAGTACCCGGTCATCACCCGGGAGCAGGTGCCGCACCTGTTCGCCTTTCACTGCCACCGCATGATGGTGGACGCCTGGAAGATCTTCGGCTCGGACATGAGCACCTACGAGCAGTATTTCCGCGACTACAAGCACGGCCCGTACATGCGCCAGAAGGGCAAGTTCGAGATCTACCTCTTTGCCCGGAAAAAGACCTACTTCACCTTCGCCGACCGGTTCACGGGGCGCTGCTACACCGACGGCCTGCGCCACCGGGCCCCGGTGACCGACGTCCTGGCCCTGCTCCTGCCCCCCTCCCCGAGTGGGGGAGTGAAGAGCATCGACGGCTGGACGAGCGTCATCATTCACAACTTCGCCCACAACGTGCTCATGTCCGAGATCAAGAACAGCTACGTCATCCCGACGTGGCTGGACATCGGCTTCGCCCACTGGATGGAGCGCCGCGAGGGGGACTACAACACCTACTGCTTCGACGAGACCGGGGATCCGCCCCAGTTCACCCAGGGCGACTGGATGACCAAGATCCGGATGATGGTAGTGGCGGGCCGGGCGCCCGATTTCGCCGAGTTCTTCCTGTGCAAGAACCTGGCCGAGGTGGACGGCACCATCCACGGCATCTGCTACGGCCTGGCGGATTACATCATCCGGGAGCGGGTGGAGGGGATCAAACCGTTCTGCTACATCCGCCGGGAGTCCAAGGGCACCCTACGCCAGCACTTCCGCCAGGTGTGGCAGGAGAGCCCGGAGACCTTCTGGGAGCGCTGCCTGGAGTGGATCAAGGTGAACTACACCAAGAAGGGCCGCCTGGCCCTGAAGGAGCCTCCCCGGGTGCTCCAGGACGCCAAGGGGGTCGAGGTGCAGAAGCAGTAGGGGCCGGGAGCGCCAGGATTTCGCATCGGCGCCCACGCGGCAAATCCCACGTTGGCGCCCACGCCCGACTATTGGCCAAAAATGGGCCGTTTCAGGCTTGTGGGACGTCCCACAGCCTCAGGATGGCCCATTTTTGGCCAATAATCGCGCGTGGGGCGGGCGTGGGCGCGCCGCGTGGACAGCGCCCGTCGGTAGCCCCGCGCATTCACGCCGCCAGACCCAGGTCCTCCTCCTCCACGGCGAATCCCCAGTCCTGGCCGAAGCGGCTCTCGTTGAAGCGGAAGTCGTCGTTGGCCAGGGCCGTGGTCTTGCGGCGGTTCACCCACACGGGCTCGAAGAGCAGCCCGGCGGGCCGCACCGGATCCGAGGCGTCGAGGAGTCTGCTCTCGATGAACCGGGTCCGGGACAGGCCCAGGACCGCGGCCAGGGTGCCGCACCCCCCGTGGCCCCCGCAAAAGATCAAATTGGTGTTCTGGCGCACGGAGATGGCCAGGATCCCGCAGTCCGGGAACACGCCCCGGGAGCTGGACCGGTCCTGGACCCGCCGGGTCACCTCCTCGTCCCGCATGCGGGGGTAGGTGGTGGTGTGGTGGCCCCGGAGCACCACGCCCTCTTCCTCGGGCCCGCACGGGCTGGCCTCGCCCAGGAACGGGCTGGGCTGCTTCAGGTCGAAGGACCAGCGGAACCGCGCCGGCAGGGCCTCGGGCTGCACGGGCTTGCCGTCCACCATGACGTCGCTGAACATGAGCCGTGCCATGGCGTCGGTGAGGGGATTCACCAGCGGCGATCCCAGGACCACGATGGCCCCGATCTTGCGCCGGCGGCAGAGCTGGTGCAGGTAGCGGTCCGCGTCCGCGGGATTGAAGTCCGGGGGCAGGAAGTGGCGGGTGGGCTCGAACTCGATCTGGGCGTCCTTCCGGAGCACGGTCAGGAGGCGTTCGTGGGCCTTGAAGTCCCAGATCCCGAGGACCGTGCGCCGCAGCGGGGTGGTGGAGGCGGTGATGTTGGCGTATTTCCCGGCCAGGATCACCACCACCTCGGAGCCCTGGCGCCACAGGTCCCAGGGCGGCCGGCGCTCCGGCGTGATGATGAAGCGGAAGATCAGCTCCTCCAGCTTCAGCTCGTGGATCAGCTTCAGCAGCCTGTGCTTGTCGAGGATGAGCCCTTCCCGCCGGTTCACGGCCAGGTTCAGGAGCCCCCGCATGCCGTGGATGTCCAGGTAGGTCTCCCGGTCATAGGGCGGGTGCGCTTCGTTCCTCCGCCAGTCGATGGCGCTCAACACGGCCCGGATCACCTTGGCCGGACCCATGTGCTTGAGTAACCAGTTGAAGAAGTCGTCGAAAGGTGAAAACATGACTGTCCCCCCTCCGTTTCGGGTTTGCGGCTTTCCGCAAACATCCACGCTCCGATGGGGCGCTCGTCGTCGACCCGGTTGTGCACTCCCTTCCCGCGCCGGGTCATGGGATGCCTGTCCTCCATCCCTGCGGGGCCTCTGATGCAATTCCTGGAACTTTCTCGAACGATCTCCATACGAGACGGTTCGCGAAAATGATAGATGGAGAAAGCGGGCTGGAGTGTTCCAGCGGTTTTGGAATTACCCCGCGCAGCACTTCTTGAACTTGCGTCCGCTCCCGCAGGGGCAGGGATCGTTCCGGCCCACCGGCCCGGGATCGGTCCGCCTGGCCTCGCGCTCTTTCCAGGCCTCGCGGCCTTTTCCCGGCGGTGAGCACCGGCCCGGCCGAGAACACCCCCAGGGCGGCATCTCCGAGTTTTTCCGGGAGCGGGACGTCTCGTACCAGGGATCAAGAATCCGGGCTCACACTTCGGAGTCCACGCCTGATGAATGACCAGAAATGGGCCGTGGGGCGCCTCACGCCGCCAGACCCATGTCATCCTCCTCCACGGCGAATCCCCAGTCGCGGCCTTTCTCTCCATTCCTCCCACGCCCGACCCGCGCGGGACTTCTGCCGGAAATGGAGTCAGGGCAGAGGCCCTTCGTGTTTTTCGCAAAAAGCGAATGTACTTTCGCGATATGCGAAAGGACAGTGATCCCGACCGGCCGGATCACCCGTCCTTCTGAAAGAGCAGGTTGAATCCTTCCTGGGCGAAATGGTTGTCGCCGGTGAGCGCGTCCGTCATTCTCTCCTCCTGCATTACGGCCATGGAGATGCAATCCGTGAGGCTGTAGCTCTTGTCCGGACGCGCTTCGTAGAATTCGAGTCCTACCAGGAAGGAGTCGCGACTCTGCTGACGGACCAGCACGGTCGGGTGCTCGAGCAGTTCACGAACGAACATGGCGGCTCGAGCTCGATGGTAGGGTCCGGAACTGCCGCGACGCGTTAGGAACTCGGTCAGGACTTCGTCGGTCGTCACTATGGGCGTTTCAGGGAGGGAGGCCGCAATTTCCCTGGCTCGTTCGTGGAAAGCGTCCACCGGATTCGTCAGTGCTAGCCAGTAGAACGTATCAGCGAAGATCGCTTTCACTTCTTCGGCGTCCCGTAGAGGTAGTGGTCGTGCTGGTCGGCCTCGTCCGATGGGAGCCTATGCCTCTCCGAATCGGAAAGACCGCGAACGTACTCGTCAGCCAGCTCCAGGACGGTCTTCGGTTCTCCACCACCGGGCGTGCGTTCGTCCCCGGATCGGCCGTTTTCGGGCCCGATCTCGATGGTCATGCCACCCCCGGACTGCTCGTTCAAGGAGAATGCGAGCTTCAACTTTCTGAGGAGCGCCAGCACGGGAGCGATACGATCTCGCAGTGTATCCGGGATTTCTTGCGTGGACATCACTCGGTACTCCTGCTCTTTTTCGGCTGGAATCTCGTGATTATCCTCAATTATGACAGTTCCATCCTCAGTTGCCAAATGCAATCCTGTCCAAGCGGAGGTTCCTGTCGGAAGAGCAAAACCGGTTCACGTCTCCTCGATCCACGAGTGATTCCTGAAACAGGACATCCCGGGGGCGTGGGGCACGGCTCACGTGTTTCCGCAGCACTTCTTGAACTTGCGCCCGCTTCCGCAGGGGCAGGGATCGTTCCGGCCCACCGGCCCGGGGTCGGTCCGCCTGGCTTCCCGCTTTGTCCAGGCCTCGGCCAGGGTGCGCAGGCGGCTGTCGGCGTGGGCGAAGAAGCGCTTGAAGGCGGCGCAGAAGTAGTTCTCGCCCCGGGTGTCGGCCACGCGGATCCGGTCCTTGACGCAGCCGCCCTGACACACCGGGCGCCAGCGGCACGTGAGGCACGCTCCGGGCAGGGCCGCCTTCTGCGCGCCGAACTTTGCCTGGCGCGGGGCGTTCAGCAGGTCCTCGAGGCGGTCCTCCAGGACGTTTCCCAGGCGCCACGGGGTCTCCACGAAGAAGTCGCACGAGAACACCTCGCCGGTGTGCTCCACCACCACGTATTCCCCGCACGCGGGCAGCAGGGTGCATTCCGGGGGCTTCAGCCCCACGTAGGCGTGAAACACCGACTCGAAGAACCGCACGAAGGTTCCGGGCGTGAGATCGCGGATGTCGCCGTACCACAGGTCGAAGATCCGGCACAGGAACTCGCCGTAGGCCTCGGGGGGCACGGAAAAAGGGGCTGGATCGGCCTCTACCACGGGGATGAACTGCATGTAGGTCAGCCCCAGGTCCTTCAGGAAGGCGTAGGTCTCGTCCGGAAAGCGCACCGAGTCGTCATTCACCACGGCCAGGGCGTTCACGGCCACGTCCTCGTCCAGGAGCATCTGGGCCCGGTCCACCACCCGGGCGTGTGATCCCCGGCCGCTCCGATCCCGGCGGTAGCGGTCGTGGACGTGATCCGGGCCGTCCAGGGAGAGGCCGACCAAAAAGTCGTATTTCCGCAGGAACCGCGCCCAGTCCCGGTCCAGGAGGAGCCCGTTGGTCTGGAGGCCGTTGGCCACGGTGCGGCCCCGGCCGAAGCGCTTCTCCAGGCGCACGGCCTCCTCGAAGAACTCGAGCCCCAATAACGTCGGCTCGCCCCCCTGCCAGGCAAAGCTCACCCCAGGACTGCTCCCCTGGAAGGCCCCCTCCATCAGGGCCGAGAGCACCTCCTTGGACATGCGGTGGGGGGCCGGACCCGGGAAGAGGTCGGTTTTCCCGAGGTAGAAGCAGTATTCGCACGCCAGGTTGCAGTCCGGCCCGGCCGGCTTCACCAGGATGGAGTCGAGCGGCTTTCGGGGGCGTTCCAGGGTCAAGGAACCACCTTTCCCGTCAGCACCGGGGTGACGCCCGCCGTGCCCCCGGGGGCCCGGGCGTCCAGGATCAGGCCCGCCTGGGTCAGGGTGAGGCCCGCCAGCGCGGGCACGCCGGGCACCCTCACCTCGAGGGTTGCCTTGCCCTGGGTGTCGAGAGTGCCCTGGTAGCCGTGGAAGACCCCGCCGCCGCCGTGAGCGAGAATCGTGAAGAAGAGGCTGTCCGGCACCAGGGGCACGGGTAGCGTCCCGGCCAGGAAGGCCTGCGAAAAGCCCCCGCCGCTCAAAGAGGCCCCGGCTGCGTACGATTGCCCCGGGTGATAGGGATCGTTCAGGGTGAACATGGACTTCTTGCCCACGGGAAGGGTGGCCGGCCCGGATATCCAGGCTGCGGCCGTGTCGTGGATCTGGGTCAGGGCCAGGCCGTAGGGCTCCTGGGCGCCGTCGAACCGGATCTTCTGGAGCCGGAAGGTGTAGGTGCCCGCAATCGACGGCATGAACCGCACGATCTCGAAGGCGCGCTTGCGGTCCGTGGCCGAGGCCACGGGCTTGCGTGAAGGGTCCAGAACCTGGAGATCCAGGTCCATCTCCAGGGGATCACTGGGGTAGGGATACGTCGTGGACGGATTCGAGGTCCAGGACACCACGGCCCGGACCTCGCTCCAGGCCTGGACCGGGAGCGGGATGTCCAGGTTCCCCTGGGCGTCGAAGGACTTCAGGGTGAGGTTGCCGTAGCGGAGCCGGTTCTTGCCGTCGCGCACCACGGCATCGGCGGCCAGGGCGTGGAGCTGGCCGCAGCCGTCGCGGTCTCCCACCAGGGGCTTGTCGATCTTGTGCCAGGCCGTGGCCAGGAGCACGGCCCGGATGGCCTCGGGCCAGAGCTTGAGCTGCGGGTCCCGCTCCATGAGGAGGGCGGCCGCGGCATTGCCCTGGGGGCCGGCGTAGCTGCCGCCCGTGCCGATGAAGCCGATCCAGGGCGAGGTGTGCAGGTTGCCGGTGAGGTTGGTGCCCGGGGCCACGATCTCGGGCTTGGGGTGGCCGGTGACAGGATCGAGGTAGCCCGAGGTGGGATTCACGTCGTCGTCCCACCAGTGCGGCGTCTTCTGGTCCCGGCTGTTGCCCACGGTGATGGAGTTGTAGCCCAGGCCCGGGCTCACCACGTACCCGACCCGGGTGCCGTTGTTGCCGGCGCCCTTGATGAAGTTGACGTTCAGGTTCCGCACCACGTGGTCGAAGTAGCGGTCCATGAGGGCCAGCGCCCCGTTGGTATTCATTCCGAAGCTGGCGTTGATGGTGTTGGCGCCCTGCTTCACGGCCCAGTCCGTGGCGGCCAGGATATTGGCCTCGGTGAAGCTGCCGGCGTTGGCGTTGAGCAAGGTCACGCCCGGCGCCTGGCCCCGGTACTGCGTGTGCTGCCCGGCGATGATGCCGGCCACGGCCGTGGGGTGCCGGCCATAGGGCACCGCCGGCGGGGTCTGGTAGTAGAGCACCCCCTTCACGGTGTAGGGATTGGCCTGCTGCACGCTCTGGGCCTCCAGCACGCACGCCTTCACCCCCTTGCCCGTGACCGGCCCCGGCAGGCCGCTCAGCCGGGCCACGGCGTCGGCGCGCACGGTCCTGCGCGAGCTGTCCTGTTCCGGCCTGTATGTCAAGCTCGGGGCCAGGTAGCGCACCTCGGGCAGGGCCGCCACGCGAGCGATGGCCTCCGGGCTGCCGGACACCACGGCCGCCGGCGCGTACACCGAGGCGTGGTCCACCCGCGCCCCCAGGGCCTGCACGCGCTTGCAGAACGGCTCCATGCACGAGCGGGTGAAGGCCTCGGCGTAGGCCCGGCGCACGGCCAGGATGTGGGCATCGATGTCGGCCGCGTCCCGGGGCAGGGGCCAGGTGAACCGGGGAGAGACCACGGCGTCAGCCGGGGCGTACCACACCGAAACCTGCATCTGGGCCGGCAGGGAGGCGCACACGAACAAGAGGGGCAGAAATCGGACCATGGGAGCTCTCCTTCGCAAAAGAATGTTGATCCCAGTATAAAAAAAACACCCGGGTGGTGAACCCGGGTGTTTTTAAAAGTCAGGTAAAGGTCAGTTGCCGATCTTGGTCTCCATGCCGTTGGACAGGGCCACGGAGCCCAGGAACTTGCCGCTGGCGTCCACCACACCCCACTGCCAGTAGAGGCTGATCCCGGTCAGGGGCGGGGCACCCGGCACCGTGATGGGGAACTTGGCCTCGCCGGCCGCGTTCGTGAAGGTCGGCAGGATCAGGTTCACGAAGGCAAACAGCAGGCCGCACTCCTTGGGCACCGGGTTGACCTTGATCAGGGAGCCCACCAGCATGGCCCCGGAGCTGGGCCGGGCATTGCGCAGGGCAATGGCGAACAGGACGTTCGGCTGGTTGGGTCCGCCGCCCTCGGCGCTGATGACCGGGATGCGGTCCAGGTAGCCGGCGCAGCCGTGGCCGTAGTAGCGCAGCAGTCCGGCCACCACCCCGGGGTAGTGCACGATCTTGTCGGGGGCCACATCGGTGACGAACAGGTCGTCGGCCGAGTCGTTGTTCAGGTCGCCCATGACAATGCCGCCCAGGGGATTGGTCGGGCCGGTGAGGCTCCCGGTGGCGCCGAAAGCGCCGCCCACCCCGGTCAGGGCCCGCCAGTCCGTGAGCACCGTGATCTTGCCGTTGGTGAAGTTCACGGCGCACACGTCCAGGTGGCCGCAGGCGTCGTCGTCACCGAAGGCATCCCCCACGGCCACGTTCAGGGTGCCGTAGTCGGCGGTGGTGTTCACGGCCGCGGCAAAGGTCGGGGCGCCGCCGGCGGTCCGGTTCTGGAACACGCTCACCGTGCCCAACTCAAAGCCGGCCGGGTTGCCGTAGTTGGCCACCACGATCTCGGACAGGCCGTCCTTGTCCAGGTCGGCGCAGGTGAGCCCGCGCGGGCTCTTGCCGGAGGTGAGCACCGGCCCGGCCGAGAAGAGGCCCAGGACGTTGGTGTAGGTCTTGACGTTCAGGGTGGTGGTGGGGCTCGTGAGGCCGGCGTCGGCCACCACAGCGTCCAGGTCCGAGTCGCCGTCCAGGTCGGCCAGGTCACAGCCGTAGGACGAGGTGATGACGCCGAAGGGATTGGAGCCGGTGTAGGCCAGGCCCGTGCCCGAGTTCTTGAAGAGCCGGGCGCCGCCCGGGATCACGAGGGTGGAGTTCCCGGCCATGCTCACCAGCAGGTCGTCGTTGCTGGAGCCGTCCACGTCGCCCGCGGCAATGTCCGAGGGCTTCTGGCTGCCGGTCATGGTGGTGCCGGTGAGAGTGGCATTGGGCAGGAAGAGCGGGAAGCGGTTGTAGAGGCTCGGCCCGCCGTTATTCAGGGCAATGACGATCTTGCCGTTCTCGCAAACCGCGGCCAGGTCCAGGCCCGCGGCGCCGTTCAGTTCACCAATGGCCAGGGCCACGGGCTTGGAACCGGTCGGCATGATCAGGACCTGGGCGCCGGCCCAGCCCCCGGTGCCGTTTCCGTACTGCACCGTGATGGTGTCGCCCAGGTAGTCCACCCAGGCCAGGTCCAGCTTGCCGTCGCCGTTCAGATCCCCGGCCTCGATGCCCCTGGGGTCCAGGGCCGAGGCGAACAGGTTGTTGCCGGCGCCAAAGGGAACCGGCGCCGGCTTGGCCGCGGCGTCGGAGTTGGCGGCGTATCCGGGCACCGGCCGGGCGCCGGGCACCGTGACATCATAGTAGAAGTTGCCGTTCCAGAGGTTCTTCAGGGGGGTGGCGGGGCCGTCGTCCCACGCCGCGCCGCTGCCGGGCCGGGAGCCGATGAACCGGTTTCCGGTGTAGGTGCCCGTGCCCTCGGCCTCGGTGAAGATGCCCTCGTACTTGTAGTTGGTGACGGTGTTGTAGTTCAGGATGTGGGTGCCGATGAGCGGCGCCTTGCCCGTGATGTAGAAGCCCACGTCGCAGGCCGAGACGTTGTTGGCGCTGGCGTCCAGCCTGCCGGTGCAGCCCACGATGACCACGCCCGCCGCCGAGTAGCTCGCGCTGCCGTACTCGAAGCCCGACACCACGTTGCCGTGGATGGAGCCGGCCGTGGCCCCGGGGCAGCCCGGGCCGAACTGGATGCCGTACTGGATCGTGGCGGCCGTGGGCCCGTACCCGAAGATCTTGCAGTTCCGGATATGGGCGGTGCCCTCGAAGACCGCGATCCCCGCCTTCTGGACGTTGCGCACGGTGCAGTCGTAGATGGTCACGTTGATGGCATTGAAGTAGGTGCTCGAGCCGTCGATGGTGATGCCCAGGCAGCCCGGGTTCGCACCCAGCGGGCTCTCCTGGAAGTCCTCCACCAGGCAACGCACCGCCGACCCCGTGCAGTTCTTGAACATGATGCCCAGGAACTGGATCTTGGTGCTGAGGACGAAGCGTGATTCGCCGTCCACCTTGAGGTCATAGAGGTTCACGGTGACGCTGGCCGTGGCCGGCGTGGTGTCCTCGCACCAGATCAGGGGATCCGCTTGATTGCCGACGCCGTCCTTCTTGGTCACGTCCAGCGACCGGGAGACCGGCATCTCCACGGCCGTGGTGCCGGCGGGAATGCCCGGCATGGCAATGCCGCCCCGGATGTCGAGGCTCTTGTCCTTGATGGTGAGCTGTTCCACGTAGGTTCCGGACGCGACGTAGACCGTGTCGCCTGAGGATGCCGTGTCAATGGCCTTCTGTATGGTCTTGAAGGCCAGGGCCGTGGTGTTCCCCAGGCCGGTGTTGGCATCGCTCCCGTCCGGCCGGACAAAGTAGTCCGTGGCCAGGGCGGGCCCGGCCAGGAATCCCAGCAGCGCAATGGCCGCCAGGAATAGGGTTATCTTCCCATGTGTTCTCATGATGTCCGTCTCTCCTTGTCGAAAAAGTCCGGATATGATCAATGTGTGTTTGTCTGGAGGCATCCGTACAGGGGTAACCTGTTCAGATGTGAATGTGGCGACCCTTTCTCTCCACACCAGAATATTTCCACAATATGATAGCGATTGGGTGCGTGATTGAAAGGGCCGGATCCGGAAAATATGGAAAAATAAACACGCCTCAGAAAATATGGAAAAATAAACACGCCTCAATGGGGGAAAATATTAAAGACATAGAGATCAGATAATTCGGCTATTAAGTTATCCAAATTCAACATTTATTTGTCTTGACTCCTCCTTGGGCGTGGCTACCATGGTTTCCTGAATTTGATTTCAAGCGTCCGAAAGATATATGTTTCCGTGGGTGGATGGGGTGTAAACAAGAACACTCCTGCGTTCAGGGACAAAAAAAGGCTCTCTCTCACGGTCTGATTTCGACCCTGTTGGACCGTGGTCTCCAGCCGTTTTGCACCCGGATCGCAGCTCAATACAACAACAAAACGATAGCGTGTATTTTGATAGGAAAGGTGAGCCATGAGCAGCCTTAGGGCGAGTCTATCAAGGAGGCATCTGGCCTTCCTTGTGCCTGTGATGATCGTCGGTCTGATGCTCTTCTCCGGCTTGCTGGGTTCGAGCGTCCAGGCCGAGAAACGGTACGTGCTCGGCACGGCTCAGGCGGAGGAAGCATTGAACTTCGATCCCTACAACGTGGAAGCGTACGGGATCGTGGATATGGCGACGATCCTGGATGAACCCCTTCCCGACGATGACGAAGAGCAGGATAACCCGTTTATTCGTGAGCCTATTCCGAGAAAACCCACGATGTGGCAACTCTGGATTCCTGTTCGGCCGCCGCCGGCAAGTCCGATCGGGAGGTGCCCGTAGGAACGAACGAAGAAAGGAACAGCCCGGTGTAATGGAGAACCCGGGCGCGTGCCGGGCGGAACGAGAGCGTTCCTGCCCGGTGCTTCTGGGTGACGAGGTTTTCGAGTGACTAGGGATGACCGTGACCAGGGGACAACCGGCCGGTCCCGCCGGTAGGTGAAGGGGGAATTCTGGATGAGAATATCGACGTGGAATTTGTGCACTTCGAAGTGCTCGTTTCACACCCCTCCGGCCCCTGGTTTGAGCTAGCACGATGAACATTTGTGCTGTCATTTGGATCAGTAGAATCATGTCTTTTTTGAAGATCAAGGTTGCGCTCGCGTTCGTCGTCCTGGCCGGCTGCATGAGCGTCTCCACGCCTGAAGAACTCGCGCGATTTGAGCAGGCCGGGCCGTACACGCCGCAAGTGGATATGGACGCCGTGTTTAGTGCCAAGCGCACGCCCGGGCCGTATCGGGTCGGGCCAGGGGATATTCTCGAGTTCGACATGCCCGAGGTCTATAAAGCGTTGTTGCCAGGGAATACCACCAGGCCAATCGAGATCAAACCCCACATCTGCCGGGTCACCACCACGGGTATGATCACACTTCCCATGATCGGCGAGATCGAGGCGGATCAAAAGACCCTGGGAGAGCTAGAGAGCGTCGCGGTAAAGGCCTATTATCCCAAGTACCTGGTCCACCGTCCCTCCATCGTGGCCATGGTGAAGGAATACAGTACGGTGAAAGTGACAGTAACTGGCGCCGTGAAGCAACCGGGTATCTATGATCTCACCCGCGAGGAGATGTCGCTGGTGGGCGCCCTCATGAAAGCCGGAGGCATCCTCAGCATGAGGGCTGGAGGTGTTCGTGGTTCGATTCCCGAGGGCGCCAGTACCGTGATCATCCACAAACCCGGCAAGAAGGGGGAGGGAGAGACCATTGTCTTGCCGGTGCGTGGACTGAACATCGTCTTCGTGGACGCGGCTCTTGAAGGTGGAGAGACAATCGAAGTTCTCCGGTTGAACACAGAAGTATTCACCGTCTTGGGGCTGGTCAGGAATCCCGGTACGTACGAGTATCCTCCAGGAAACCGGTACAGTCTTTTGCATGCCATTGGCTTCGGCGGAGGCCTGGATATCGATTCAGCTCCGAGCTACATCCAGGTCTTCCGCCAGGATGCGGGCGGTGAAATCGTCTCGGCCACCTTTGACCTCTCCGGTGATGGATTCCAGAATGCCGCGTCCGTGGCCATCAAGCAGGGAGACATCGTGGCGGTTGTGGACACGGCGCGGACCCAGTTCTCCCGGATCATCAACAATGCCATCAAGCGAGGCGTGTACGTTGGCTACCAGCTGAACAACAATTGATGCCAAGGCGGCATGATCGAAAGGCTGTGACTCCATGGAGCCCAGGCTCGGCGAATCCTCAAAACACCCCGACTCCCAGGAGCGACCGGGCTATGGGCCGGCCATTGCAGAAGATGTCTTCCAGGGCCCTGGCTCTGTTCAGGTGATCTGGCAGGGCCGCTGGGCCATCTTGGGTGTCACTCTCATGACCCTGGTTGCCGGTCTCTGGCATCTTTCAACGGCCATACCCATTTTCGAGAGCACCTCACGGGTATACGTTGAAAAGGAGGGGCCCGTGATCATCTCCCGGGACGAGGGTGGGCTCATGACTCAGTCCCGTAACTATTTATACACCCAGGCCGAGCTGTTCAAATCCATTGTAGTTCTCTCCGGGGTCCTGAAAAAACTAGATGTCCAGGACATGAAGACATTCGTGGGCATCGACAATCCACTGGTCTTTCTCAGAAAATCCTGTCTGGACATCAGTGTCGGGGAAAAGGACGAGATCATCTCGGTTTCGGCTCACTCTCCTTATCCGCAGGAAGCTGTCGATATCGTCAACGCCGTGGTTGAAGCTTATCATGAATTCCATAGCGACAAGAAGAGAGACACTACCGGTAAGATAGTTGACATTCTCAAAGTCGAGAGAAAGAAGCGAAACAAGGAGCTCGAGGACAAGCTCAATGAAATAGTGGAATTCAAGGAGAAGGCCGGCGTCCTGGTCCTGGACAGCAAGGACCAAAACCTGGTGATTTCGAATTACCTCCAGATGATGGGCTTGCTCAAGCAGGCACATCTGGAAACATCAGGGGCCAGGGTGGCGTTCGAAATACTCCAGGAGGTCCCAGGCAGTTCTGTATTCAGAAAAGACCTCATATCCCAGGAACTGCAGTCCTACTACTACTCCGCGGAGCAGGAATTTCAGCGAACGATCCATCAACTCAACCAGGACCTCCAGGCAGCCGAGGAGGATTTACGAAGGCTTGAAACCACGTTCACGAAGGTCTGTCCCACCGTCCGAGCGGCCCAAAACCGGATTCAGCATCTCAGGAAGAAAATAACAGAGCTACAGGAAGGCCATGCCCAGCTTGGTTCGGAGTTTATCGAGGCCAGCCGGGCCTCGGCCCGACAGCGGTTCATGAGGGCCAAGGACAAGGAAAAGGAACTCGAAGCGGCCCTGGAGAACTACTCCAGAAAAGCAGAGGAAGCCAACGTCCAACAAGCCAGGCTCAACGTGCTAATGTCCAGCATGCATAGGGCCGAGAAGCTCTGCGACATCCTGGATGAACGCATCAAGGAGATCAATGTCACCGAGGAGACCGGAACCCTCAACATCAGCATTCTGGACGTGGCAAAGCCCGGTGAAAGTCCGGTCTCACCACGGAAGGCTCGCACCATGGCGATCGCTCTGCTGGTGGGATTGATCCTGGGTGCAGGGGTTGTATTCCTCCGTGACATGATGAACAAACGGCTGCGCTCGAGCGACGAGATGGCCGCAGTACTCGCTGCACCGGTGCTGGGCGTTCTTCCCCATATGAAGGACTCCAGAGAGATCTCCAGAACAGGCAAGCGCGTTTACCTGAAGCCAAACTCGATCACGGCCGAAGCCTACCGTACGGTGCGTACCGCCATCTACTTCAACGCAATGAACAAGGAGGAAAAGGCAAAGACCCTTCTTATCACCTCACCCACGAGTGGGGATGGAAAGAGCACTGTGACCAGCAATCTCGCCATTTCCATGGCGCAGGTGGGCCAGAGGGTCCTGATCCTGGACTTTGATCTTCGCAGATCCGTCCAGCACAAGATATTCAATATCGATGGCAGGGCCCCCAAGAATGGTCTGAGCCTCATCGATGTTCTGATGGGGAAGGATAGCGTGAAGGAAATCATCCACCCAACCGGTATCGACGGTCTCGACGTGCTTCCGAACCTATCCAAAATCTCCTCCAACCCCAGTGAGGTCATCAACAGTCCGGAGTTTGCCGACCTTCTCCGGGACCTGGCAAAAGAATACGACCAGGTCCTCATCGACTCTCCGCCTGTTATGCTAGTAGCAGACGCTCGAGTCCTCGGAGCATTGTGTGATGCAACCATCGTGGTGCTGCGGGCCG
Organism: uncultured Planctomycetota bacterium; assembly: GCA_964485695.1. Classification (GTDB taxonomy): domain Bacteria; phylum Planctomycetota; class JAFGQW01; order JAFGQW01; family JAFGQW01; genus CAZAKZ01. The sequence goes on along the minus strand of CAZAKZ010000075.1, from coordinate 5,453 downwards.
AGAAGTCGACCCGGAAGGTCACTGAATTGACCCGCGAAGGCCTTGAAAGCGTTGGAGCCCGCATCTTGGGCGTCGCCATCAACGATGTCCCCAAGAAAAAAGGCGGCTATGGCCACTATTACGGTTACTACGGCGTTTCCAGGTACTACCGGTACGACAACTACAGGAACTACAGATATCTTGAGGACGGCGATCGGAAAGGGGAAAGAAAAAATCGGGTCCGAAAAAGGAGGGAAGTGATGGAAGACAGGGAGAGTCCAGAAGATCGCCCGATTGAAGAAACATAGACGTCTCTTTTCTGAAAAATACCAGGTAAGTGAATAATCAAGAGCGTATTCCTCTCGGTACCATCGAATCCCCTCCAGACCGACTCGATTTGATCATCGAGGGCTTGCTCCTGGCACTTCTTTGTTTTTCACCACTTGCCCTTGGGGTCGTTGCCGCCTGGAGTGAACAGGTGGTGGTGATTCTGGCCGGTGTCATGGTGTTCTGCTTTGCCCTCAAATTCCTCCTCCGGCCTGATACGAGACCGATCCGGACCTGGGCCTATGTTCCGCTCGCGCTCTTTCTTCTCCTCGTCTGCTTCCAGATTGCGCCCTTGCCTGAAGGGCTCCTAAGCCTCCTCTCGCCCGAGACCCTTAAGATCAAGAAGAACCTGATGGAGGATCAGGCCGGTACCGACCTGGCCCTGACATTCTACACGGCCGGAACGTTGCATGACCTCCGGCTGATGCTCACGGTGGCAGCAGTTTTCGTCTGCGCCTTGCACGTATTCCGTCACCCCGGGGCTCTCCGGCGGCTGCTGATGGTGATTTCCACACTTGGTGCAGCCCTGGCCGTCCTTGCCATCGCCCAGATCATCACCGGATCCGGGAAGATCTACTGGTTTTTCGAGGCCCAAAGCACCGATGTCGCCCGTGGCGGTCCATTCGTGAACCGGAACAACTTCTGCATGTTCATGAACCTCTCCCTGGGCGCCTCCCTCACCCTCCTCCTCCTCAAGGTCAACGAGGGACTGGACAGCATTCCCAGGACGCTGCCCAGTGTTCTGGACTGGATCACAAGCTCGCGCGCCCGGTGGGTGTGGCTCCTGGCGGGGGTTATCGTGGTGAGCATGGCGGCAGTCTTTCTCTCTCTCAGCCGCGGCGGAATGATAGCGCTTCTTTTTGCAATCACGCTATCCTCAATGGTCATGGCCGTGCGCAGGCGCCTGGATGGGCGTGCGTGGATCATGGTTTTCCTCACCCTCGGTGCATTGATCTGCGTCCTCTTTCTCGGCTTTGATGCCGTGTATGACCGACTGGCCACTCTGGAAGACCAGCACGCGTACGAGGACAGGTGGAGCCTGGCAAAAAACGCCGCGCTCGCCTGGACCCGATTTCCGATTCTGGGTACGGGCCTGGGCACCCACGAAGTGGTGTTTCCAATGTTCAACCGGGCCAATAATCCTTCCCTCTTCGAGTTCGTGGAGAACGAGTACGTACAGACTGCAGAGGAAACCGGTGCCCTTGGCCTCATATTTGTGGCCTCCTTCCTGTTCGTGGTCTGGGTCAATTACCGTCGCTGTCTGGGTGCTGGCGGAATGCGAGCGACCGTGGCGTACGGGCTGGGCTTTTCCCTGGTTGCGTCCATGGTGCACAGCGTTGGCGACTTTGGCCTCCATCTGCCTGCCAACGCCTGTCTGGCTGCCACATTCTGCGGAGTGCTCGTGGGGCTTGGGAATCCGATGCTCGGAACCGAATTGAATCCCAACGCAATCCGGAGGAAGCTTCTGGTCTTCCTTGGCGTGGCCTCTGTTGTCCTCGTCTGGGGATGGGCCATGTTCACTGCAAATGAAGCCCGTCTGGCTGAACGACATTGGAAGCAGGCCCTCCGCCTTGAGGCCTGGATGCAGGGCCGCGACTGGCTGGCCGGCAACCGGGCCTATGCCGATCTGATATCCCATACTGCTTCTGCCGTCGAGTTCGATCCGGGCAATATCAAATACCGGTACTGGTTGGCCGTGTATCGCTGGCGGTCCATCAGCCGGGTGGCGGATCCAAAGACCGGAAATATCGCCCTTACCGGAAAAAGCAGGAAGATCATCCGGCGTATAGTCCGGGACCTGCACGAGGCCCGGCTAATCTGCCCAACGTTCGGTCCGATGTACTGTGTGGCCGGCCAGCTCGAGCGCTTTATCCTCGGACTAGAGATCGGATCGAAGCACATCCGGACGGGGTACGAGCTGGCGCCGTCACACCCGACGGCGTGCTTCGTGGCCGGGCTCCTGGATGCCAAGGAGGGCCACCATGGAGAGGCCCTGTCCAGGTTGAAGCGAGCCTATAACCTCGACAACAGCCTCTTCGATCAAATCGCCTTCGTCCTGGTCCGACACCTGAAGAAACCAGACCTGGCCCTTGAACTGGCCGGGGAGGACTCCCGGCGACTCGGCGCACTTGAGCCTATACTGGCAGGACAGGAGGAGTACAGAGTTCTGGCCGAGAATGTGAAGAAGAGGACCATCGAAGCCCTGATCAAGGAGTGCAAAGCCCCTGATGCCCCGGCCGGGAAGCTGGCCCACCTGGCTGCCCTGCATCACCGCGAGGGAGAGTACGAGGCGGCAGAGACCTGTTACCTCCGGGCCCTGGACATGGATTATGCCCAGGTCAGATGGCGGTATGAACTGGCGCGGGTCTGCGCCGCGCGGAATCAGACCGAGGAAGCCATCCGCCAGGCTCGTATCTGTCTCAGGCTCCGGCCGCAGATGGATGCAGCCAAACAGCTGATCTCGGATTTGACGGAGTGATCACGATTCGCCTCTGGCTCAAGGAGTCAGTTCATCGGACACCCCAGGGGGGTGCACCGACAGGGACGGAGTCTGCCCGGAACGGTTCATACTCAGACCATGTTGAAGCTATCCGATAACCCACCAATCCTCTCTCCATGGGTCGAGAGCCTCGTGGATCTGGAGGGTTCGTGGTGGGTGGGTCATACGAAAGCCCGCAACGAGAAGGCCTTTGCCTGGGATCTGCACAAGAGCGGCATTGGTTACTTTCTCCCCATGTACGAGAAGGTGTACGTCTCTGGTGGAAAAAAGCGTCGGGTTCTATTGCCCGTGTTCCCGTCGTACGTCTTCTTCTGCGGGAACAACAACGCTCGACGCACGGCTTTTGGGACGAATCGTCTTGCCCAGGTACTCGATGTGCCTGACCAGGGTCGGCTCGTGCGGGAGCTCTCTTACTTCGAGCTTGCCTTCGACCTGGCTATACCGCTGAGCCCGGTTGTTGATATCAGCCCGGGCCGTAGATGCCGCATCACCTCTGGCCCGCTCTGCGGTGTGGAGGGGCAGGTGGTCCGGAAGGGGAACATCTCCACCATCTTGCTTGAGGTTAGTATCATCGGCGGAGGCGCCTTGTTGGAAATCGACGGAGGTTTCCTGGAACCCATGTGCTAGCAATTACATGATTACCATTGCATGAACACTTACCTCTGCGCATTCCTGGGAACTGCCATGGCCACGATTCTGTGGACTCCGGTGGTCATCCATCTGGGCCGTCGTTTCAAGGTCCTAGACCACCCGGGCCTGCGGAAGATCCACAAGGAACCGGTGCCGCGGCTCGGGGGGGTAGCCATCGCGCTTCCGGCCTTGGTTATGGTGGGATTGGTGTGTGCTCTCGACAACGGAATCGGGAGGATGTTCCAGAATGAATGGGTGGAAATCTCGGCCCTGCTCGGTGGTGCTTTCTGGCTGTTTCTGGTTGGTCTCATGGACGATCTCCGTGGACTGCGGGCCAGGACCAAGCTCTTTGCTCAGATCCTTGCAGCACTGGCCGTCTGTCTTTGCGGTATCAGGTTCGAGTCATTCCAACTGGAAGGACTGGGGATGGTCCACCTGGGCCAGTGGTCCTGGCCGCTCACCGTGCTTTGGATAGTGGGAATGACGAATGCACTGAACCTCATCGACGGTCTGGACGGTCTTGCCACTGGAATCTCATCCATCACCATCCTTGTGGTGGCCATCGTGGCCCTGTCCCTGGGCCAGGCGGTCATGGCGATCCTGATGCTCACCTGCCTGGGAGCACTTCTGGCATTCCTGGTCTTCAATTTCAATCCGGCAAAGATATTCCTCGGTGACTCCGGCACGTATTTCCTGGGTTTCTTTCTCGGCGCCGGCAGCCTTCTGACGTCGACCAAGTCCGGGGCCCTGATCGGATTGACGATCCCGCTTCTGGCCATGGGCATTCCCATCTTCGACACCCTCTTCGTCATGCTGAGGCGCATCCTCGAACGAAAGCCGCTGTTCGCGCCCGACCGGGGGCATGTTCATCACCGGCTCGTGGCCATGGGTCTCACTCAGAAGAAAGCGGTTATCATTCTCTACTCCATCACTGTGATCTTGACCTCATGCGGCATGTTCATGATGATGGCGCGTAACCTGGCCTCGATTATCCTCCTCCTCTGCCTGCTCATCCTCCTGATAACCGCATTTCGTATGCTCGGGGCGGTACGACTGCGCGAGACCCTGGCCGGTATCAAAAGGAGGCGGGCCATCACCCGTGCGATCCAGAATGAGCGGGATGTATTCCAGGAGACTGATCTCCGGCTACGTGAGGCCACGACTTTCGAAGATTGGTGGCAGTCGCTCTGTGGGGCTGCCGAGGATCTTGGTTTCGCGAGCCTCTCGGTTGTCGTCACGAACTGCAACGGCTCTATGAAGCGCCTCTACTGGCATCACAGTGAGGACACACACGAGCGCCGGCCTTGCACCACTATTTCTATTCCCCTCGAGGATAAGACTTCGGGCCTCGCCATGGAAATCGACGCCAGGATTTTCGAAAGGGGGTCGATCGAATCGGTGGGGAGGAAGGTGGCGCTGTTCGGACGCTTGCTGGAACCAGACTCAAGGCCTTTCCTCGTTGAGGAAACCACGGTGTGAGCACCCTAGCCGATTCAAGACGGAAATTTTGCTTCACTTCTATGCAATTCACTATGGACTCGTTCAACCCTGCGGTAGATCGGTCCAATTCCTCGCTGCAGGTGGGATCTAGTCGGGGTAACGAACATTCCCCGTGTTCAGAAATGGGGACAGGTCACCTCCTAACCGGATTTTGCCAAACTCTCAACGGGTGAAATGGGCGGTTGTTCATTTATACCACAGCGAATAGCGGCCTATGAACAGTAGGAGAAGATCGTCAACTGATGGCCAGCGTGAATGTCCTCTATGTCGAACCAAGCATCTACACAAGCCAAGTGGGGGGCTCTTTTCAGAGCTTATATCACCTTGTCCGATACTTGGATCGAGAGAGATATTGTCCGACGGTCCTGTTCTTCCGTAAGCACAACTACATAGAGAAATTTATTAATGCTGGGATCGAGGTGTCAGTTGACGACCAATATTTCCGGAGTTCATGGCTATACGCCCTACTTTCCGCGGGTCGACGTTGGGATTTCTTCTGGATTTCGGTCACGCCGTA
>CAZAKZ010000074.1:0-26959 GCA_964485695.1 uncultured Planctomycetota bacterium | reverse complement strand
GACTGATGTAGAGGACTTTCCATCTCGATTCCCGGAGCTGTCAAACTTTTCGAGTCCCCCGGCAGGGCCGGGGGTTTTCCCTGATAATAAGTGCGTACTCGTCCTTTTTCCGATGCGGTTCGCTGAAAGGTTGAAAATTATGAAAATCCCGAACGCGAGGAGGTGAAACGGCGCTCTCCATAATGATGCCTAGGTATCAAATGGATCGTCACCCCAAGAAAGGTGGCTGTATCGCGATTTCCCGCACCTCGTACGAGGTAGAAGGAGGCTCTCATGAAGAAGTACATCTTGATTACTTCGGCCGTCATCACGGTATGTCTGTCGTTGTATGCCGGAAAGGCCGCCGCGCAAAGCAAAAGCACGACTCTCAGCCTGACCGTTACCAACCTCACCGGAAGTCCCATCGACGGCCTGGTCATTCATACGCGTAACTGGAACCACAAGATCGTCAGCTGCACGCCGAGCACCCCCCCTCCCTTCACGACTTCGACCGGTCTGAACACCAGCAGAATCACATTTTCCGGCGGCGTCCTTCAGGCCGGAAGCGCCATCAAGGTGACCGTCCAGGTGAACAAGGACAAGGCCTCGATCTCCCACTTCACCTGGATCAAGAATGGAATGATCATCGGTTCATCGGCAGTCATGTCCGCTGTCGCCACGCACGGAAAATCTCCCTATATGCTGATCAATCTTGTTGAAGTCAAGGTCAACAGGAAGGTGAACTCGGTCAAGGTCATCGAGCCGGCAGGGTGGCGGGTGAAGAACATCACGGGGGAGGTCGTCCAGCTTGCAGGCGGCAATATCACGAAGGGGAAAAGATTCAAGACGGAGATCTATGTGAAAGGCCACAACGGCCCGACCCAAACGGTCGGCTGGAGCTGGTATTATGACAGGCCGAGCCCACCCGCCAGAATCAAGCTGGCCAGGTCGATCCCGGTCTACTGTTCGAATCCTACCGGCCTGCAGAGCAGCGCCCTGAAAGTCTCCGCCGACAAGCAGTTCGACGACATCCAGCCGATACCACCGTCGCCGTTCACGTCCGTTTCGGGCCTCGGCAGCAAGACCGTGACATTTTCAGGAGCGACTCTCGCCTCGCATGCCGGGTGCGGCAACAGCGAAGGAGTCGTCCAGTTCGATTTTCCATACTCGCCGACAAGTGGTGACATTAACTACTCCCTCCTGTGGACCCCCGTGAATCCTGGCCTGGCAGTGGACGGGGATCTGATCTTCTCCCATCCCAATTCACTGTCGGCGTCGGTGTTCGATCCGTGGCTAGGGAGGTTCAAAAATTTCATAAAAACGTCGTTGCCTCCTCTCAATACTGCCATGGCGGCCAACAACCAGGACCTGATCCTTGCCCTGACCCATGACCCCTGGATCACGAACATGAACAAGTCGGCCATTGTCCGGCTGGATGCAAGGAACATTCAGACGACGCTGGCCTCCCAGGCAAGCGCTCTCACGGGCCTGGAGCTGGATCATGACGACAAGTGGCTCCTGACGATGTTCGAACGATCGAACACCTTGGCGACGACCCATCTGAGAACCCTGGGAAACACGGACCTGCAGATGACCACCCTTTTCACCCAGAAGCAGACCCGGAAGGAGACATTCTACCGGGCCATTCTCGTGGACAGAGATCCGGGCGCACCGCCATACGTGATCGGCATACTATCATATCCGATTTCCCCTGGTACACCTCTGCTTCTCGGCGCGGATCGCACCGGTGTCATCACCACAATCCTCTCCGTGCCTTCCCTGGCGGTGCTCAACGATGCAAACCTGGATCCGGGCTCCGGAGACTACCTCATCTGTGATCCTAAAGCGGGTCTCTGTCTCGTTTCAAAGTCCGGTGCCGTCCGGGTCCTGTTGCCGTTCCCTGGCTGCATCGGTGCCGTGTTCAATCAGGACGGAACGGCCTGGGTCACCAACAAAAGAGGGGCAACCGGCGTATTCAAGATCGACATGAAGGGAAACACCACCACCATGCACGGCCTCTCAACGGCCTGGCCCTACGGAGTCGAAGTCTACGGCAGTCGCCGTCTCGTGGTGAACGGCATCGGCAAGCCCGGCTCCAGCGTCGCCGTCACGCTGCAGAGCCGTAGACCCGGCGACGGTGGAAAGGACTACATGCTGGCCTGCAGCTACTCCAGGCGGCCCGGAATCGTGTTCCCGAACAGCGAGAGGCTCGACCTGGCTATCGATCCCCTCTTCTTCACCTCCGCTTTCGGTCTGGCGCCGGATACCTTCATCGGATTCCAGGGCAAGACGGATAGCTACGGGAACGCGCATGCAAGCGTGGCGATTCCCCCCGACCTTGCCCCGGGCCTCGGAATCACGGTCTTTGTCGGAGGGATCATCCAGAACGCGAGCGGTGGGGTCCTGACAGTTACCAACACGCACTGGTTCGTGTTGAACTGATTCGTTGCAGACCGATTCTCTCGATCCTGAACCCGGCTGATGCCGGGTTCTTTTTTTTGGACGAAGATCGGCCACTTCGGGGATCCTGGGCAGTCCATGGTGATCAGCATGGATTGGGCGCGCTTTCCGGGATACGCCTGGTCCAGTATCAGGCCCGGCCGATCGCGTGGTCAAGCTTTTGTGATCGGCGTGTATTTTTTGACCATCCCGGAGGGGGCTATCCCCTCCGGGGGGGGGGCTTACGGGAGCATGTCGAAATGCGTAACGAGGCCGCTCTACGTGTAAAAACATCGGCTCGATCCTCCTGGCTGTGGTCAACCGCATACAGGGGAATCCTTCCCCGGGAAGGGACGGTGGATTACAATCAGATCTCGTTTTCATCGACTCCAGGAGGTGACCCCAATGCGCTCCGCCCTCGTATCGATTCTCCTTGCCCTGACGCTGCCGGCAGCGGCCCGGACGGCAGCCCAGAAGATCACGACCTGGGGATCGGCGCACCGCACGGTGCGCTACGAATACCGCCTCATGAATCCCACTGCCTCGGCCGCAATGAACATCGAGGTGTTCCTCCCCCTGCCGCTGGCCTCCCCCCGCCAGGAGATCCGCTACCTCCACCTCTCCAGGAAGGGCCTCGAGCGCGTCTTCACCGACGTCCACGGCCAGAGGCTGGCCCGCTACGCCTTCGAACGCCTGGAGGCGAACCAGTGGGTGGAGGTGGGATTCGTGGCCGGCGTCACCCTGCGCAACCTGCGCTGGGTCTCGCCCGGGGCGCACGCCGCAAAGGGCGGCTCCGATCTGGCGGCCGGGGTGCGGAAGCGCTACCTCCGGCCCCTGCCCAACTACTCCATGCGCTCCCCCTTCATGCGGAAGACGGCCGCGGACCTGACCCGCGGTGCCCAAAGCGACTTCGAGAAGCTCCTACGGATCCACGACCACATCGTGGAGAAGATCCGATACGTCCGGGATTCCCGCTGGGATCCCGCAGCCGTGGTACTGGCCCGGGGAACCGGATCCTGCAGCGAGTACAACTACGTACTCTCCGGCCTCTGTCGCCTGGCCGGCCTGCCCACGCGGTACGTGGGCGGTTCGACCAATGGATTGCGCTCGCTGCCCACCACGGACGTGGTCTTCCACCGATGGACCGAGGTCTATCTCACCGGCCTGGGCTGGTTCTCCGTGGACTGTTCCCGGGACGCCAATCCCGTTCGCGGGAAGCGGAGCCACTTCGGCCGGATCTACACCGACGCCCTGGTGTGGTGCCGCCAGGCCGGAGGAGGGAAGGACCACCTGGGCTGGGACTACCGGGCCGAGTATCGCATCCAGGGCAAGAATCCCGGCCTCCGGGACAACCACCGGACCCGGTGGTTCGACTTCCATCCGGCGAAGGAGGTGAATGCGGGGTATGCCTGGTTCCTCCGCGACGCCCCAAAAACACCACCCCCCGACGTGCTGGAATGCGCCCTGGTCCGCTGGCACGAGGCGGGCCTCGAGAACCGGATGAAGCTCATCCAGGCCCTGGCCGCGGCCGGCCGGAACGCGTGCCTTCGCCGTGCCGCCACCTTGCCCGAAAAGTTCCGGACGAAATGGGTAAGGAAGCTCTGCGCCTCCGGGACGCTGGCCGATACGATCCTCGAGAAAAGCCGGAATCTTTCCCGCCTTCGATCCTGGTTCCGGAGCCGGGAATCGCGCCTCAAGCCGACCGGAAAGGGCCGGTTCACCCTGGCCAGGAAGCCCGCCGGGAAAAGAGAGGTCGCCACCACGAAAGCGCCGGCGGCGGAGATCTGGGCAAACTTATCCTCCAGGGTCGTGGACCGGCTCCTGCGGTCCCGGACCGTGCCGGACAAGGGGACCGTGGCCGTGATGCCCCTGTTGGACCGGACCCGCGGGGGCCTGGGTGAACTGAGGACGCCAGTGCACGCAGCACTCAAGGCCTGGGTGGGAAAAACGCTCCAGGTCCGGCTCGTGGACGAGGCGCATTTCAACCGAGACCTCGAGAAAAACGGCCCCGGAAGGGGGGAGTTCTGGGCCCTGGCCCTGGACGAGCGCCGTGGGAAGGGGAGCTGGCCCGACTGCGTCCTCGTCCCCGTGTGCATCACCGAGACCGCGGGCCTGACCTGGAGCCGCACGCGGTTCTGCCTGGAGGTGCGGGGCCTCGTCCTCGAGACCTGCCGTACCTTCAAGGTCCAGGCCCGCGCTATCCGGCTATCGACGTCCTCCCCTGAGGATCCAGACGTGCTGGTGGCGGCAGGAGACACGGTGCTGGCCAGGTGGGAACACGACCTGGTGAGCCGCCACGGTGTGGACTGGCCCCTGGCCGGTGTCCGGAACATACTCTCTTCGGCGGATGCGGCGCTCTGCAACCTCGAGTGCTGCGTGTCCCTGGGCGGACGGCCGGCAAAAAAGGGGGAACGCTGTCCGTTCTATTACCGGGCCCGGCCGGAGATGCTGCAGTGCCTCACCCGGGCCGGGATCGACATCGTCACCGCCGCCAACAACCACGGCGGCGACTACGGCCCTGAAAGCGTGAAGGACACCGGGCTGTGGTGCGACAGGGCCGGCCTCGTGTGCGTGGGCAACGGAGACACCGAGGCCCGGGCCGAGACGCCCCGGCTCGTCCGCATCGGACGCACCCGCGTGGGCATCGCGGGACTGGACACCACCATGCGCTACTTTCGGGCCGACGAGAACCGCCCGGGCACCAACCACGCCCCTGAGGACAAGGGCCTCGAGATCTTCAAAAGGAAGATGAGGTCCATGGGCAAATGGGCCGCAGGCCGGTGCGACATCCTGATCCTCACGATTCACTGGGGCCGCAACTGGGTCCGGGATACCCAGCCCATCCACAGGACCATGGCCCGCATCGCTTTCCGTAGCGGCGTGGACGTCATCCTGGGCCACTCGGCCCACCGCCTCCAGGGTATGGAGGTGATGGACGGCAAGGTGGTGGTCTACGACATGGGGAACCTGCTTTTCGACTGTAAGCTGAAGCCCGAGGGCAGGCAATCCGCTCTGTTCCGGCTTCACCTGTCCCGGAGAGGCGTTCACCGCATCGAGGTCATCCCCGTCCTCGCCCAGCTCGGGCGCACGGTCCTGGCCGATCCGAAATCCGCGCAGGCCATTCTTGCCGGGATGGAGTCCCTCTGCGCGGCCCTGGGCACCTCCCTGGAGAATCGGATCGATGATGCGGGCCGGCCGGTCGGCGTCCTCGAAATCCCCGAGCCGAAGGTGACCCGGCGCCGCCCGGCGGACCGGAATCTCGCCTGCACCGTGTTTCCCGCCGTCAAGACCTTTGCCTTGCCCGGCGCCACCGCCCCCGTGGTGAAGGGGATCCCCGAGGACGCCGTTGAAGTGGATCCCCCTGCGAAGCCGGCCCCGGGAGTGGAGCTCCTCGCCTACCGCCTGCCCCGGACCGCGCGGGAACGGGGGATACTCACCCTCGCCACCTGGTGGCGCGTCACCGGGCCGGTGCGCGACCACGTGATGCCGGCCTTCCACCTCGACACGGGCGGCAAGACCGCCAGGCGGGGTAGACCCTGGTACACCCGCCACGATCCGGGTGACTGGACCCTCCCGTTTTCCCGGGTGGAGAAAGACGTCATCGTCGAGGACATCTACCCGGCCCGCCTGGCCGGGCTCCCCCCCGGTCCCTGCACGGTGAAGGTAGTGGTCCTGGACACAACCCGGCCCGAGGGCAAGCGCATCCTCGGCCCGGCGTGCACTCTCGGTACCGTGCGGATCATGCCCCGGGTGAAGAAGTGATCTTCTGCCCGCAAAGGGCCCACGGCGGAATCACTCGCCGGATCACTCGAGGGTCACGCCCATGGGTTCGGAGATGATCCGGATCTTCCCCCCGGAGTCATGATCCAGTGCAGCGAGATAGAATCGGACTCCGTGAAGGGGCGCCTTGGGTATGGCCACGCCCGCAAACGCGTGGCCTCCGGAGTCCAGCCGCCCGCTGAAGTCGATGAACATCGCGGGCACTTCCCTGGACAGGAAGAGGAGGTTGTCCGCATTCAGGGGGAGGATGCCGGACGGCGTGGGGATACCCGGGAAAAATCCGAAGGAAGCGCCCAGCTCGTAGGCGAGGTTGGGATGCGGAAACGAGACGAACAGGGAGTACTTCGAGCCCGGGGTAGGAAGACTGTATCCCGCCAGGTGGTTGGATCCGATGACCGCGACACCGACGGCCTTGATGTTGGCGGCGAGCGTGCCAAGCACCCTGCCCTGCCTGTCCGTGCGGAAGACGTGGGTGCTGGTTCCGACGATGAGAGACCGGTCCCCGGGATCGATGTCCACGGACAGAACAAAGCCGAGGGGGGCTCCGGAAGCAAGGGTGGAGATCTTCTTCCTGACGAGGTCCACCGCATAGAGGGCGCCCTGGGCCACGAAGGCGTTGCCGGTGGTGGTGTCCGTGGCCATACTCCCCCTTCCGATGGGGATCATTCCTCCGATGCGAGCCACCTGGGTTTTCGCGCCGCTGCGTGTGAGGGCGGCGACGGCGTTGTTGGTGAAAGTGAGCCAGCCACCGGGCACTAGATTGTCGCACAGGCCGGTGGGCGTGAGGGTATGGAGGGTGAGGAGGTTTCTCCCGATCCCGTGGACACGGTGGACGCCCAGGGGGCTGGCGATGATGTAGTCGCCGCGCTGTTCCGGCACGATGCCGCCCTGAAGGACGGGAAAGAGAGTTCCGAGCGTCGTCTTGCGGGTCCAGGCGAGGGTGGTCACCTGGCCGTTCTTCACCTCGAGGACCCTGATCGTGGTCAGGTTCAAGGAAACGGCCTGGGTGAGGAGGGCCACGCCGCGGTTGTCGATGGTGGGACAGATGCCAATGGCTCTCTGTCCGGCCGGCACCTGGGCGATGGTGGTGATCGGGCCGGAGGGGGAGATCTCCAGGAGTGCGGTGCCGGTGATGACGGCGATGTTTCCGGGCGTGGTCTGGGCCTGGGTGAAATGGGGGATGAGGCACAGAGCGGTGACGAGTCCCGAAGCGAGGGCCATACGCTTCATGGTGGCTCCTTTCCAGGTCGATCATCCCGGACCCCGGACGGATCCGGTATCCTCGCGTGGCCGCGAACAAAACCGAGTTTCCCAGATTTTTGTCAATTGAGCCAGGGATACCCCGGGAATGGCCGGAAAAAAGCTCACTCCGCGACCATCAGCGACAACACGTCTGAGATCGCACAGATGCGGAAGGGCGCGTCGGGGTCCAGGATCACGAAGGCGGTGTGGATGCGGCTGCCGGTCAACGCAGAAAATCCGGGGATCTTGATGCGCGCCTCTGCCCGGCCTCGGGAGTCAATGACACCGTGGTAGCCCAAGAAGATCCCGGGGCAGCAGCCGGTGATGGAGATCTTGAGCAGGTCGTCGTTGTCGAGCGGAATCCTGCGGCGGCCGACCGGGATCGGGCCGGTCCCGAATGAGGAGCCGATCTGATACACCATGTCGCGCGAACCGGGCGCCGTCAGGATCAGGTCGACGGCCCCTCCTGTACGGCACCGCCCGCCCCCGTTCACGCATTCGATCGCGGCCTTCGGCGGGCAGTCGTTCCGATACGGAGAACCCACGAAGCCGGCACCCACCAGCTTCCCGCAATCGGCTGGCTCCAGCTTCAGGTGCCAGAAGTCGACGGCCCTGCCGGTGGAGTGCAGCGGTATCCCGACCTCGTATTCACTGGCCAGACACCTGTCGACGTGGCAACGCCAGTCGACCGGATCATGATCGCGCACGAAGTGGGGGATGCTGTTGGCCACGGCCAGGAGGATCATCCCCACGCTCACCCCCTTGACCGTCCTCCTTCTCGACGTGGCGGCGATCCAGGCCAGGATCCAGAAGAGCAGGATATATGGGTAGAAGAAATACCTCGGTCCTCCGAGGATGGGATGAATGACCTCGACATCCTGCCGGATCGCTGCCATCCCCGCCCCTACCAGAAACGCGGCCGTCAGAAGGAGCAGGACATGCTGTTTCCTCGGATACGCCAGGACGCACCCGGCCCCGATCCAGACCAGGAGAAACAGGGCAAAGCCGAGGGTGTAGTCCGACGCGATCGACTGGGCGAGAAAGTAACCCAGGTTCTTGTCGAGAAAGACGAATACCTGGCGCGGTTCGGGAAATTGGCCGGGCCGTCCCTCAAAGGTGGTGATATAGAGCACGATCTGCACCGCGGCCACGGCGGTGACAAGGACGGCAAACCGGATCTCAGCCCGGGTGCGTTCGGTGGTGGCCCGGATCCAGAACAGCGGCAACAGGCCGATAACCAGGGGTGAGGACAGTCCTCCAAGGACGGCAAGGCCGTACCGCCACGCGGTCGACCGCCCCTCGCGATTCCAGAGGAGGGTCAGAACCACCAGCAATCCCGCCCAGTAAATAGAATAGTGCGAGACGCCGAAGCACTCGCTGTCGGTGGGGATGAACAGCACCAGGAGAGCGCAGGCCCAGCGCCAGCGGAGGCGGGTCGGGGCGATGGCAACCGCCATCACCACCAGGACCGTGAAGACGAGATTCAGGGCGCAGGTGACTTCCGGATAGTAGTAGAACGAGAGGGTTATCGCCGCCGCACTGATCAGCTTGGACGAGAGGACGCAATAGCCCGAGATCGGTTCAAAAACCGACAGGAGACCGTGCCGGGCGAGCTGAGGAATGGTGAAGGTCCCGTCCTCGACCCAGACGTACGGATGCGTGAATTGATCCTGGCGCCTGAGAATGACGATGAACGCCGTTGCCGCTGCCAGAAGCACCAGCATCCAGAATCGCCGTGAAATCCGCACGCCGCCGCACCCCTCGAAGGTGCCCGAAGTCATGACCCGCTCATAATCCGTCAATATTACTACTGAACTCCCGGCCTGAACAAGAACGGAATCCACAAATCACGGGAAGGATTGCTCGCAGCCTTGTACAGGACCGAACGGTCGTTTGAAAACCGTGCAATGCGGAGATTGACCAGGGTAGGAAAAGAGCGTTAATTGTTCCTGGCCGCAACCGTCGTTGATCAGGAGGCCAGACGTGAGTGAGTTCCATCTCGATCCCCATGCCACCTACCCCGGTGTGACCGGCCCCCTCGTCCTCGTGATCCTGGACGGAGTCGGCAGCTTCCTCGGAACCCGGGACGGGTACGAATTCAATGCCGTCTGGAACGCGAACACGCCGGTGCTGGACCGCCTGGCCGCGGAAGAGAAGATCGTGACGCACCTGGCGGCCCACGGCACGGCCGTGGGCATGCCCTCGGACGCGGATCAGGGGAATTCCGAGGTGGGCCACAACGCCCTGGGCGCCGGCCGCGTCGTGGCCCAGGGCGCCAAGCTGGTGAACATGGCGGTTCAGGGACCGCTCTTCGAGGGAAAGGTCTGGCAGTCCATCGTGGAGCGCACCACCAGCCGCGGTTCGGCCCTGCACCTCATCGGCCTGGTCTCGGACGGAAACGTCCACAGCCACATCCGTCACCCGGAGTCCCTCATCGAACACGCCGCCAAGGGCGGCATCCAGACCCTCTACGTCCACGGTCTGGCCGATGGCCGGGACGTGGACAAACGGAGCGCGGAAAACTACTTCGAGCGCCTCGAAAAGGCCCTGAAGGATCAGCGTGACCAGGGACTCCGGTATCACACGGCCTCGGGCGGAGGCCGGATGCGGGTCACCATGGACCGCTACGAGGCCGACTGGTCCGTGGTGGAGCGCGGCTGGAACGCCCACGTCCACGGCCGGTGCGAGGAAGGACTGTTCTCGAGCGCGGTGGAGGCCGTCCTGGCTCTCCGCAAGAAGCACGACCTGGACGACCAGAACCTACCCGCCTGGGTCATCGAGGACCCGGAAAATCCTGGAGAGCCCGTGGGCGCGATGCAGGACGGGGACGCCGTGGTGTTCTTCAACTTCCGGGGGGACCGGGCCGTGGAGATCAGCCGGGCCTTCGAGGCCGAGGACTTCTCCCATTTCGAGCGCGGCCCCCGGCCCGACGTCCTGTACGCAGGCATGACCCAGTACGACGGGGATGCCGGGATCCCCCGGACCTTCCTGGTGGAGCCCCCGGCCATCGACCGAACCCTCTCGGAGTACCTGGCCCACAACCGCGTCGTCCAGTTCGCCGCGAGCGAGACCCAGAAATTCGGCCACGTCACCTACTTCTGGCACGGAAACAACTCGGGCACCTACGTGGACCGGGCCGGAGAAATCGTGCGCACGCAGGAACCCCGGGACGACGACGAGATCCTGGAGACCCAGGTGAAACTCCCCTCGGACAGGGTCGACTCCTTTGCCGAAGCCCCGGAAATGAAGGCCGCCGAGGTGGCCCGGGCCACGGTGGAAGCGATCCGGGGGGGGAGGCACGGATTCATCCGGGTGAACTTCGCCAACGGGGACATGGTCGGACACACCGGAGACCTGCCGGCCACGGTGACGGCGGTGGAGGCCGTGGACCAGGGACTCGGGGAGATCCTCTCGGCCGTGGATGCCGCCGGCGGCACCCTCATCGTCACCGCGGATCACGGCAACGCGGAGCAGATGGTGAAGTGGGACCGGGAGAAGCGCCGGATCAAGGAGGAGGATGGTATACCCGTGGTGCTGGTGAGCCACACCCTGAATCCGGTGCCGCTTATCATCCACGGGCCGGACACGCACCGGTACAGCCTGAACCTGCACACCGAACGCCTCGGCCTGGGCAACATGGCGGCAACGGTCCTCAACCTGCTGGGTTTCGAGGCGCCGGCGGACTACCTGCCGCCCATCATCCGGGTGAAGTAATTCTTACCGGCTCGGGTAGACTGTTCAGGTCCACGCGAAGACGGAAACGTGCCCATACAGTAGCAATGGATCAGGCTGTCGACAGCTGCCGGCTTCGAGTCGAGTGCCGATCCCACGGCCTGATTACGTCCTGAATCGGGATATTTCTGGGCTGTGGGATACCCCGCGTTCCTGAAATGTCCCGATTCAGGACGTAATCAGGCCGTGGGATCGGCAGCCCGCAACAATGCGCAACAACAATGCGATTGCACACTCTGGAGAGAACAGCAGCGACTGCTTTCGATCTCGGAGGACGGGTGTATAGGACTTCCCGCCTCGATTCCCGGGACCTTTGAACTTCACGTGTCCCCCAGCAAAGCTGGGGGGTATCCCCTCAAAGTGTGAGTCGGACGCAGGGTGCCTCAGACGGTCTCCTCCCTGACACCCGTGCACTTGCCGCCGGAGACGTAGAGGTTCCGCATGCAGCCGTCGACCTTCTCCAGGCAGCCCTCGAAGTCCACGGTCTTTCCCTTGTTTTCCTGCAAGGCCTCCAGAGCCTCCGGCGGGAGCTGCACCACGGCGGAGACCATGCTGTCGCCGAACAGTCCCCCCTCCACCTCGAACACCTCCACCACGGCCCGCGTGCCGGGATCGCTGCCGAAGACACAGTCGTAGGAATAGGATTCCAGGGAGCGCAACACCCCCGACCAGGCCACGACGCGGCCCTTGTATCGCTCCTCGAACAAGCGGTGGATCTGAAAGCTCGAGGCCTCCGGCGGGAAGAGCGCCCCGCATACTGCATCCACGTCGAGGGAAGGCGGCGGGGTTTCTTTTTCCGGAGGCGCCACCTCCGGTGGTGCTGTCTCCTCCACGGGTTGTTCCACCCATTCGCGGATCTCGGGATCTTCGGGAGCGGCCTCGAGAGCCTGCTCGAAGACTTCCCTGGCCTCGGAGGGCCGCCCCGCGAGGAGGAGCAGCTCCCCCTCGAGGAATTGCTCCTCCACCCCTGCTTCCTCGAGAACCCGGGGCACGTCTTCCTCTGCAGGAACCTCCTGAGGTGGAGTCTCCGGCCGGGATTCCGGCACCGGCCTCTCCCGGGTATCCCGGAGCAGGATCAGGGCTTCTTCGGGCCGTCCCTCGCCCCGGACCTCCAGGACGCGCTGCAAGTCCTCGTCGCCCTTGCGTTCTCCCATGAGGAACCAGGCGAGGCGTCTCATGGACCTCACCCTGGAAACGATTCTCTGGCGATCGCGAATCACCCCTCGCGTGTGCCACTCGACGCCGCGATCGTGGACGGACCCGGTCCCTTGATCCACGAGAAAACGTTGGATCCGCATTCTGCGCGCCGCATTGAGAAACTTCCTCACCGCCGCGGGATCCGACCCCTTCACCAGGACGTTCTCGTCGAAGCCGCTATCCCCCACCTGGATATCCTGGGCGCCCAGCATGGTGGCGAAGGGGGTGAAGAATCCCTCCCGGGTCAGACGCAGCCCGAGACCGAGGTTGGACGGAAAGCGGACCCGGACGCGGGTATAGGTACTGGACGACTTACCGGAACCCCGGGTGAAGGTGGTCACCTTGACGTTGTACCCGAAGTGGCGCCCCTGGATGACGCGACGGCGCATGAGTCTCGAAGGTCGAAACTCCAGGCCCAGTTCCACCGCCGCCTCGGCCCAGGCCTTGTCGGTGCTTCTGGCCACGGACCTGGAGACGAAGAAGATGAACACCGCAAGGATGATCAGGAATACGACGACGAAAACTTCCACGAGACCGCCTCCTCGGGGTAAATACGTATGCGCTGTAGTGGATCATGATTCAGCCCCGGCCGCAAGACTTTCCAAAGTCCGGAGCCCCTCCGGTCCTCATGGTGTATCATTGCCCGGTACCATGAACCATCCACTCCTCCTCGCCCTTGTGATCGCCGCGCTGGCCGCGCAGGTGGCTGTTGCCGCCGCGGACGAGTTCCGCCTCAAGGACGGAGAGGTGATCCACGGCCAGGTGAAAGCCCGGAAGAAGGGGCGCATCTACGTGGTCACGGCGGGGGGGGTTCGCATCCTCGAGGAGAGAGCCGTGGCCGAGGTTCTCGAGGGCGAGGCCCCCCACGTGGCCCTGGCCCGGCAGGAGGCGGGCCTCGAGGCAAGGGACGCCGACGGCCTGGCCGCCCTGGCCGCCTATGCCTGGCGCCACCGCATGGACGCGGAGGCCGAGCGCCTGGCGCGGGTGGCACTGGTTATAAATCCCGACCACGTCGAGGCCCGCCGCCTGGTGGGAGATCACCGCGTCCAGGAGCGCTGGCTTCCGGCGTGGAAGCCCGCCTGGGGGGGCGCGGGCACCACGGGTCCGCGCTTGGGGGCCAGGCGCCGCGCGGCCCTTCGTCGCGGCGGGGCAACCCGGGCCACGGAAAAGGCCGTGCAGGCCGGGCTCCAGTGGCTGGCCGCACACCAGGACACCGACGGCAAGCTGGACGCCGACGGATTCCAGCGCCACGATCCACCGGGCGATCCCTGCGACGGCCAGGGCGGCGGGCACCACGGGGAGCGTGTACCGTGCGCCTTCGACGGGGTGACCACGAGCGTCGCCCTCCTGGCCTGGCTCGCCTCGGGCACCACGCCCGTGTCGGGGCCGTACCGGGACAACACAACCCGCGCCCTGGACTACTGCGAGGCGCATCTCGAGGAGGGCATCGATGACGCGTACGACGTCTGGAACCACTCGTTCTGCATCCAGGCCGTGGCCGACGCCTACGCCGTCACCCGGAATCCCGAGCTCAGGTGCGTACTGGATCGCGCCGTGGCCGCCCTCCTCGCCCGTCAGCTCGAGGACGGCGGCTTCAGCTACTACATGCGTATCGGCGACGTCCCCACCACCGGAGCCGCGGGCACGGCCCTGGGCCTGGCGGCCCAGGCCGGAATCCTGATCGAGGCCAGGCGCATGGAACGAATGCTGGCCTTCCTGGACGGACGCATCGACCCGAAGACGGGCCGGAGCGAATACCACCACGGAGCGGAGCGCAAGAACTACACCCCCACCCGGGCCAACGCCGCAGCGGCCCTCGCCGTTCGGGCCTTCCTCGGCCGCCTGGAGGGAACGTCCCACCTGGCCCGCCAGATCCGGGCGATCTCGGACCGAAAGCCCGTGTGGAAGATCGAGTTCAAGACCGTGAAGGCGGGCGACGGCCGCAAGGTGCGCGCCCAGATCGGCAACCTCTACCCCTACCAGTGGTATTACACCACTCTGACCCTGTTCCACCACGGGGGGAAGCCGGCATCCACCTGGTTCGCCGGCCTGAGGTCGGCTCTCCTGAAGGGGCAGCACACCCGCGGCCCGGCCCGGGGATCCTGGGACCCAAAAGGCCAGTATTCCTCCAGCGCGGGCCGGGTGTTCGTCACCGGCATCTGCACCCTCATGCTCCAGGTCCCCTATCGATATCCCTGCCGGTGAATCCCGGTGCCGGAGCCTCTTGCACCCCCCGGATTGACCTCCACCGCCACGCCCGGTACAATGAAACACGTAGAGATAGAGATTCCGGCCCTGAAATCTCGACGAATCGAAATCGGCCAGTCTCGTACCCCGAAAACCGGGCAAGTCCGGGTCGGCCAGAATCGCACTCGTTTCGCGCTTCCGTCAACCGACACGATCCGGTCCCCCAGAACGGAGGTCACGCATGAGTTGCAGAATCGGACTCCTTGTTCTCCCGCTGTTCATCCTGATTCTGGTCGGAGGCCCGGCGGATAACACCGCCGCCCAGGTCACATACGGCAAGGGCTCCCCCGGGGCCGGAGGATTCATCCCGATCCTGTCCTGCAACCAGGCCTACATGGGCAACGGCAAGTTCGCGTTCCAGATCCAGAAAGGCAAGGGCGGAACTCCGGGGCTCCTGGGACTCTCGGTCCAGCCGGCAAGCTTCAGGGTGGGATCGACCCAGATCCTGATCAACCTCGTTCCCCCCAACCTGCTGCTCCTCCTTCCCGTGAGTCTGGGCGGACAGCCGGGCCAGCCCGGGGTGGGAACGGCCGCGATACCGCTGCCCCTCGCCTTCCCCCCAACCCCGGCCCTGGCCGGCCTGGATTTCTACGCCCAGTTCGTGGCCTTCGACTACCCCACGCCGGGCTCCCCCGCCGCCTCACGCGGACTCAAGGTGGAGATGACCTACCCGCCTGTGGTCTTCGTGGGAACCTCGGTGGGCGGGAGCACGGATCCGCACTACTTCGTCGATCCCCTCATTCCGATCCTGTTGAAGCAGGCGAATTCGACCTATACCGACAACTGCACCGGCGCCGAGTTCGCCTACGGCGGCATGGGGCTCTTCATCGGTTCCAGCATCCGTCACCAGGTGAACTACGCGGACGTGTCGACCCTGCCCGCGCAGTGGAGGACCATCTACACCTCCTCCGGCAGCGGATGCTACGGCATGGGCTACGACAAGCCCAACAGACGCCTCTACACCCTGACCAATCCCGGCAACAACCAGCGCGAGCTGGTGGCCCTCGACGTGGTCAATCCCTCGAGTCCCAACTTCGGAAAAGCCCTCGGCAACACCGTGATGATGGCCGGAGGAAATCCGATGACGGAACGGTGGACCCTCGCTCCGAGCGGGAAGACGGCCGCGGTGCTGGTGGGCTTCATCAACACGATCACCCTGACCATCGTGGACACCGATCCGAAGAACCTCACCTACCTGAAGGTCCTGATGAAATCACCCGTGCCCGTCAGCGGCCTGGGCGGCCTTTCTCTGGCCACCCAGGTGCGCTACACCCAGGACGAGGACGTGATCCTCGTTACCATCCAGAACGCCGGGGCGAATCCTGGAGAGATCGCCCGCTACGACGTGGGTCCCGCGAAGTGGATCGACCACAATCCCTCTCAGACCGGCATCCAGAACATCGGCCCCAGCAGCGCGCCGGTGGCGCTGCTCGGTTCAGCGCCCACCGACATCGAGATGGCACCGGACGGGACCTTTGCCGTGATCTCGGGCTTCGCCGGGCCCGGCTGGGCCGGCCGCCTCGACCTCGTACCGGGGAGTGTCTCCCACTGGGGATACCAGACGCTCACGCCGGGCCCCTCGCTCCGGGGCGCCTGGGCCTGCGGCCTCTCCCGGGACGGCAGCCTCATGAGCATCGGGACCTTCCCGAGCCCGCAGCTCGTCCTCGTCGATCCCAAGACCGGTAAGCTGGTCGGAACAGTCGGCCTGCCGGGTGCCTCGAACGTCTACACCGTGGAACACCGGTAGTCGAACAGGATTGGACGGACCGGAGCCGGCACGCGCCGGCTCCGGACACGACCGGATTCCGCATGACCGACGAATCCCTCCTCGACATATCCGCGGCACTGGCACTCCGAGCCCGGGAACGGCCGGATTCACCCGCCCTGGTGTTCGAGGACAGGGTGATATTGTGGAGAGACTTCCATCGCCTGGTGGACCGCATCGCCGGCGCCCTCCATGGACACGGAATCCGGACGGGAGACAAGGTGGGCCTCCTCGCCGGGTCCAGGCCGGAAACCGTGGCCGTATTCCTCGGCGCCCTCCGTGCAGGTGCCTGCGCCGTGCTGCTGCCGGTGACCGCTGCACCCGACGCCCTGGAACGGATGATCCTGGACGCGGAGGCAAGAGTCCTCGTGGCCGTCGGGTCCCGGGCCGGAGTTATCGCGCCTTCCATGGCCGCCAGGCTGCCGGGGGGCTGCATCGCCTCCGGCTTCGAGGCCGCCGGGTGGACGCCGCTCGAGGCGTGGGTATCCGAGGCGCCGGTGACACCCCCGCCCATCCAGGTCTCACCCCCTGACCCCTTCAACATCCTCTACTCCTCGGGCACCACCCGCACACCCCGGGGCATCCTCCACGACCACCGCATGCGATCGTTTCAGATCCGGCGCATGATGCGTCTGGGCATCGGCCCCGAAACCGTCATGCTCATCGCCACCCCCCTCGATTCCAACACCACGGTCATTGCACTTCTGCCCACCCTGGCCTCCGGCGGCACCGTGGTGCTCCTGCCTGGCTTCGACGCCGGGGACTTCATCCGCACTGCGGAACGCCGCGGGGCCACGCACACCATGCTGGTGCCCGTCCAGTACCGGCGCATCCTGAGCTCCCCGGACTTCGAGGCCTACGACCTGTCCGCTTTCCGGGCCAAGCTGTGCACGGGGGCGCCGATGCCGGCGGCGATGAAGAGAGACCTGATCACCCGGTGGCCCGGCACCTTCATCGAGATCTTCGGCCAGACCGAAGGCGGCTGCACCACGGTCCTGGACGCGGCGACACACCCCGACAAGCTGGCCTCGGTGGGCCGACCCGCCCGGGGCGTCGACGTCCGGATTCTGGACGACCACGACCGCGAGGTGTCCGGGGGCGAGACCGGTGAGATCGTCGGCCGGGCCGTCAGCATGATGGTCGGGTACTACAAGCAGCCGGAGGAGACCGAGGCGTTGATCTGGCGCGACGACACTGGAAACATCTTTTATCGCACCGGGGACCTCGGATTCCTGGACGAGGACGGATTCCTGCACCTCCGCGGCCGCAAGAAGGACGTCATCGTGTCGGGCGGCTGTAACGTCCACGCCTCTGACCTGGAGCAGGTATTGTGCGACCACCCGGCCGTGGCCGAGGCCGCCGTCATCGGCATCCCCAGCGAGGCGTGGGGCGAGACGCCACTGGCCCTGGTGGTCCGGAGGGCCGGGTGCGACATCTCGGCCGAGGCGCTCATGACCTGGGCCAATGCACGCCTGGGCAGAATCCAGCGCCTCGGCCGCCTGGAATTTCTCGACGCTCTGCCCCGGAATCCCGCGGGCAAGGTCATGAAGCGGGAACTCCGGCGGCTCTAACTACCTGATTGCCAAATCCGAGCGCATCTGGTATCTCGTCCTGAGGAAAATACCCGCATGGAAACCACGAACACCACCGACCCACTGGACCGGCCGGCCACCCGGGCCGCCCTGGAAGCCCTGTACGGGGCGCGCCTCCTGGGCGCCCGGGCCCGACGCGAGGCCGTGGGCCTGGTGCGGCCCCCGCTCATGTGGTGGACCTGGGCGAACCGCATCGTTCTTTTCCTCGGGGTCACGCTGCTCCTGGCCGGCATCGTCTTCTTCTTCGCCTGGAACTGGGCCGCCATGGCCCCGTGGCTCAAGTTCGGCCTCATCGGCGCAGCGCTCCTCGCCTGCCTCATCGGCGCCGGATGCCTGGGTCTCGAGCGCCTCACGGGCCGGGTGACCCTGCTGGCCGCCTCGGTCCTGGTGGGAGTATTCCTGGCCGTCCACGGCCAGGTCTACCAGACCGGCGCAGATGCGTTCGAGCTCTTCCTGGGCTGGGCCGTACTCATTCTGGGCTGGGTTATCCTCGCCCGGTTCGCGGCCCTCTGGGTGGTCTGGCTGGCCCTAGTGAACACAGGCGTCTTTCTCTACTGGGACCAGGTGATGGTGCAGGAATCGTATTACCACCTCCCGGCCGCTCCCTATGCAATCCTGGCCGTGGTGAACGGCCTGGCGCTCCTGGCCCGCGAGGTGGGGCATCGAAGAAACGTGGTCTGGCTCCAGGACCTCTGGCACCGGTATCTGCTCCTGGCCGTGGTCCTGACGTGGCTCACCATTCCCGTGGTGGCCATGATCGCGGACTTCGACGAGGCCTCCATCTGGACCGGGGTGTCCGCGGTGATCTGGGCGGTCACCCTTCCCGCGGCGATCTGGTACCACCGCACCCGCACCCGCGATCTTTTGTCCCTCACGTTACTGGCCGCCAGCGCGTGCGTCGTGGCCCTGAGCCTGCTCGGCCGGGGGCTGAACGAGGTGGTGCAGGAAGAGGTCTTCCCCCTGGTCATGGGCTTCCTCATCCTCGGCGTGGTCAGCCTCGCCGTGTTCTGGCTTCGCCGCGAAGCCAAGGCTTTCCAGGAGGAACGCCATGGCGAATGACGGCATCACGGTACGGGAGGTCCTGTTTCGACTCCGGAAGGCGGGCCACGTGGACATCCCCGACGACGACGCGGTGGGTGAGTTCCTCGCTCGCCGAGAGGCCGCCCAGGACCCGGCCTGGTACGTCTCGGCCCTGGCCGGAGCCGGCGCCTGGTTCGCCGCTATCTTCTTCATAGCCTTCCTCATTACCGCGGATATCATTGACGACTGGGATAATTATCAAGAGCTCCTGCCCTGGGGTCTGGGATTCCTCGTGGCCGCGAACCTCCTCAGGCATTTCACCCGCAGTGTGTTTCCCGTGCAGCTGGCCCTCGCTCTGAGTACGACCGGACACATCATGACCCTGATGGGCGTGGGGGAATACACGAACTCCATCGGCGGCGTGGCCGCGGCCGCCGTGGTGCTCTCGGTGGTGCACTATCCCATCAACCGCGACATGGTGCATCGATTCCTCTCGGTGCTCACCGCCATCGGTCTCGTGCTCTTCTGGATCATGGAGGAGGAGCTGCACGTTCCCCTACACGGCCTCATCGCCGCGGAGATGCTCCTGGTCGGGCTCCTCTACACCTGGGGCCGGACGCCGCCGGTCCTCCGGCCGCTGGCCGCCGCCTTTGCCACGGCCCTGGTGGGCACCCACCTGGTCTGGGTCGGAGACCTGAATCCGGAGGTTCCCCTCTGGCCGGCCCGGATCCTGGGCGTGGCCTGGATGCTCTGGGTGCTGCACTTCAGCGCCGACGGGCGGTCGCTCCTGCGCCGTGAGCCCCTCCTGGTGGCGGTGGCGGCCACGGTGCTCCTCGGCGTGTTCTCGCCCCCGGGCCTGCTGGCCGCCATCGGGCTCATGGTCCTCGGCTACGCCCTGGGCGACCGCCTGGTGACGGGCCTGGGCACGATCTTCATACCCGTCTTCATCTATGCCTACTACCACGACCTGGCCCTGGGCCTGGACCAGAAGTCGTATCATCTCATGGCGGCCGGCCTGGTGCTCCTGGCTGCGCGGGCCTACCTGGCCCGGCGGCCCTGGGCCCGGAAGGAGACGCCGTGAGACGCTGGATCTTAATCATTCTCAGCCTCGTCGTCCTCGGCGTGCTGGCCGCCCTGATCTACCAGAAGGAGACCTTGCTGCGCGAGGGTCGCACCGTGTTCCTCGAGCAAGCACCGGTGGATCCGCGCTCCCTCATGCAGGGCGACTACATGGTGATCCGGTACGCCCTGCAGAGGAAGATACTGAGGGGCCCGAAGTGGGAGGGGATCACGGGGGGCAAGCTGGTCCTCCGTCTGGACACAAGGGGCGTGGGGTGCTTCGTGCGATTCCACGACGGCGAGACCCTTGAGCCAGGGGAGTTCCTTCTGCGCTTCCGCCGACGGAAATCCCGGCTCCGCATCGCCGCCGAGTCCTTCTTCTTCCAGGAGGGCACTGCGAAGCTGTATTCCACGGCCAGGTACAGCGAACTGAAGGTCGCCCCCTCGGGCCAGTGCATCCTGGTGGGGCTACGTGACGAGAACCTGGAGAGGCTCGACCCGTAAGATCTCACGGCGGTTTTTTAGCTCAGATCGGGCTATTTTCAGACCGTGAGATGCCTCACAATCCGAAAATTGCTCGATCTGAGCTAAAAAACCGGTGTGAGATCGAGGACCCACAATAATGCTTGATGCCCGCCCTCGCCTCAGGTGATGTCCACCCGTACGTCGTTGGAGATGTTGCCCACCATGCGGGGGGCAGTGGCATCCAGGACGATCATGGCGACGAAAGACGTCTGGCCGCGGCGCCCCTCTGGGGGAGTTGACGGGGACCCGGAAAAGCATTACTTTCATGGCCAGCAATAGTGATCGATCCTAGCAGCCTGTGAAACCGAGTCTCCGTCATGTCCCAAAGTCAGACGCCGGCAATCGAAGCCTCCCCACGCTGGAGCACGCGCCGGGTCCTTCTCTTCCTCGTCCCTCTATTTCTCTTCTATGCCTTCCCTCTCGGATTCTGGCCGAAGTACGTCGGGGCCAACGAGACCGCGCACCTCTACCTGGCCATGGCCCTGTACGACCGCGGGGAAACGAACCTGGACAACGAGGTCAGGGATTACATCGCCAATCAGGATCTGATCTACCGCAACAACAGCTACTTCTCCAACAAGCCGCCGGGCCCGGCCTTCTGGCTCCTCCCGGCCGCATTTGTCGTCGACGTGTTCACCCACGGAATACTGGAGCTCGCCCCGCTGCTGTATTTCGGCCGGGTACTGATGCTGTCCTTGCCCTTTGTTGTGTTTCTCTTCTTTCTCGGACGCACCCTGGAGAAGATGGCCTCCCCCGCCGTAGCGTGGGGATTGACTCTCGCCTACGCCCTTGGGACCAGCGCCGGCCCGTACGCGATCCTCTACTTCGGCCACGGTCTCGCGGCCATGGCGCTGTGCGCAGGTTTTCTCCTGGTGCTCCGGGGCAACGCCTGGATGCACGTGGCCGCCGGACTCGCCTGTGGACTCGGGGTCATGTCCGAGTATCAGACTCTCGGCATCGCCGTGGTCACCACCTTTCTTGCGGCCTTCGACTCAAGCGGACGCTTCAACCTCAAGCTCCTCACCTGCTTCGCCCTGGGAGCGATTCCCATGGCGGTCTGTCTGTTCTTCTACAACTCGATCAGCTTCGGAGGATCGACGGAAGTCGCCTATGTCTCCGAGTTCAAGAGCTTCAACCTGGAGACCAAGGAGACATACGGCTTCACCACGCCGAGCTTCATGAAGCTCCTGGCCATGTGGTTCAGTCCGGCCCTGGGGCTGTTCTTCCACTCGCCGTGGCTCCTGTTGTTCTTCCCGGCCGCCATTTCCGCCTTCCGGCGCAAGACGCCGCGCCGGCTTGTGCTCATCACCGCGGTCCTGGCCTCCCTGGTGCTCCCCCTGACCCTTTGCTCCCACGACTACTGGATCGGGGGCGCCATTGCCGGCCCCCGGTATCTCGCGGCGGGCCTTGCCTTCATGCTGTTTCCCATCGCCGCCTTCCTGGACCGATGCCGCGGGAAGCCGCGCACGGGGCTTCTTGCCGGCCTCGTCGCATGCGGCCTGGTCTCGGTGGTCCTGTTCACTTGCATCCTCGCCACAGTACCCTACATCAACACTTTTCAGGAGCACCTGTTCCAGAATCCCGTGACCTCCCACGTCGTGCCGTTCCTGAACCGCGGCCTGGGCATGATGACCGTGGCCATGTTCTTCGGGGCGAGCATCGGGACCTCGAACCTGCTGTTCGGACTGTTGTTCCTCAGCGTGGCCGCAGGATTCGCCGTGCCCTCCCTCGTCCGGACTTCGAATGCAAACCGGATGATCGCCCTCGTGGGATGTGGAGCCGGAATCGTACTCTTCCTGGCATGGACCCAGATCGGGGAGAGCAGCAATCCACGCTGCGCGTCTCAGCTGAACCTGGTCGCGGAAAATGTCAACCTGGAGGGATTGCCCAGCAAGAACGGCAATATCATGTTCATAAAGCGGGCTTCGGCCATGGAGCCCACGTCGGTCCACTACGACGTCCATCACGACAGCAAGGAGAGATTCCTGGATTCCGTGGTACGGCCCGGCACCAAGATCTTCGAGGTCGCCGACGGTTTCAAGTTCCTCCAGGGATCGGTTTGGAGCCGGAGGGGCTATCTGCTGTGCAGTGATCCCCGCAACAACACCATCTACAACTACTCCCCGGACGGCACCCTTTCGGTCTACCGGAACTACTCCGGCTACCAGGGCCAGAACGTCGTGAACTATATCCAACCGGGGTCCAACGGGCTAGCCGAGGACAGGGAGGGCAGGTTGATCATCGCGGAGTACGGCAGGCAGCGGCTCACC
Source organism: uncultured Planctomycetota bacterium (assembly GCA_964485695.1). Classification (GTDB taxonomy): domain Bacteria; phylum Planctomycetota; class JAFGQW01; order JAFGQW01; family JAFGQW01; genus CAZAKZ01. Next base: position 4,112 of record CAZAKZ010000074.1, on the reverse strand, counting down.
CGACTGGAAAAGGACGGGACCGTGACCGTGCTGGCCGAGCGCTACAAGGGAACCCGGCTCAACAGCCCGGGGGATGTGGCCGTGAAGTCGGACGGCTCGATCTATTTCACCGATCCCAAGGTCAAGCTGCTCAAGGCGGGCCGGCCTTCCTGGGAAAAGCTGTTACCTCACCGGGGCATCTACCGCCTCGCCGGCGAAAAGCTACAGCTGCTCTACAAGGACCTGGCGGGCCCCAGGGGACTCGCCTTTTCCCCCGACGAGAACTACCTCTACGTCGGAGACTGGTTCAAGAATAGAAAGGCCCTCGTGCGTTTCGAGGTCCACCCCGACGGGACGCTTTCCCAGCCCGTGCTCTTTCACGACATGCGGTCCCACCCGGTCCAGTTCCCGACCGACGGTCTGGTGGTGGACCGGAAGGGAAACGTCTACGTCACCGGAAACGGCGGCTTCTGGATCGTCACACCCTCCGGAAAGCGCCTCGACTTCTTCCGCCTCCCATTCCCCGCCACCAGCCTCGCCTGGGGCGGCGAGGACGCCCGGACGCTTTACATCTCCGGCGTGGTCTCGCTCTACCGCATGCGGGTCGAGATTCCCGGCGTACGGTAGTCCTACCCTACTTCGTCACCACCACCTGCCACGGCCCGGAGATGGCGTCGATGCCGAAGGGGGCGGAGAGGTCCACCGTGATCCAGGCGATCGAGAACTGGAATCCGACAAGCGTTGGGGCCCTTGGCACGTTGACCGAACCGGCTCCGAACCCGGCCGGATCCAGGATGCCCTCGAACCTCGAGAAGATCGCCGGCGCCTGGATGGACAGGAAGAAGAGATCGTCGACGACCACGGGCAAGTAGCGGTTCCCGAACCGGATGCCGGCCACCCGCTCGGTGAGGGAGGCCGCGGCCTTGTACGCCTTGCTGGGGCTGTAGGCCGCGGTCCAGGTGATGGCCAGACTGGTGCCGATCTGCACCCGGTCGGCGGCCTTCACCCGCGGGTAGCCGGTCTCGGTGAAGGTGACGTCGAAGGTCTCGTAGTCGGAGACCACCGCCGACTGCCAGCGGTCCCACCACACCGCGCCCTGGCCGTTGTTCAGGCCCCGATGGACCAGGGGCCAGGAGTGGAGCAGCGCTCCGGTGGTCGCGTCGAAGGCGTACCCCGCCTTCTTGTCGCGGCTGTTGGTGTAGACCACGTCGTTGACCGGATCATAGGCCGTGCCGGCCGGCCGCGTGGCGCCCATGGCCACCAGGTCGATGGTCTTCAGCACCGAGGTGAGGCTGCGTGCGTCATAGAGCAGCAGCTGGTAGGGGCTGAGCATCGTCATCCAGTAGGCGTCGCGGCTCGGGTCGTAGGCCGCGCCCACGCACCGGTTCGGTGAATACGACGCGAACGTGGTGACCTTGCCGGACAGGTCGGCCCGGACGATGGCCTTGGCGGATGCGTCGCAGAGGACGAACGAGTTGCGCCGGACGTCGTATCCGAGGCCGAAGGGGGAGAATCCCGAAGGCGCCCCGCTGAGGCTGATGGTCGCCATCACCTTGCCCTGCCGGTCGAACTCCAGGACGTTCGGCCTGGCCACGGCGTAGAAGACGTCCCCGACCACGGTCAGGCCGGAGAGGCGCGGGCCCAGCTTGAACTCGAGCAACTTGGTGCCGGGTGGATCGTCAAGGCCGGGGAGAGAGAGGGGGGCAAGGGCGTTGCCTTCCAGGTCATAACCCTGGGCCGGGAGGAAGCCGGCCGCCAGCACAACGAGAGCCAGGAACAAGAGATGTCGCATGGAACGAGACTCCTTTCCGGGAACCCCCGAGAACCAATAGACCGGATGCCGGGTCCGCGAGGGCCGCGTCTACCAATGAGATCGAAGAAGGCCCCCATTGTAGATCGTTGATGGAGGTAAATGAAGACCCTACTTCACGATCGATATCGACTCCGTGTTCGAGATCGACCGGATACTGGAAGGTGCCTGCAGGTCGATGGTCACGTACGCACAGTGGAGGCGCGTGCCGATGAGGGCCGGGACGTTCGGGATGTGGATGGACGCCCGGGCCTGACCCGTACTGTCCAGGACGCCGCGATACCCGGAAAAGATCGACGGCCAGAGGCCGGCCAGGGAGATCCTGAGCAGGTCGTCGGGGCTCAGGTCGATGCGGCGGGTATCAATGTGAATCGGGCCGGTGCCGAGGGAAGTTCCGACCTGGTAGGGACGCCCCGGATCATTCGAGGCGGTCAGGGTCAGGGTCACGGCGCTTCCCGGGCGGGGCGAGCCGCTGGATACGATGGTACCGGCGTACCCGTATTCCCAGGTATCCACTCCATCGAAAAGGACCATGCGGTGCCGGACCGCGTCGTACGCCATGGAGTCGTAAAGGGCTACCGGATTCGTCGTGGTCCTGGCCTGGGTCCAGTCATTTCCGTCCCACTCCCAGGTGTCGGTAAATTGCATACCTCCGGAGAGGACCACGCGTCCGCGCGCCGCGTCGTACGCCATGCAGTGGTCCGTGCGCGCGGGCGGACGGTTCGCCGGCATGCGTTGCACCCAGGTGTTCCCGTCCCACTCCCAGGTGTCGTTGAAGGTCGTGGTCCCTACGCCTCCACCGAAGAGGACCACACGCTGACGCAACGCGTCGAACGCCATGAAATGAAAAAGCCGGCCCGGCGGAGTCGCTACGGCCCTTCGCGCCCAGTTGGTGCCGTCCCACTCCCAGAAAGCGACTTCCAGGAGCACCACGCGTCGGCGCGCCGCGTCGTACGCCATGACGGGTTTCATCACCTGTGGTGGGAACATCGCAGGATTTCGTTGTGTCCAGTTGTTTCCATCCCATTCCCAGGTGTCGTTCATGATATTGGCAGCCCAGCCGCCGAAGAGGACCACGCGTCCGCGCGCCGAGTCATAGACCATGGCGTGGTAGATCCGCCCGGGCGGGCTCGTCGCCGGGGTGCGCCGGGTCCAGGTGAACCCGTCCCACTCCCAGGTGTCGTTGAGGCGCGGGCCGCCCGGCATGTTTCCGCCGAAGAGCACCACCCGACGCCGCGCCGCGTCATAGGCCATGGCACCGGTGGAAACCGGGCTCGCCACAGTGGTGCGTTGCGTCCATACGCTTCCGTCCCACTCCCAGGTGTCGTTGGAATAGCCGCCGAATAGCACCGCGCGGCTCCGCGCCACATCGTAGGCCAGAGTGGGATCCCGTCGCGCCGGAGGACTCGTCACCGAAAGGCTCGTCCACTTGCTTCCGTTCCATTCCCAGGTGCCGCCTCCATAGAGCAGGACGCGCTGTCGCACCGTGTCGTATGTCACGGCAAAATCCATAGGTGGGGACATCGACGTGGGACGTTGCGTCCAGGTGGTTCCATCCCACTCCCAGGTGCCGGCGGTGTTGTGGACGAGGACCACGCGACTGCGCGCCGCGTCGTACGCCATGGCGTGATTGACGAGTGCCGGCGGGCTGGTGGAGGGCTGGCGCTGCGTCCAGGTGATTCCGTCCCACTCCCAGGTGTCGTTCAGATTCTGGTTCAGCCCGTCGTTCCCGCCGAAGAGCACCACGCGGCCGCGCGCCGCGTCGTAGGCCATGGCATGGCCGTATCGTAAACGCGGAATCGCCGTGGGCACCCGCAGCGTCCAGGTGGTTCCGTCCCACTCCCAGGTGTCGTTCAGAGCCCAGTTGACAAAGCCGCCGAAGAGGATCACACGCTTGCGCGCCGCGTCGTACGCCAGGGCGGTGTAGCTCCGTCCCGGCGGGCTCGTCGCCGGTGTGCGCTGCTTCCAGGCGACTCCATCCCACTCCCACAGATCTTTCTGGTTCTGACCTCCTCCGAAGAGCAAGGTACACTTGCGCGCCGCGTCGTAGACCATGGCATGACCGAGCCGGGGCGTCGGGCTCGTCGGAGGCGTGCGACGTATCCAGTCCAGCTGGCCGCACGCCCGGGAGGCTGCAAGCACGAGGACAAGGGTTGAAAACAACGCGTATGAAAACACGACTGAATTTCGCATGATTCCTCCTTCGGGCCGAGGATCACGGAGGTGCCGGGGAGCCCGCCACGAACACCGTCATTTCATACCCCTTTCTTACCCAATGCCGTTAAGCCCCCTGCCGTCCTCTCGGCCCCCACCGTGGTCGCGG
>CAZAKZ010000073.1:0-27547 GCA_964485695.1 uncultured Planctomycetota bacterium | reverse complement strand
GAAATGTCAAACTTCACGAGTCCCCCAGCAGAGCTGGGGGTTTCCCCTGAAAATGGCCCAAAAGAGCTCATAAACCGTCCTTGAAATCATGGCCCCAGAGCATGGGCTGCTACGAATGCCATGTCGCCTCCTTCCCCGGGATCGACTCCCGGTCTGGAGGCGGACAATCCTGCCTGCTCGGTCTACCGTTCTGGAAAGAATTTCTTTACACCCCACACCCTGAGGAATACACCCGAACCGTAGTTCCCGACGTGACAGGCCAGGTAGAGCCGGTCCTCCTTGACCTCGCTCCAGTCCTGGGAGGAGCGAATCCCGGAAAGACCGCATCCGGCCACAATAAGGGTGATGATCAACAGGGGGAGGATTCGCATCCGTGCTCCGTTTCTCGGCTGCCTGTTCGGATCAGGGCTTGGCCGGCCGACGCATTCGCGCGATCAACTGAAATCCCGTTTGGTGAGCTTCTCATTCCGGGTGAAATCCTTCGGCGTCTCGTACACGCCGGCCGGCGGCTTCTTCCGGGAAATTTCAACGATGGCGTAGGAGATCACCTCGCCGGTTCGCACCTTGAAGTCCGTGGCCATCTGGTAGCCCCGGATCTTGTTCAGCTCCTTGCGGCACGTCTCGTCTCGGTTGTAGATCTTTCGCAGGTTCTCGAGCATGAGGTTGTACTTCTTCCAGTCGAAGGGCACGTCCTCAGTGGCCCAGACAGTCAGTTTCCTGATGTCGGTCTTGCGGCCCTTGTACTCCTTCCACAGCTTCACGCCGTAGCCCTTGCATTTCCGGTCCAGGATGGTCCGGACCTCGCCGGTCTCCTCGACCGCGCCGGTGTTCTTCACGGCCTGAAACCGCATCGCGAGCTGTATGGCATAGAGCTTCGACAGATCCAGGGGCAGCGGCCTCTCGACGTAGGTCTTGTAGCGCCGGTTGGCGAAGATCAAGCGCTTCTTTACCTGGTCGATGATGAGGATCCGGTCGGGCATGATGTAGGCGACCTTCCCGTCGCCGATCCACATCTCGCTGGTCGGCTGGTCCTTTTCGGAACCTGGACCGGAGACCTGCTTTTCCAGGACGTACCAGTGCTTCTCCACCTGGCCCTCGACCGAGGACAGCGCCCAGAAGACGGGGACGAGGAGGGAGACGAGGATCGATTTCATGGCTTCTTTCCCCTGATCATTGCTTTCAAAACGTATCGTCTGAACAGGACATTGACCCTGTTGGTGAGGGCCTGGGGCATCTGGCTCGTGGCCACCAGGACCATGTCCATGGCCGGCAGGACCACAATGAACTGCCCCCGGGCCCCGCTCGCAAAGAACATCTCGTGCGGCACCGGACGCTTCCGGGACGAAGTCCACCACTGATACCCGTAGCCGTCCCTGGAGCTCCTCCGGATGTGCGGCTTCGTGGATTCCCGGATCCACTTCCTCGAAATCACCTGCTTGCCGTCCCAGTGCCCCTGGTTCAGGAAGAGGAATCCGAACCGGGCAGCGTCCCTGGCGGTCACCTCGAGGCGGTCTCCACCCACCCGGATCCCTTTCGGATCCGCGGGCCACTCCACACTCGTGATCCCGATGGGCCCGAAGAGGTGTTCCCGGGCAAGAGCGAGGGCGTCCTTGCCGGAAGCCTTCTGTACGATGGCGGAGAGGAGGTGGGAAACGCCGGTGCTGTAGACCCACTTCTCGCCGGGGGCGTGCTTCATGGGCAGGTCCAGGAGGAAACCGACCCTGTCGTTGGACGCAATCATGGGCCCGTAATGGGCCATATCGGACCACTCGAAGCCCGCGGTCATGGTCAGGAGATGGTGAAGGGTGATGCGTTTCTTCCGGTCGTCCGTACCGGGCCGACTCAGGTCCGGGAAGAACTCGGAAATCTTCTGGTCCGTTCCCTTGATGTATCCCTTGTCGATGCAGATCCCGATGAGGGCCGATGTGAAGCTCTTGGTGCAGGAGTACATGAGGAACCTGGAGTCCCTGCCGAGGTCGCCCTTGTAATACTCGAATACGATGTTGCCGTCCTTGACGATGACGGCGGAGTAAATGAGCTCCTTCTCGATCTTCTCCTTCAGCTCATCAAGGACCCCGGGATCCAGGCCGTGGTCCTCGGGCCGCTCTGTTTTCCACGCCCGGGTGGGCCAGTAGTCCCTCTTCGGCAGCTCTGCAGCATCCTGAGCAGCCGTGAGTGCGGCCAGTAGCACCAGGGTGCAGGCGGCCACAGCGGATCGAATATTTACCATTCCTCCTCCTGCGGGAAGTCCTGTATATCGGGGCCATCATGCCAGCCATATCCGCCCGCCGCAATGATCCGAAGACCGGGTGATTCGAATTCCGCGACTTTACGAAAGCCGGCGCTTCTATTTCCAGTCCAGCACAATTTTCGGTCATGGCCGGCTCCACCTCATCACGATACAGTCCTCAAAGGAGTAGCCGCTTGAGTTTGCTTTACTGGACCGTTCGCATCTGCCTGGTTCTTCTGTGGTCGTATGTGGCCGTGGGAGCCTGGAAAGCGGGGAAAGGAAAGAACCGAATCCCGTGGCGGGTGCTGTCCGCTCTGGGCCTCCTCCTGGCCTCCATCAGGGCAACGCTGTGGAACTGGCCTCTCCTGGAACTCGGCCGGAATCTGCTCGAGGCCGCCGACGCGTACGAGGATCGGATCTGGCACAAGGTCGTATTTCTGGTCCTCGTTCTGATCCTGGCGGTCCCGGTGCTTCTCTGGTACGGAAAAGCCGCTCACCGGGAAGGGTGGCGCCTGGGTGTGGCCCTGGGGGCCGCCCTGTGGATGACGGGATTCGTCGCCCTGGCCACGCTTTCCCTGGATGCCATCCTACCCGAAGTCCTCTGGCAACAGCCGGGCCGGTACGGCTTCGAAGGATTCCTGGCCCTGTCCGCCTCGACGGCGATCCTCGTTCAAAGGAGAAAGACGGCATGACCACGATGCTTACCTTCCTGCACCCGACGTGCATATACTGGCTCAAGGTCATTTTCTGGATCCTGCCGGGGCTCGTCGCCCTGTGGCTTGCCATCCGATCCCCGTCCGGTGGGCGCAGCATCTGGCTGGTGGTGGCCCTCTACTGCCTGGTCATCTCCATCGATAAAGCCGTGGACTTGCAGATGCTGGCCTACGTATCCGGCCGATGGATTCTGCACCGCCTGGATTCCATCCTGTCGCTGGAAGGGGGCCGGGGCCCGATTCGCACCTGTCTCTGCGGCCTCTGCTTTCTCCTCGGACTCGGTATCACGATCTATCTGGTGCGGAAGGACAGACACCTGTCCCTGGCCAAGGTCCTCGCCCTCGGGAGTCTCCTCCTGATCATGGCCTATGTGCCCCTCCGGCTCCTCCCCCCCCTGCACCCCCTGCAGGATCCACTCGTGAACTGGATCATCGAGGGTTCGTGCGCAGGCATGGTGTGGCTGGGGCTTTGGCTGGGGTGGAGAAAACGCAGAAACGAAAGCGGGCGTACGGGGTAATCCATCAAATGATGGAATTCTCCCCGATTCCATCCGAACCGGATACTGAACGAACCGTTCTAGCAGCCTGAGAATTGCTGGGTGAGAACACCTGCGTCACCGCGGCCGAAACTCCGATCCCTGAAGACCGATGCGGGGGGGGCAAGGCCGCGGTGCGCTTCTTTACCGTCCCTATAGCCCGGGTTACCCTCACTTCCTCGAGCGGTAACAATCCCGGCAATAGACCGGCCGGTCGCCCTTGGGCTTGAACGGGAGGGTCGTGGTCACGCCGCAGTCCGCGCACACGGCTTCAAACGACTCCCGTTCCGGCCGGGGGCCTCCGGAGGATCGTCCATGGCCTCTCGGCGCATCGTACCCGCCGCGGCCCCGATCCGACCGCGCCTTGCGCTTCTCTCGGCAAGGCCGGCAGCGCTTCGGATCGCTCGTGAAGCCGCGCTCGACGTATCGGGCCTGGTCTTCTGCGGAGTGGACAAATTCTTGACCGCAATCACCGCATTCAATGTTTTTGTCTTCGAACGACATCAGTGCCTTCCTCCAAAGTTCTGAGCGCTGCGGTCAGGCCTCCGGACCAGATACCAATCAGCCGCGCCAGGATTGATTTCGCCCCCGCCTCCTTGCACCTCTGCATCGAGACGATCGGCGACCTTGAGTATCTTTATCAAAACATACACCCGGAATGTGCTGCAAGGTCGTTTCCGTGTTTCATTTATCCTGAAATGACCGGACCAGCCCGACAGGCTTGTCCGAAATGCACCGGATTCGACCACACTCCACCGCCGGCATATACCTCGCGGTCTTTACGGGTCAGATTCTCTTCAGCATCTTATACCATAACAATACCTGTCTTCCTCTGGATAATCCGACGAACGCCTTCAAGGCACCGGGCAACCGATTTGACCGCGATACCATCCTCCGATACCATCTGGAATCCGGCAAGAACCGGCTCAATCCGGGCTGTCCGTTACGTTGTTTCAACCCGATCCGAGAGGCCGCGGCCATGAGACGCATTATTCCCCTGTTGTCCCTCCTCCCTTTGCTCCCCGCACTCCTTTTCGTTCCGGCCCTGGTCGCCCAGGAAAAGGCCGGAGATCCGGCGAAGAAGGAGTCCGAATCGCCGGAGCCGATTCGCATGGCGGTTTTCGGCTGGCCCACACTCCCGGAACGGCTGTGCACCCACCTCTACGGCGGCGGCTTCGAGACCAAGACATTCCTGTTCGAGACCCTGGTGAAACGCGACGCCGAGGGGCGCATCATTCCCGGCCTCGCCTCGGCCTGGGAGTACAAAGACGGGGGCAAGATCCTGGTCCTCACCCTGCGCAAGGGTGCCGTGTTTCACGACGGACGCCCCGTGGATGCCGAGATCGTGCGGTGGAACTTCCAGTGCTGGATCGGCCAGCCCTCCCACGCCTGGTTTCTGGCCGGCCACCGCATCAAAAAAGTCGTGGCCGAGGCCAGGGACCGGGTGCGCATCGAAATGGATCGCCCCTATGCCCTGGTACCGGATCTCTGCGCCATAAATCCCACCGGCATCCTGGGCCCGGGATCGGTGAATCAACGCGGCTTCTACGACAAGCCCGTGGGCACCGGAGCCTTCCGGTTCGTGGGCCAGCTGGAGAAGGGTCGCGTGGTGCGCTACGCCCGGATTCGTCCCGGGAAGAAGGAACCGGACCGCCGGGATCTTATCGACCTGATCCGATTTGGAAGGAAAGGGGACGAGGCCGTGGACGCGCTCCTGAAGGAATCTGCCGATGTCATGGTGGACGCCTGGATCACCCGGGTGCCCAGGCCCCGCATTGCGGAGCTGAAGGCGGATCCTGAGTTCCACGTCACCGAGGCACCGGGCTCCTCGGTCATGGCCCTCTACTTCAACCTGGAGAACGGCCCCGCCGCGGACAGACGACTGCGTCTGAAGATCAGGTCACTCATCGACCGCGAGGCCCTCATCCGTGCCGCAGAGCTCGGCCACGCGGACCCGTGCTTCTCGTGGTTGGCCCCCACGGTCAAGGTGTGGCCCCGGAGCCGGTGTGAGCCGACGGCCATCGAGGACTGGCCCCGGCCCAAGGCGCCGCTCAGGCTCCTCGTCAAGTCGGATGACCTCTGCCATGTAGACCTGGTCCCCCACCTCGCGGCCCATCTCGAACGTGGAGGCCTTGAGTTGAAGGTGGTATCCCTGGGAGACAATGCCTACAAGGATGCCCAGGCCCGGGGCGAATTCGATATCCGCATCGATCGGACATTCGGCGTTCCGTACGATCCCTACATCTCCCTGGTGCACAAGTTCCTGTTCCAGGGCTGGAAGACAGAGTCGGAGGCGGAGAAGTCCGCAGGCGTCCAATCCGACCTGGCCCGACTGGTGGAAGAGGCCACGCGCAACACCGATCCCGAGGGCCGCGGGAAGGTTTACCGGAAGATCCAGGACCTCATGGACAGGGAGGTAATCCTGGTCTCTCTGTACGTGCCGCGCCGGGTGGTGGTAGTGCGCTCCGGCCTGAAGCCCCCCCGCCTGGACCACGATATTTACTGCACCGATATGATGCCCGTCCTGGAAGGGCGATGAACCGTCCTGACGAAAACGCCCGGGCCCCGTTCCCTTTCTGATCCTCACCGGGTATGCTACAAATACCTATGAATCGAGCATTTTCTTTTGATACAAACTCGAGTGGGTTGAGTATTGTCATTCGTCTGGATCCCATTCTCATCCAGAGGGCTCACACCCGTTCCAGACCGAGACGCTCAGATACCCTGCCGGCCTCCGGCACGGCATCGAGGAACAGGAGGTATGAATGACGGGAAGTAACAGCGGCGGAGAATCCCTCATCACCAGGCCCACCACGCCAGAGGAACGTATCGAGATGGGCAAGCTCGGGCTCCTGGACAGCGAGGGTGGCCCCCTTCCCCTCCCCTTGCCCGATGCCCCGGGGCGGAGCGCGGCCAGCGTATCCCGGCAAGCCATCACCAACCTGGATATACTCAACGAGGCCCACCACTATCCGATTCCGTCATCCTTTTCCCGTGGCCTCCGTGTCGACCTCAAGACGGGCACCCGGTTCCTCTGGATCTCCGGAACCGCCAGCGTCGACGAGAACGGCGACACATTGTACACCGGCGATTTCAGGGCACAGTGCTGGCGCACCTTCCGCAACATCACCGAATTGCTGAAATCCGAAGAGGCCACCTGGCACGACATCGTGCGGACCACCTGCTACCTTCGTGACATCGAGCGCGACTACCAGGACTTCAACGAGGTCCGGACCCATTTCCTCAACTCCCAGAACCTGGACCCCCTGCCTGCCAGCACGGGGATCCAGGCACGCCTATGCCGTGAAGACCTCCTCGTCGAAATCGAGGCCATCGCCATCGTGGAGAAGGAGCCCTGAGGGCGATGAATCCACCGACGGAATTGAAGGTCTACCGGGAAACCTGGCCGGAGTGGAAGGACAACTCCGAAATCCAGCCCGTGCGCGTCGGTCCGGTCACCGTGGGCGGGAAGCGTCCGACCTTCATCGCAGGCCCCTGCGCCGTGGAGAGCCGGGAACAGACCCTTGAGATCGCCGAGGCGGTGCGGGAGGCCGGGGCGGACATGCTCCGCGGAGGCGCATACAAGCCTCGATCGAATCCCTACAGCTTCCAGGGTCTGGGGGAAAAGGGGCTGGAGATCCTGGCCGAGGCCCGGGACCGCACCGGCCTTCCCGTGGTGACGGAGGTCATGGACCCGCGCCTCGTAGACCTCGTGGCCGGGTACGCCGATGTCCTGCAGGTGGGATCGCGGAGCATGCAGAACTTCCCGCTGCTCATCGAGGTCGGCAAGAGCTTAAAACCGGTGCTGCTCAAGCGCGACTGGAGCGCCACCCTGGAGGAGTGGCTGGGATCGGCCGAATACATCGCTGCCCAGGGCAATCTCGACATCATCCTCTGCGAGCGGGGCATCCGCACCTTTACCATGGGTGAATACAACCGGAACACACTGGACCTGAACGTGCTCCCGGTGCTGCGGCAGCGCACCTTCCTTCCGGTCATCGCCGATCCGAGCCACGCCACGGGCGACGCGAGCCTCGTTCCCCCCGCCGGCCGCGCGGCCCTGGCCGCCGGCGCTCACGGCCTGATCATCGAGGTGATCGGGACGCATTCCGACCGCCTGCAGGCCCGGTGCGACTCCGCCCAGGGCATTCGCCCTCCGGTCTTGCGCGAACTGATCGAAGGATGCCGGTAGAACAGGGTTTTGTGTCCGTTTTGACGGAAATCAGCTGAATCCCCCCTCTTTCCGATACCTTCCCCATGTGGTAAATAAAACGTATGGTTTTCCTGAAAGCTGGATGAGCAGCGTATATTCCTTACGTGACATTCAGCACCGGGGAAGGGTGAACTAAATGCGATATTTCACAGCGGCTTTCGCGGCCTATTTCCTCTCGACCGTGGCGTGCGCCCAGTACGAGAGCAGCTTCGGCATCAAGGCCATACCGAGCCACATGCATCCCGGAAAGCCGCTGAACTATAACTATTCCTACGACTTCTCCCACGGTCCGAAATCCTTTGCCGGCACCTGGAAAGCGCTGGCCGGCGGGGGCATGAGCGATGGCGCCGAGCTCAAGAGCAGCCCGGGGTGCACGGAGGGAAGCAAGGCCCTGAAGTTCTCCTTTGACCTGGTCCCCGAAGGCGATCTGTGGGCCCTGCTCCATTTCGTCCCGGGCGACTACTCCCGGATCGAGCTCACGCCGCGCGACGGCTTCTTCTTCCGGGCCCGAACCCACGGAGCCGAGATGGACGGGTATCCGGCCCGGTGGTACATCCGGATCCGGATTCTCGATGCGGCGAATCGCTACGTCACCTATACCACGGAGTACTTCCAGGTCCTGACCGCCTGGCAGACCTACTACGTGTCCGCCATGGACTTCGGACGCGCGGGCAAGGCCGGGCTCTTCGCGGACGGCGCCTCGAAGGTGCGCCTCTACGACGTCTCCTTCATTCCCATCGTGGCGAAATACCGGAAAGGCGACCTGACCCTCGACGCCTTCATGGTCTACGTCCCCGGAGAGAAAAGATCCGGTGACGAAGACGGGGACGGCGTGCCGGACGCCGTGGACGGCGACGACGACAACAACGGCGTCCTGGATTTCGCGCAGGACGGAGGCTCGCCCCTCGATTTCATGCTGAGGGGATTCATCCAGGGCGGCGGGCGGTGGAGCGGAAATTTCTTCATCCTGGAGTCCGAGGTGAAGGAGGGGGATACCCTCGAAGTAGACGTCGAACTGTACATCAAGAGCGAGGCAGTGGCCACGGCAATCAAGGCCATCCCGGAAGTCGTGGGCCTGCTGAGCGGGGAACGCCAGTATGACCGGGATGGCCGCTACCACGCCTTCACCAACCACATGGTCTCCGGCCTGCTCACCCCCACGGGATTCCCCATCGAGAACTTCCAGCCCCTCGTCCCCACGCGCCACGCCCGCATGAGCGGCGTGTCCCTCTTCACCTCTCCGGTGGATGCCGTGTGCAAGGTGCCGCTGAGCCTCGTGAAGAAGAGGGGCGATAAGACCATCGTGACCTTTTCCTTTCGTGTCCCCATCACCTCCAAGATCCCGGTCGGCTACTACCGCCTGTTCTTCGCGTTCGGCGTGACGGACAAGAACGGGAATTTCCTGCGCCTCGACTCCCTGCCCAACGTGGCCTCCAAGAAGGGCATCGGCCGATCCGGTTACCGGGTCTCGAGGGACGAGAACCTCGTCTTCGAGAAGAAGGTCGTGCTGCCCCTGGTGAAGATTGGTAAGCCGGCCGCGCCGCGCATGCCCTGGGCGCTTCTCTTCGACACGGAGGTCCACGGTGTGCGGGGCGTGGTGCCCGAAGAGGAGAGGGGCCAGTGGGCTCTGAACGCCAGGAACCGCCTCGGGGGCCAGCCCATCTATTCAAAAGGGAAATACAACCTCGAACCCGGCTTCCCCGCCCTCGCCTACCACACGCTCAACATCGATTATCCGCTGAATTGCAGGTCGGGCGAGGTGTCCGTCCAGGTCACGGACCCGGACGGTGAGACCGTGGATCTCGGCACCGCTCCCTTCACCGCCCTGACCACGTGGGGCGCCACCACGAGGACGGGTAAGTTTCTGCACGACTTCAAGAAATACGGCGAGTACCGCATCCGGATGAAGGGCTGGATCCTCGATGCGTATGGAAACCGATTCACCGGAGGAGGAACCTACCGGATCTGGATCGCGGAACGCATCACCTTCGGCACCTTCCCCAGCCTGCCCTACGAGGTCGGCCGGGGATTCCTCCACGCGGTCGAGGTCGTCCCCCCCGTGCCGGCGGAGGTCACCCTGTCCATAGACTTCTATCCCTATTCGGACCCGAAGCGGAAGGAGGTCTTCTCCACGACGGGGAAAGCGAATCGCCTCGGTCTCTTCGTGGCTCCGAAGAGATACGTCTTCAAGCATCCAGGAGAGTACTTCTCGCGCATGGAGGCCAAGTACGTCGATGCCGGGGGAAGGCTGTGGATGGCGAGCTTGTGGGGCGCCAACGTCGTGGCCCCGAAGGACTCCCCCATGATCGCCCACGGCAACACGGGATACATATTGAATGGTTACTACGTCCCGTCCAAGCCGCGCTACTCCCTCGGCGTGGCGGGAAGCGTCCGGGGCTACAAGAACTTCTTCCTCAACTATCCCTTCAATAGCGGCGACGTGCTCTACGTCCCGTCCACCATGGACCATATGAACTCCATCTATCCGGGCATGACCATGGAGTTCCGCAACGATTTCGTGCCCTATGGCGGAGAGATGGGCAAGCAGACGGTCTATCCCCTCAACCCGACCACCACCACCGGACACTCGCCCTACTGCTTTCCCGAGCAGATCAACCGCATGGCCTACATGTACACGGACGGCTGGCGTCCCGGCGTGAGCGGGAGGCACGTCATCGGCACGGCGCAGGTGATGAATTCCTACTGGTCCGTCAGCCCCAGCCTCCTCGGCCGGCAGATGCACACCTCCGCCAACGGCGACCTGCCCGGCGACTTTTACCGGTTCACCGGCGGCCTCGTCTACCGGGATCTCGAGACCGGCGAGGCCCACTACGCCATCTACGCCTCCATGGGCGTGATCACCTCCCCGGAGGACATGAACAACCGGGTGGTGGCGCCGTGCACCGAGCCGCTCCTCCGCATGAACGGGAGGGATCATTACATGTTTCTCGGAGGCGGGGTCGTGCCCGTTCCAGGCATGATCCTGATCCAGGGCGGGAGGATTCCTTCCGGTGGAACGGCAAACCCTCCGGTGCCGGCGGACCTCGAGACCACCCTGGTCTCCCCCTCGGGGCGGGAGTTCAACTACAAGCAGAAGGCCAGCTGGAACGGGACGTTTTCCCGGGGGCACCATACCATGACCCTCCTCGACGAGCCCGGAGTCTGGTTCACGAGACAGAAGGTCTCCTACCAGGGAAAGACGGGCGACGTCCTGGGTAGCGAGGACGGGGAGTACTGCTTCTACGTCCTGCCCGCCGACAAGAAGAAGGCCTTTGACCTCGTCCTGGACCTCCCGCCCATTTCCAGGGTCAAGCCGAAGGAAATCGTTCGCCTCTCAGGCGTCCTGCCCCAGGACGTGGTGGACGGCACCCTCCACTACACCACCATCTCCCCCGGCCTGATCATCGAGGAGGGCACCAGCCCCGTGGTGAGCGGGACCTTCTGCTACGAGTTCGATCCCTGGGAGACGGGGAAACGGATCTCCTTCTTTGACACCGTGGATATCCTCACGGGCCGACCGATCCTCTGCGATACCGTGGTCTTCAACCTCTTCCTGGACGGAAGACGGGCGGACGGCTCCCGGGTGTTCGGCCACCGCGTCGTGGCCATGCGGGGCGACAAGATCATCAACGTCACCCCGGTGGGGAAGCCCGGGAAGGATTGACTTTCCCCTTTCCCCACACCACTTGAATGGCCAAAAATGGGCCGTTTCTCCTGCGTGGAGCATCCCACGTAACCTGAACGGCCCGATTCTGGCCAGAACGAGGGCGTGGTGCGAGGCCCGCTCCCCTGCCTTTCCACAGGTTGACAGGAGGAGTAACAGGATCGAGCATCGATCCTGTATAATGCTCTTAAGGTAGACCGAACCTCGTCCATTCCTTCCGGAGGGCGCTGCGGTGTCTAGAGCCGGAAAGATATCCCTTCTCCTCTTCCTTCTGGGCTTTGCCGTCTCGACCTGGCTCCTGGTCGGTGAGCTGTCGAAGATAAGTCCCCTGGACTACAAAACGCCGGACGCCGGGATAGAGCCGCCCCAGATGCAATCCCTGATTCCGGCCGTCCAGCCCGAGCCCGACCTCGATCCCCCACCACGAGAGACCGCGACAGACGAGGCGCCTCCCGCAGAATCGGCGCCCGCGGCATCCCGACATCCTGATCCAGAGACAGGAGTCCCCACCCCATCCTGTGCATGCCGGCTGATATCCCGGACGGACCGGACACCCATTGCCGGAGTCGAGGTGAAAGTGAAAGACCGGAAATTCCGAACCGACGCGGAAGGCGGGCTCGCCCTCGAACCGAAACCCGGCACCGTTCTCGTGGTGGACATCCCCGGATACGTTCGCGCCCGGTTCATCGTCCCGAAGAAGGCCCGGCCGGAGCCCGACACCCCTCCGGAGCCCCTGCTTCTCCCCCTCCCCCCCGCCTGCACCCTCACCGGAATCGCTCTCGATTATCTGGGTCAACCACACCGAAAAACGCGCGTCCGGGTTCGCTCCTGGCCCCTTTCAACCCACGAGGCCCCCGGTTCCGCCGTGCTGAAGCTCCCCATAGTATGGAAGACCGAGACCGACGATACGGGCCGGTTCGCGATCAAGGGCCTCCCCGCCGGGATTCCCCTCGACGTCAAGCTCCGGTTCAAGGCGGCACCCGCCTTTCGTCTGAAGGAGCGCCCGATCTTGCAACCGAGGGAGACCCGGGACCTGCGTCTGGTCTCGGGGCCGTGCGGAACGGTGAGGGGCCAGATTCTGGATGCCGGCGGCAGCCCGATCTCCAATGCCAGGGTCAAGATGACGTGGATCAAGGCCCTCCATGGGAGAGGAGAGAGGAAAACCAGCAGGCACGCCTGGTCAGATCATGGTGGTTCCTTCGAGGTGAAGGGTTTGGCGTGCGGGCGATGGCTCATGAAAATCCGGCCGGTCAAAAAGTCGAAGGACCGGACCCTGGGAGCGCAGGATCTCAAATACGAGATCGTGATACCCAGCCATGGAACCGTGATATCCCGGACCGTGGTGGTTTCCAGTACCCGGTGGATCCGGGGAAGGGTCGTCCGGCCGGATGGCCGTCCGGCCGAAGGAATCCACGTTAATGCGGCCTGTTCCGATCTCAACGCCCGGACCGGAACCGGTGGATTCTTCGTCCTCGGACCGGTCTATCCGGGTCGATACGAGCTCAGGGCCCTGGCCTATGACAAGGGGATCTTCGGGGACTCACCCCCGGTCATGGCCGATGCAGGAGGACCCGATGTTCTTCTCACCCTGACCCTTGCCGGCCTCATCGAGGGCACGTCTCTGGATGCCGCTACCGGCAAGCCTCTTTCAAGCTGTATCACGGCATGGAAACGGTCCGGAACCACTGGAGTAAAACCGAGAGAATCCATCTTCGATTTCGAGAGAGATTGGAGCTTTTCAGGAGACGACGGCACCTTCAGCTTTGAAGGTCTGGAGCCCGGCGTCTACGCCCTGACCGCCGAGACCGAGGATGGGCGTTTCGGACTGGTCAGGAACGTGCGTGTCCGGAAAGGGGAATCCATCCGGAACCTCAAGATTCCACTCCACAAGGGAGGCCACATTCTCGTACAAAAACCAAAGGACGATCCTTTTCTGGGGATAACCACCTTGCACCAGGACGGGCAGATCCTTGGATGCGAATTCTGGTCTACGGGCGGAACTACACTCCTCACTTCCCCGCCGGGGGAGGTGTGTATTCAAATCAATATGCGTACTAAGAAGATGGGAAAAAAGGTACTCAAGCGCAGGGTGTTCGTTCCCCCGGGAGGCAAGATCACGGTTCGATTCTGACTCAGCGAAGCTCCAGCAGGGGAAGCCCGGGAAGGATTGAATCCCCGCTTCACACCCGCAGAATGGCATCTGGGCGCCGATGCATCCCGTCCCGCTGCGTTGCTCGTCGGGTGCATATTCCTCCGCTAATATGCGCCCTCCTCGCGCCTTACTGGCCGGGCGCCTCGACGCCCAAATACGTCACTGTATTTATGGATCCAACCACTGCTCGGCCCGGTTCTGGCCAGAACCGGGCCGTGGGTTCAGGGCAGATCGTACGTGAACGAGAGGCCGTTCAGGTAGGGCAGCGAAGCGGGCTGGTCCACGTTGGCCTCGAAACTAATCCGGACGGCCACGGCCTCGTATCCGTTCAAATCCCGGAGGTTGGTCGTGAACGGGGTGGTCTGGTAGGGGCTGCCCTGCCCCTCCCAGTAGATCCGGCTTCCCGCCTGTCGCTGGACGTAGCTGGTGAAACGCCCGCCTCGATACTCCACGTGGTAGTGGGTTCCGCCGGGCAGGTTCCCCGGCGTCGGAGTCAACACCGCGGAGTGCCACTGCGGCTGGCCTCCACTGCCCGGAGTCATGCGATAGAACTTGGTCCCGGCCAGGGACCGCATGCGCTTGAACTCGAACCGGGTCCAGTAGTAGCAATGCTGGCCGGGCTGACCCACCAGCGGATTCACGGTGGTCGAGGGGGGACTGAAGATCCGGGTGTTGGGAAGGGGCCCGGGGGAATACCACCGGAAGTATTGCTCCACGTCTCCGCCGACCTCGGTCCAGGCCATCCACACCAGTCCCCTGTTCAGCCGGTAGTCGGTGAAGGGACGCTGGAATTTCCAGGGATACCATTGGGCGCTGGCCGAGCTGGCATCGATGGTATAGGGCTCCGATCCGTCCCGCACCGGGAATCCGGGCGGCAGGACGTCGAAGTTGGAGTTGTAGGTCGTGCTCGGCAGGTAAGCAGGTTGAGAGGGTACCGCCGAGTCCCGGTTCGACCACATCACGTGCATGTGCATCTTCGGATAGGTCGACTTGATGACCGTGGCGCACAGGGGCCCCCAGCTCATACCCGTCAGGGCCTCCGCGTTCGGCAGCTTGTAGGACTTGGCGTTCAACGCATGCTGATAGCTGTTGCCGTGGAACATGACCTTGCTCGAACCCTTGTTGTTCTGATTCGGCTTCGGGCTCAGGGGATCCTGGGTGAACGGCTCGCGCAGGCCAGCGCTGCAGGCAGGACCGAGAGTGCAGGGTGTGGTGTCGTCGGAGAGGCGCAGTGCCACTTCGCCGGCCGTGACCCGGCCGTCCAGGAAAACCACGTCCGCGTCGCTCTCGGTCGGATCCACGGCAAACGCCTCGAGGGGAAAGGAGGCCGTCAGCAGCGGGCCCCGTTCTCCCCCCTCCTTCCGGGTCCACAACGTCAGATCGGCCTCCACCACGCCCCGGCGCACCACCTGTTTCTGGACGTCGTCCCACTTCTCCACGGCCTCTACCAGGGCCTTTCCACCGCGGCTGAAGAGGGTAGACCGGGTCTGGTCGAGGACGATGCGGAACTTGTTGAACCGGGCCGCATGGGCCAGGGGCGTGGCCGCGGACAGGACCACGGTCTTTCCGTTGGGCGACATGGAAGCCAGGGCTGGGATGAAGTGCCAGTTCGTGGTCCCGGGCAAGTTGTACTCGAGGACCAGGTTTCCGTCCTGCTGCGTCTGGAAGGAGCACGGATCCATCACCGAGGTGAAGGTGAGCTGGGCCTGCACGTTCGTGGGGTGCTGGGCCCTATAATCCGGCAGACCTGATACAGGGTGTTTCGGAGGAGGTGACTGGCTCGGCACGGGGGTATAGGTCAGCACGTCGTCGTGGTCCTCCGGCGTGCCCTTGGGACTGCCCGGCGAGTAGGGCGGATTCGTGGTGTCATACACCGCCGCGTCCCAGGGCGCCACGAGGGGATCCGGGTTGTTCGGCCGGGGCGTGAAATCGCCGCCCGTGGTGAAGGAGCCGGTGAAGCCCTGCTTGATGGGATATCCCGCCGTGTTCCGGAGCACCTTCAGGGGGCTGGAGGCCAGGGAGGGAATGGTCACGCGATACCGGGTGTTCCCCTCGAATCCGAAGGGATTCAGGGGCGTCACACCCCGGTTCGGATTGTCCTCGTCCACAACCGGGTTGAAGCGCACGAGGGCGCCTTGCACCTCGTAGAGCCCCAGGACCGGGCCGGAATCCACCTGGGTGGTGACCAGGAGGGTATCCAGCCCCACGGTGGCCGGATTCACCGAGGTGGAGAACTCGAAGGTCAAGACGTGGTCCCGATTGAGACCGACCTGCTGATCCTCGTGGAACGAGACCAGGAAGAGATCCAGAGGGTCGCCGGTGCGGCTGTCGCGACACCCGATCAGGGCGAGCAAGAGAAGCGTCAGTCCAAGGGCCAAGGTATTACGCATGGTTCCTCCTCCTTGAAGTACGAACGCCGATGCCGCCCTGCCCTCCTTCCTGGAACCCGAATCGTATCCACCGAGCAATCCGCATGCCGAGCAACGGGATCTCGTTTCACCGGAGTAACTCAGGCCAAAACAGACGGTTACGTCTTGGACGGGATACCGGTAGCGGGGAAACCGCTTTGCGAGCGATCTCGAACAGGGGGAATGTGCTGATGAGCACGATCTACCTCTATTACCGCGGCACCTTGAAGGTCTTGTTCCAGGGATAGATGCGGGCCCAGTCACCGCTGTTCTGAAACCCCTCGAGGAGGGTTTCCAGGTCTCTCGTCGCCTGCCCCCTGAAGGCCTCCTTCCCGTTGACGAGGATGGACACCGGCCGGTCGAGGTCGAGAATGCAGTCGTTGAGGGAGATCTTGAGCCCGAGGATGCGGTGGGTCTGGATGACGAGCCGGTTGGAGGTCCGGTCCACCTCGACCACGAAACGGGGGGGCTTTTTCCTGTCCCGGGCTTTCTTCAAGACCTCGTCCTCGATCTCGCCCGTGGAGCACACGAAGAAGCAGCGCCGGGTGTAGTTCTCCTTGACGGTCCAGTCGATACGGTCAGGGTAGGGATTTCTCGGCGTGCGCAGGAAGCGAAGGAGCTTCACGTTCACGCCCCCCAGGGCATCGCCCATCCCGGCGGAAGCCACGGTCACCTTCACCCCGCCCTTGCGCATATTCCTGGCGAGGAATATTGCATCCCGCTTGTCCAGGGGTTTGTCCGGCAGGCCCACGAGAAAGAAGGGCGTGTTGCGGAAGTCCTCGAAGCGCGTGCCCTCGGGGGGTAGTGCGCCGCGGATGATGACACCGGCGAAGAGGTCGGCAAAAGCGCCGGCCATCCTCCAGGCCTCGGCGGCACCGTCCAGGTGGCCGTCGAGAAAGAGGAGGTTCCTGTCCACGTTGTATTCGCGGATGACTTCCTGTCCCAGCAACTGCAGGGAAGCGAATAGAAACTTCCGGTCCGACCAACGAGCTCGGGGATCTTTTGGCAGCTCCGGAGCCAGGAGCATGGCACGACGCTCCAGATTGCGTGGGGCGAACATCTGCGAAGCATTGGTGTCGAACCGAACCGGGCCGTGGCGGGGATGAAGACAGAGGACAAGGGGAAAGGGCGCATTCGGCCTGTACTTCCTCGGCACCTGCAGGAAGTAGCGAACGGGAAGCTTTCTTCCCATTCTGTTGTATGTCCATGTCCGGGTGAACTTGCCGGGGCGCCCCTCGAACTTGCAGTATTTCGGGTGCGTGTATACGTCCCACCACAGCTTCGGCATCTTCAGGACGTGGATCCCATTCAGCCGGAGCTGTTCCACGTAGCTGACGAGGGCGTCCCAGGTCCCGGCTTTTTTCTTGAGGGATTTCAGGTCTAACACAAGTCCTGGACCTTCCCACGCCCGAACCAGTATTGCCAACCTCTCCACAACCGAGCGGTGGGAAGTCGAAATCTGTTTCTTCTCGACTGCCGGCTTTGCCGAGGCCCCGGACTTCGAGGCGACCCGGGTACCCGAGCCCTTTATCAATGGATTCTTCTGAAGTAAATCCGCGAGCGATCGCGCCGGGGTGCTGTCCTTTCCTGGAGACCTGGCAATTCGGTTCCCCGGCGCAGTCCGATCCTGGGATTTCTTCCGCGTCGCGGGCTCCTCCTGGCCGACCGCCGGCGGGATCTCGGCCAGGTCAGAGCCGCCGGTATCCTGCAGGGACGACACCACGAGAATGCCGGCGCACACCGTGATCAGGGCGATACCAACGGCCGCCACCTTGGTTCCCAGGAGAAGACCGCCCGAAGAGACCACCGCAGTTCCTGCCGGCTTCAGCAAGGGCACCAGGGCCAGCATCCACGCCTTGCCGTCCCCTCCCTGCGCGCGATCGAGACGCCAGCGCAGCTTCTCCAGACCCCGCCGCAGCCATGCCCGGACAGTCTCCACCGGACACCCGACCCGTTTCGCCACTCCGCGCGGGGGCAGGTTCTCGAAGTAGCGGAGCAGGATGGCCGTGCGGTAGGGCTCATCCAGATCCATCAGGTGGTTCACCAGCATCCGGTGCGCGTCGGCCCGCTCCACCACCTCGGCCGTATCCGGCGCCTCCCCCCTTCCGACCCTGGATCGCTCCCGCTGCGCCCGCCGCGCCTCGCTCCGCCGGGCCTGGCGCACGACGTTCCGCACCACGATGGAGAGCCAGGCCCGGAGGTTCACGCCCTGCCGGGGCGGGTGCTCCATGGCCCGGAGCCAGGTCTCCTGGACCACGTCATCCACGCCCGGATCGCCCCATTTCACCAGGCTGTGGGCCAGGCCGCGGACCCAGTCGGTGTGGGCCAGCAGGGCGTCAATATCGGTGGAAATCGGCACGTTTCTCATGGCATCCGGTATCAGTATGCCGCGGAAAGAGAAATCGGTGCAAGGAATCGCCGATATCAGGGAAACGCGTTCAGTTGAAACCTACTGGATCGTGACCCCGTAGGGCTGCGAGATGGCGGCGATGCCGGAGGGGGCGGCCGGGTCCAGGACCACGGCCCCGAGAAAGATCCTGAGGCCCCTGAGAGACGGGACCTTGGGAATCAGGACGTACGGGGGCGGGGAGGCGCGCCCCTTTGGGTCCAGCACGCCAGCGAAGTTGACGAACATCCAGGGCGCCTGGAGGCTGAGCTGGAAGAGCGCATCGGGAGAGAGGTAAATGGTGCGCTGATCCACCCGGATGCCGGGTCGAGGAGAGAGGGCCGCCGCGGCCACGAAGGACTTTCCCGGGTGGGCTGCAAACCGGAGGCTCAAGTTGAGGACGCCGCCCACGTGGGGAGCGTTTAAGCCCCACAGGTTGTGCTCGTCCTCCACCACCATGCACACGTTGTGAATCGTGCCGCTATACACGGTGCCGAGGAAGCCGCCCCTTGCGTCGTAGTGGAGGATGGCGGGCACGTTGTTCCCTCCGGCGGCCACGGAGCCGTCGCCGAACACGGCAAGCGCCTTCATGCTGAAGGGAATTGTAGCGAAGGTGCTGAGCTGGTTCAGGGGATTCAGCCGGTAGATGGCGTGCGTGGATCCGATGAGGACGTCACCGGTGGGGTGGTGAAAGTCCATGGAGTAGACGAAGGTGTTCAGGCCCGATACGGAGGTGACCCTCCCGTCCCGCCGGATGCGCATGAGGGTGCCCGTGCCGCCGTCCCCCATGACGATGTCGCCGCTTTCCCGATCGAGGCAGAAGGAGAGAGGAAACACCTTGGTCATGAGGATGGACGTGACCACGCCGCTGGTCGGGTGGATGCGCATGAGGCCGCCGCGGCCGGCAAACCCGGTCCCCACGAGGATCTCGCCGTCCTCGTCCAGGTCGTTCCAGGCCGCAAAGTTCCCGACGGGTATCGTCTTCAGGAGCGTGGTGATGACGCCGGCCGGCGTCGCCTTGTAGACCTCGAGCCTGGCCACGGCGTAGTAGTGGGTGTTGTCGGCCCCCACCATCACGCCGCGGAGGCTGGTGGGCTGGAACACCGCCACCGTGGACATGGTGTTGGAGCCCGGCGTGGTGGCCACGATCGAGGAGTAGAAGGGAGGACCGGACTGGTGGGCGATGATGAGGTCGCCGGGCCGGGCCTGGGCCGCGGACAGGGGTGCTGCGAACACCAGAAATAGAAGCAGAAAACAGAGTCGAGCTGTCATTCTGTTCATCATGAGACGTCTCCCCCTGATCCATCTGTCATAGACAGTATACGCGAATTTCCTCCCGGAGTGCAAACGTGGCGGGATTCCCCTCACTTCACTTTCTTCACTGCGAGGACACCAATCTCCGCCACCGAGGTCCAGAGCCTGCCCCGCACCTCGGACTTCGCCACCAGGCGAAGATACCGGGCGCGGACCGGTTTCGCGAACAACACCTTCTGGAGCCGGGCCGTATCGGGAAACACGCCCTGGTGAACGGGTCCGCTCCAGGTCTTTTTGTCGAGGCCCACGTGGACCTCGTACCGGGCGATGCGGCCGTTGCGGCTGTTCTGGCGTGGCAGGTAGGTGAAGCCCTCCAGCTCGAGCGTATCGCCGAGGTCGATGCGGATCTCGTGCGGGTGCTTTGCCGCACCGGGTCCCCACTTCGTGTGCCAGTAGGTGTCCGGATCGCCGTCGATGGCGTTGACGGCCTCGCCCTCGCCGGGGTGCTCGCTGTCGGCGAAGACGACCTTCCAGTTCGTGCGGTCCACAAGGCGTGGGAAGCTCTCCTCGAATACCGCGCCGGAAATGAGGCCGGGCCCCGTTGCCACAGCCTGGACTCGCCCCTGCAGGAAAGGAAAGGGCCCGTCGTAGAGTTTCCCCGACTCCGTCGGATCCGATTGAGGATCAATCGGATTGGTGAGAAAGCGGATCCCCGCCCCCGGCGTGGGGCACGTCAGGGTCACCCGCCCCGCTCCATCCCGGCGGATCGAGACCGGTCCAGCCACCGGGATGCACTGCCGCGCCGCTGCCGGCAGGTCCTGGACACGGCAGGGCCTCATACTGAACGAGAACCACACGGTCCCGGGCCGAAGGAGGTATTTCTTCATGGGCCTCGGCCCGCAGCTTCCGTTGCCGAGGCCGTTCTGGGCCGCATCGAGGCAGAGGATCACCTCGTCCCGCGGTTTCAGGTCCGTGGTGTGGCGGGCCGCAGCGAGGTCCTCGTCCGTGAAGCGCAGCGCGCTGAATGATAAGGTCGGCTCCGCCACCACGAGGAGGCCGCGACCCTCGTCGTCGGTGAGCGCCACCCAGCGCACGTCCTCCTTGCTGCCGCAGGCCTGGGGATCCACGTAGGGCACGTACTGCGCGTCCACCGTGGAGCGGTGCAGGCCAATATCCGCGCTCTGCTTGCGGTCCGGGTAGTTCTCGTGAGGGCCCCTGCCGTACCAGGTGAGATTGCTAAAGCGAACCGGAAGGCGCAGCCGGAGACCGATGCGCGGGAGCACGTCAGGTGCGTTCCGGGGAGTGATCCGGCACTGGACGTGGATCCAGCCCTTTTCCAGGACGGTCCACAGCGTCCGTTGATCGAAGGAGACGCCGCCCTGGCCCTCCCACAGGATGTGGCTCATGAACCGGCCCACGCACGTGCCGCGGCTCGATGGAAACGCTTTCAACACCTTCCGGCGAAGCCGGGCGAGGCCGGCCTCTTGCCAGCTTCGCGACGCGTACTTGTCGTTGTTCACCGGCGCGCGGAACAGGTGGAGCTCCGGCCCCCCGACCCGGTCGGGCCTCTCCTCGATGAGGGTCTCCCCGTGGTATTTGAGGTACGCCAGGGTGCCGTTCTTTCCACTAAAGGCTACATCGAAGTCGGGATCACCGAAGGTATACTGGAGGTCACGGGTCTCGCCCCCCAGAGGCTTCAATTTCTGGATGTCCTTGAGCGGCCCCGGCAACACGGTCCACGGCATGGCGAGCTGCTTCCAGGCGATCTCGTGCCCTCGCTTCGCCCACTTCCGGTCCTCCTTCAGGTGGAAGCTCACGCGCAGGCGGTAATCCGCGCCGACCTCGAGGTCCGGCGTCTCCACGGGCAGAGTGATCGAAGTGCTCTCCTGCGGCGCCACGTCCAGGGATTGGATCCTACCCGCCTGGAGTACTTTGCCGCCCTCCCGGAGCGCCCACCGCCCCTCGAAGTCCTTCAGGTTCGTGAAGAAGTACTTGTTCCGGATGCGGATCGTATTCTTCTCCGTATCGGCCCACCCCACGTCCACGTATTGGTAGACGTACTTCATCTCCCACATCTTGGGCGGAATCTTCCGGTCCGGGAACACCATGCCGTTGATGCAGAACGATCCCGAGTTGGGCTTGTCCTCGAAGTCGCCGCCGTATGCGAAGTAGTCGCGGCCCTCCTCGGTCCTGCGCCGGAGGCCCTGGTCCACCCAGTCCCAGATGCAGCCCCCGATGAGGCGGTCGTGGCGCTCGATGACCTCCCAGTACTCGGCGAGGTTCCCTACGGCGTTGCCCATGGCGTGGGCGTACTCGCACATCAGAAAGGGCTTCTGTTTCCCGCTCCGCCCCATGCGGTCGAGCCACTCCACCCGGGGATACATGACGCTGTCGATGTCGGCCACGGCGTTGTCGCGCTCATAGTGGATGGGCCGGGTGGTGTCGATGGCCCGGATCGCCTTGCGGCACGCTTCGAAGTTCCGGCCCGGACCGGCCTCGTTGCCCATGGACCAGACGATCACCGAGGGGTGGTTCTTGTCCCGCTCCACCATGGAAACCACGCGGTCCACGTGCGCCTTCTCCCACGCCGGATCGTGACCGAGAGACGCCTTGCCGTAGCCCATGCCATGGGATTCCACGTTGGCTTCATCGATGACGAAGAGTCCGTACTCGTCGCAGAGGTCGTACCAGGCCGGGTTGTTCGGATAGTGGCTGGTGCGGACGGTGTTGACGTTGAACCGCTTCATGAGCCGGATGTCCTCGAGCATGGTGTCCATGCCCACGGCCCGGCCCCGGTCGGGATCGTGCTCGTGACGGTTCACGCCCTTCAAGAGCACGGCCACGCCGTTCACCAGCAACCGGTCGCCCTTGACCTCGACCTTCCGGAAGCCCACGCGGCAGGTGACCACCTCCACGACCCGGTCCTCCTCGCCCTTCAGCTTGATGAAGAGGCGGTAGAGGTTCGGGTGTTCGGGAGACCAGAGCTCCGGCACCTCTACCATGCACGTGAGCTTCGTCTCCCGTTCCTCGAGGGGCTTGATACCCGAGACGCGCCACCCCTGGCGGTATGGAAACGGGGCCGGGTCACCCCCCTCTTTCTCCATGTCGACCATGAGGGAATGTGAGCCCGCCGGCCGATTACTGAAGTTCTTGACGCGCACGGTCACATCGAAATGCCCGTTCCGGTATTCCTCATCCAGGTTCACATCCACCTTGAAGTCCCGGATGTGCACGGCCGGGGTGCTGAAGAGGAACACGTCGCGATAGATGCCGCTCAGGCGCCAGAAGTCCTGGTCCTCGAGGTAGCTCCCGTCACTCCAGCGGTAGACCGCCACGGCCAGGACGTTGTCGCCGGCGCGGAGGTGGCGCGTGACGTTGAACTCGGCCGGGGTCATGCTGCCCTGGCTGTAACCCACCTCGCGGCCGTTCAGCCAGACGTACATGGCGCTCTTCACGCCGGCGAAGTGGAGAAACACCTGCCGGCCCGCCCAGGCCTCGGGCATCCGGAACGTGCGGTGGTAGGAGCCGACCGGATTGGGGAGCCCGGCCTTGGTCCAGTCGGGCGGCACCGCCCCCATGACGCGCGGCGGGTCCTTCTTGAAGGGATAGGTGACGTTTGAGTAGATGGGCACGCCGTGGCCCTTGAGCTGCCAATTGCTCGGCACCCCGATGTCGCCCCAGGCGCTCACGTCGTAATCGGGTTCGTAGAATTCCACAGGCCGCTCTGCCGGGCTCTTCACCCAGCGGAATTTCCAGCGTCCATTGAGCGACAGAAAAAACGGCGACGCCTCCCGCGCGCCCTTCCTCGCCTGGTCCACGCTGGCGAAGGGCACGAGGGTGGCGTGGGCGGGTTCCTTGTTCCGCCCGATGACGGCGGGGTTCTCCCAGTCGCGGCTCTGCGCGTGGGGAGAACCAACGGCCGCCGCCAGGATCAAGATGGCCAGAGCGCTCGACCTGTGCATCGCGATGTCACCTCCTTGTATTCCTCGAAAACCGGACTCCTGATCATACACCACGATGCGAGAGAATCCGGGATGATTCCCCGGGCCAGACGTCCTGGTCCTGCGCGACCTGTTCGCAGGGGACTGACCGGTCGTCCCGGCTACTCGATGGTCAATCCCACGGGTTCGGAGAGGGTGCGGATTCTGCCCAGGTGGTCGTAGGATAGGCCCGCCAGGAAGATGCGGATTCCCCTCAGGGCGTTCGAGCCCGGGATGACGAGGGATGCCGTGGCGGTTCCGCCGGCATCGAGGGTGCCGCCAAAGCGCTGGAAGATCGTGGGCATCTTGAAGACCAGCGCAAGGAGAAGATCGGGAGTCAACGAGATCAGGCCCGCCGGGGTGGGAATCCCGGGATGAAAGCTGAAGGCAGCTCCCAGCTGATAGAACAGGCCAGGGTCGGTGGGGAAAGACACCAGAACGGTCCATGCGGTGCCGGGTGTGGATGGCCCGAATGCACAGACATGATTCGACCCGAACACGGTCAATCCGACCACCCCTCCCTTGAAGGTCGCCAGGGTGCCGAGGAGGGTGCCGGTGCGGTCGACCCGATACACACCCGAACTGGTTCCCAGCACCAGAGTGCGATGCTTCGGATCGGTGGCCCCGCTCCGGATGACTCCGAAGGGATAACCTGTGGCCAGGGTGGTAAACCGGGCCGTGGAGACATCGAAACCGTAGAGCTTGCTGAAGGTCACGAATGCATTGCCGGTGACAGTGTCTGCGATCACCCCCCCGGCACCGAATATCGTCGGCCCTGTGAGACTACCGAGTTTGCTGGTCTGGCCGGCACGGGTGAGATGCATGATGTGCCCGCCACCAAACGTCATCCATCCCCCCGTGGTCAGGTGATGCGTGAGGCCGGTGGCCATGATGCGGTTGATACGTCTGACCGCGCCCCCCACCCCGGCGAACCTCAATACTCCGAGGGGACTCGAGGCGATGTAATCCCCGCGCTGGTCCCGCACGACGCCGCCCTGGGCGGAGACCGGCAAGGAACTCCCGGCGCCGCGAAGGGAACCCAGGGTTCGTAGCACGCTGCCTTGCAGGTCCAGCAGGTAGCTGGTGTCGGCTGCGGGGGTGAAATGACGCGTCAGGATCACCACACCCTTGTTGGTGAACGAGGTGCAGATACCCAGGCCGTCATGGCCTGCTGGCAGGGCGGTGAGGGTGGTGACCGGTCCACCCGGGACCACGTCGAGGACGTGGGTCTGCGTGAGGACGATGACGTTTCCGGGCCGGGGTTGGGCAGCAGGGCCAGCAGCAAAGATGGCCCAGAAGGCGGCTCCGAGAAGGAAACAGACGGGATGTATCATATCTGGACCTCTGGTTCTGTCCGATGATCCGGTCATCGTTCACCTGAAACACGCATCTTGAACTCGCGTTCCTCCCCGGCCGACCCACCCAGTCTACTATCTCACATCATCGATTTTCCACAACTCCTTGCGCCATCCCCTCGCAGGAGGGCGGCTTTTTGGCAGAAGGACTCGATCCCAGGTCCGATTCTACTCCCGAAAATGACTTTTCCGCCCGCCGCTCTCTTCTCCTTGACGCTATCCAATGACTCGGTCCTTGCAGCCAGACCCCGGACAAGCTAAAAAGGTGCTTAATTTATTTGGGCCGCCCTGAAGCGCGCATGAGTATAACCGCCTGTGGATAACGGCGAGTTCGAATTGGAATCATAAAAGAAAGGAAGGCATGAAAGCTTCGATCGTGATCAAAGCCGCCATCGCGGCTTTCTTCAAATTATTCAAGAAGGAAAAGGTAGAACAGCAGACCAAAATTATCCTTCCTGATCCTGATACACTATTTGGAAACAAGGGAAATATTCGTTGTGCTCATTGCATTGGTTGTAGCAATAGCAGGGATTGCAAGCAATGCTATAACTGTGAGGGCTGCCTTGTTTGTGTTCGATGTGCCTGGTGCTACGACTGTATCCTTTCCAATGACTGTATATATTGTCACGAGATTGAGAGTGGAAGAAATTGTATTTTTGGCCTTTCGTTTGATAACAGGACGTTTTCAATTTCACGAAGAGAAATCGAGAAGAAATTCGGCCGGATGCTCAAAGATCCATTTGAATTTACAGCGGCCGATGTCGATTGGTTTTGCAAGAAATTTGATTGGTTCAGCAAGGAACTTTTTCAGAAGTTTCTTGAGAAGGTCAGGATATAAAAAATCCACGGAGTCGCCAGAAGGAACCAGTGGACATCGAAATCTCGGATTCATCCCACCCATGTCCAGTTTGCCGGGGCGAGGAATTCCGCGAAGCGTTCCGTCACCGCGAATGCCAAAGCATGGTCATCTACCCCGCCGAGGAGGCGGCGAAGGTGCGCCATTTTCACGCCTGCCTGAATTGCGGCTTCGTTCGCATGGACGACGCGCCCGACCAGCGCGCCATGGATCGCCGTTACGTGGATGACGAGTCCCACGGCCGGGAAGCCTGGAAAGACCACGAAAAGAACCTCCAAGTGTTCGGCAGCATCACCGAACGCATGGAACGCTTCGTGAAGCCGGGCCGATTACTGGACGTGGGCTGTTCGATCGGCACATCCCTGATTGCGGCACGCGACCGCGGCTGGGATCCGGTGGGCATCGAGCTCTCGAAACCGGCCGCCGAGTACGGCGCCAAGGAGTGGGGGCTCGATATTCGTGCCGCCCCGTTCCAGAACGCGGATCTCGAGCCCGGCTCCTTTCGCGCCGTCCTGTTCCATCACACCCTCGAGCACCTCTCTGAGCCCGACGACGTGATCCGACTCACCTACGATCTCCTGGAGCCGGGCGGCATCATGTATCAGGCGCTGCCCAACTACGGATGCATGAAACGCCGCCTGCTCGGACGCCACTGGAGCTACGGCATTCACCTCGACCACGTCAACTACTTCACACCGCGGACGCTCTCGAGACTTTCCCGTCGCATCGGATTCCAGGTCGTCGACTTACGAACCCAGAGCTACAAGTCCGACCCGCGGTTGCTCTACGATGTGATGGGCCGGCTGCACCTCCTCTCCTTCTTCATGCGCAGCCAGGGCCGACGGGGCGAGGAATTCGATCCCGAAGTCTACATCGACTTCATGAACCGGAAGAAGTGGGCGCAGTGGTTCTGCGCGCGTATGTGGCCGGCGCGACTGGTGCAGGGGCTCGGATTGGGCGAGGAACTGCATCTCATCGCGCGAAAGCCCAATCCCTGAACATACACCACGATGCATGAGGATCTGTGGTGTATTCCCGGCTCAGACGTCCAGGACCTTCTTGGCCTTCTTGACGTCGTCCACGGCCACGGCGAGTTCGATGAGGTCGTCCGCCTTGCCCGTGATGTAGATGGCGTCCATGTTGAGGCCGGCGTCGGCGATGCGATTGGCCACCATGGCCAGCTCTCCCGCGCTGTCCTCGATGAGGAGGGTCACCACCTCCTGCTCCTTGAAGTGGGCCCGCATATCCTGCAGGGCGGTCCGGGTCGCCTGAACGTCGTGGCCGATGAGGTGGAGAATGACCTGGTTCCCGCCGGTCGTGGCCGATACCGCCTTGATGTTCACGCTCTCCCGGGCGAGGCTCTCGGCGACACGGGCCAGCTCACCGGGGCGATTCCCGATGACAACTCGAAATTCCTTCATGGGTGTCCCTTTCGTCCGTGTCCGGCTCCCCTCTGCCCGCCGCTCGCTTCTACCAGAACCGGAATCTCCATGGCGGCAATGAAGTTTCCGTATTTTCCTTGGGGTGATCGTCGAGGAATGGCCGTTCGTTGAGGAACCGTACATTTTACCGGATTGGAGGGATTTCTTGAACCGTCATGCCGAAAGCACTCCGGTTCTCTCGGACTCCTTGCGAGACAAAGGGTTAGTACAGATTCTCTTCCCGAAGGGTGCGGACGTTCTCCTGCACCCGGCGGTAGTAGTCCTGCATGGTCAGGCGAGAGGCGGCGTCGGCGTCCATGAAAAACCTATCACGGCAAAATTCGATTGGATCCCGCCTCCACTGACCGGAATCCAGGGA
>CAZAKZ010000072.1:0-27569 GCA_964485695.1 uncultured Planctomycetota bacterium | reverse complement strand
CGAAGCGAAGGGCGGCATAATGCTGAATGCTACGAATCATGACCGGCTATTTAGGCGTGATGGGGGGCAAGAACTCCGAGGTGATCAACTACAACAACAACATCAAGGCCCAGCTGAAGAAGGAGGGCACAGGATACCTCCTGCAGCTGGTCCTCCTCGGCAAGCACTTCCTGGAGGCCAGGGGGGTCAACTTCGGCGACGATGAGCTCCTCAAGGCGTTCTCACAGGCCGTCATCGACGCGATCATCGCTGCCCTGAGCAAGTAGCCGTCCGCCCCGTTCGCACCACCAGGTAGACCCCGAAGAGAATGAGAGCCGTTCCCCCCAGGGTGTTGAGACCCACGGCCTCCCGGCCCACGGTCCAGCCCAGGGTCAGGGCCACGGCCGGGATGATGTAGGCCACGAGACTCAACCTGTGCGCCGGTGCGTACCGGAGCAGCCAGAAATAGAGGGAGAAGGGTACCACCGTGCCGATGGTGCCGAGGTAGGCCACGCTGAACACGGCCATGGGCGTCCATCGGACCGACGCCTCCCGCTCCGTGAGGCCGGCGAGGGCGAGGAGCAGCACACCACCCAGGATCAGACTGTTCCGGTTCATGAGCACGCTGCTCACCTTCGATCCGTGGCGCTTCACCACCACGTTGGTCACGGCGCAGACCGCCGGACTCAGCAGGAGCATGAGAGCCGCCGGCACCGCATCCGAGCCCAGGGCGGTGACGTCGGTGATGAAGAGGAGCGCCACGCCGGCAAATCCGACCAGGAATCCGAGGCCCTGGAGCCAGACCAGTCGCTCCCCCGGCAGGTAGAGATGGCTGCAAAACGCCACCAGCATGGGAAACACCGCCCAGAGCACGCTGGTCAGTCCCGAGGGCAGGAGGGTCTCGCACCAGTAGACCAGGCCGTAGGACACCGCGAAGTTGAGCACGCCCATCATGACCGTGATCCAGGCGGGGGGGCGATTTCCACCCTCCCACCGGTGCAGCAGTCGGGCCAGAATGATGAGGATCAGGGCTGCCACCACGAGGCGGAGCCCGGCGGAGGTGAAGGGCGGCAGGTCCTGGAGCCCGCTCTTGATCACCACCCAGGTGCTCCCCCAGATGAGGCTGAGCACTCCGATGAGGAGGGTGACGGTGAGAGGGGAAACCTCACGCCGGTGTTCATTCTTCAACTCGAGGATCCTCCTCGCAGAAAACGGGATGGGCCGAGATCTGGACAGCCAAGACCCTATACTCCATGATTGGATGACGTGGATCCATTTTCCCTTCGAGGTGCCCCTTGAACATCCTGGACACCCTGGACCGGGCCGTTCATCTCCATCCGGACAACGTCGGCGTGGTGGACGGGGACCGGCGTCTCCCCTATGCAGAGGTGGCGGACCGCGTGCATCGATTGAGCGGATTCCTGGCCCGCCGGGGTATTACGCCGGGGGACCGCCTCTCCATCCTGGACCACAACTCCCTGGAGTTCCTGGAGACATACTACACAGCCGCCGGCCTCGGGGCCGTGCTGAATCCCCTGAACGTCCGCCTCACTCCCAAGGACCTGGCCTTCATCCTTCAGGACGCCGGGAGTAGGTGGCTCGTGGTTCGGGACCGGTTCGCCCCGGTGGTGGATGCGATCCTGGAGGAAAAAACGCCCGTCGAAGGCCTCCTCTGGCTGGGGGAGGCGGCCCTGCCGGGCTGCAGGCTGGAATCGATCCCCCTCGATGCGGCCCTGGCCGAGGGGGGCACGGATTTTCGGCCCCCACCGCTAGGGGAGGAGGCTGTGGCCCACCTCTATTACACCAGCGGCACCTCCGGCCTGCCCAAGGGCGTTCCCCTGACCCACCGCAACGTCTGCGTCCATGCTCTGGCCGCCGTGGCCGAGTTCCACCTCACCGACGCGGATGTGTGGGGTCACATCGCACCCATGTTCCACCTGGCCGATGCCTGGGCCACCTTCGCCGTCACGTGGGTGGGGGGCCGCCACGTCATGGTGCCTCGGTTCGAGGCGGGGGGGGTGCTCGAGGCCGTGGAGCGCCACCGCATCACCCTCTCCAACCTGATCCCGACGATGCTGAACCTCATGGTCAGGCACCCGGACGTGAATCGATACGACCTCGGAAGCCTCCGCGTCCTCCTGAGCGGGGGCGCTCCCATTGCCCCCGAGGTGGTTCGCCGCGTGGTGGAGACCTTCGGGTGCGACTACATCCAGACCTACGGCATGACCGAGACCAGCCCTTACCTCACAGTGAGCGTCCTGAAGGCCCACCTCGAAGACCTCGATCTCGAGACTCGCCTTGAGTACAAGGCCAAGACCGGACGGCCTTTTATCACGGTTTGCCTCGAGGTCGTGGACGAGGCGGGCCGGCCTGTGGCCCGGGATGAAAAACAGGTGGGGGAAATCCGGGTGCGCGGCGAAACAATCACGGCCGGATACTGGAACCGCCCCGACGAGACCCGGGAGGCCTTCGAGGACGGCTGGCTCAAGACCGGCGACATGGCCGTGGTGGACGCCGAGGGATACATCACCATCGTGGACCGGAAGAAGGACGTCATCCTGAGCGGCGGGGAGAACGTCTACTCCATCGAGGTGGAGAACGCCCTCTACGAGCACCCGGGAATCCTGGAGGCCGCGGTGTTCGGCGTTCCCGACGCCACCTGGGGCGAGGCCGTGCGGGCCGCCGTGGTGCCGCGGCCCGGAGTCCAGATTTCCGAGGCCGAGATCCTCACGTTCCTGAAGGAGAACCTGGCCGGATTCAAGGTGCCCCGGGCCGTGGACTTCCTGGATGCCCTTCCTCGAACCGGGTCAGGCAAGATCTACAAGAAGGCGCTCCGGGATCCGTTCTGGGGCTGACGGGCACCCGTCGGATCCTGCGCGGCGAGGGCGGCGTTCCCGGCCGGAGGTCATTTGTCACGAATACCTCCTGTCTCCACCGATGATCATATGTTCAAATATGCGGGTGTTGTTTTTGATTTCATTATCCCGAAACGGTTCCGTTTCGAATCCTGATTTCGGCCCTGAATCGATGCCTCGAATCCCTACGGACGAGCCGGTCCGGACCCCTTTCCGCATCCTGGTCGCCATGGGCCTGGTTTCGTTTTCCGCCCTGGCGTACGAGATCACCCTGACTCGGATTTTTTCCTTCGTGACCTGGTATCACTTCGTCTACCTGGTCATCGGACTGGCGCTGCTGGGATACGGAGCGGCCGGATCGCTCCTCACATTCCGGGGCAAGACCACAGACGGTCTCCTGGCGGGCGGCGCGGCCCTGTTCTCGGTGACCGGCCTCGGCGCGGTTCTCGGCCTCGGCTACATCGTCTTCGATCCGGCCTCCATGTTCAAAGAGCCTCTGGGCCATATCCTGAACCTCGCCGCTCTGACCCTCATTGTCTTCCTGCCCTTCCTGGGCGCAGGTCTCGTCATCTGCAGCATTCTATCTCGCCACGGGGCCGACGCCAGCCGGGTCTATGCCTGGGACCTGGTGGGCGCAGGACTGGGGTGTGCAGTCACGCCCCAGCTGCTCCAGTGGGTGGGTGCTCCGGGGCTGGCGGGAATCCTTTCGCTGGTCCTCGCGGCGGGCGGCTTGCTCCTGAGCACCACCCGGCCCACCCGCGTCCTCACCTCTCTGGCCGCGGTCGTGCCCCTGGTCTACCTCGGCGCGCTCATCACGGGCGGCGAGCCCGAGTTCCATATGCCGCCCACCAAGCCCATGTACTACCTGAAGGAGTCAGGCATTCGCGTGGACTTCAAGCGCTGGAGCGCCTTGCCCCGCATCGACGTGACCGAGGCAAGGGAGGTATCCGTGTTCGGATTCGGCGGCAACCTCTCCGAAAAATATGCGAACACGAACTGGGAGATCCGGGGCGTGTTCCAGGACGGCACCGCCCACACGGCACTGTTGCGCCTCGAGAGTCCGGACCGGATCCCGGTCATGGATTTCCTGGGTGGCTTCATCCAGGGTTCCGCCTTTTCGCTCCGGCCCGGAGGCAGTGCCCTGATCATCGGAGTGGGTGGGGGTATCGATGTCCTCATCGCGCTCCATGCCGACCTGGACCGCATCGTGGGGGTGGAGATGAATCCCGTCATCTCGTACCTGCTCACCGACCGGTACCGAGACTTCACGGGCGGCCTCTTCGAGGATCCCCGCATCCAAATCGTCACGGCCGAGGGCCGCCAGTTCCTTTCCACGACGGATGAGACCTTCGACGTCATCCAGCTCTCCGGTGTCGACACCTTCGCCGCTCTTTCTTCAGGTGCCTATGCGCTGGCCGAGGCCTACGTCTACACGGTCGAGGCCGTGGAGGCATTCTTCCACCAGCTGAAACCCGGCGGCATCCTGTCCTACAGCCGCTACTACTTCGATCCGCCGCGAGAGACCATTCGCAACGCCTCGAACATGGTAGAGGCACTCAGGCGCCGCGGCGTCACCGACTTTCACAACCGGATCCTCATCGTGGCCGGAAACGAGTGGGCGAACTGCATGGGGAAGCCGGACGGTTTCACCTCCGGAGAGCTGGAATCGGTACGGACCTGGGCCGCCGGCCTGGGATTCAAAGTCCTCTACGATCCCGAGCAACCGGCCGCGACACCCTACGATCGACTCATCCGGGGGGGAGAGAGCGAACGGCGGGCCTTTCTCGAGGGCTACCACTACGACATCTCGCCGGCCACGGACGAGCGCCCCTTCTTCTTCCACTACTTCAAGCCGTCCAGGCTCTTCAGCCTGGAGCCGGGCCGAACCCTGGAGGAGGACTGGGCTCTGTTCATCCCCACTGCGTTGTGGACCCTCATCGTCAGCCTCACCATCATGGCCCTTTTCACCCTTCTGTTCATCCTTGGACCGATGGCTCTGACCCGGCGCCCTCCGGACGGGAAGAAAACGGCTCCGGCCTCCGGCCCCGGGGCGGCCCGGTTCCCGGTGT
This sequence comes from uncultured Planctomycetota bacterium, assembly GCA_964485695.1. Taxonomy (GTDB): domain Bacteria; phylum Planctomycetota; class JAFGQW01; order JAFGQW01; family JAFGQW01; genus CAZAKZ01. The sequence continues at coordinate 22,666 of CAZAKZ010000072.1, read as the reverse complement.
GGGTCTACTTCAGCGGTCTGGGCATGGGCTTCCTATTCATGGAAATCGCCCTGATGCAGCGGTTCATCGTTTTCCTGGGCAACCCCACGTATGCGCTCTCCGTGATCCTCTTCACGCTCCTGGCCTCATCGGGCCTGGGAAGCGCATGGTCGAGACGCCTCGCCTCCTCCCGGGTGGTGCTCCTCATCCCGCCGGCCATTGTGGGATATCTCTTCGGCCTGCCCGTGGCCATCACGGCGTGCCTGGGTCTGAGCCTCCCGCTTCGCATCGTTTTTTCCATGACGGCCCTGGCTCCTCTGGGTTTGCTCCTCGGCATGGCGTTTCCCCTGGGCATCCGGGCCCTCAGTGCACTCCGGCCGGGCCTGGTGCCCTGGGCCTTTGCCGTCAACGCCTGTTTCACGGTGCTTGCCAGCGCTGCGGCCGTGCTGGTGGCCCTGCTCTTCGGTTTTGCCGTCACCTTCCTGGCCGCAGCGCTCTTCTACACGGCCGCGAGCCTGGCGTTCCGCCGCTTTCACGGCGGGCTATCCAGGGACTGAGGACCAGAACGAGATGTACGGTTCTCACCACTCCTGGCCCCTGCACGATTCCCTGCACCGGTCTTTGCGCCAGGCATTGGCTCTACAGATCACGGCACGATACTTTTCCAGGGTCTCGAAGACGCGGCGGATATCCCTGTCCTGGCCGCTCGGGTAGCGGTGCCGCACCTGGTTCAGGGTGCGATTCACCAGGGTCTCGGCCTTCTCGTAGCGCCGGCCCCTCCAGGCCCTGGCCATGTCCTTCAAGGTCCGGGCCATACGGGCAATGGTGTAGTTCTTCTTCACCTCGACGTCCTCGAGGGGGGACAAGGCCGTCGTCTCTGAGAGGCGCACGTGCGCCACGGCGCGCTCAACCACCGGTTTCTTCTGTTTCACGTCCTGGTACGCCAGGCGCACCTCGACGGGCAAACACCCGGCCTCCGCGAAGCTGCGGGCCTTGAACTTGACGAGCACCACCTGGGTGACGCCGTGGTTCATGTCGTTCAGATGCAGGCGGATCGAAGCACCGAGACGCTTGGGTTGGTATCCGAAGAGGCGGATCACCTCGAGGTCGGGGTGGGGGGTGATGTCGAGGCGCACGCACCGGGCCGCGGGCGCCATCAGGCTCTGGACCTCCTTCAGGAAGACCTTCTGGATGTCCTTGGCGTCGGCCACGAAGTGAAAGAGACCCCGGCCGCCGCGGGCCAGGTCCTCGAGCAGGTCCCGGTTCAGGTCCTTTCCGACGCCGATGGTGGCAAGGTCGATGCCCCGGTCATAGTAGGGGCGGCAGTGCCGGACTATGGTCTCCGTGTCCGTGACACCCCGGTTGGCAATGCCGTCGGTGAGGAGGAGGACGCGGTTCGTGTGGTCGGAATCGAAGTGCTTGCAAGCCTCCTCGAAGCCCAGCATGAGTCCGGCGTGCAGGTTGGTGTATCCGCCCGGTTCCAGGCGGCGAATGGCCCGCTTCACCCGGCACCGGTCCTCGAGGCACGCGGCGGGAACCGCCACCCACGCCCGGTCGTCGTAGGCCACGATGGAGAGGATGTCCCGGGATCTCAGCCGGTTCACCAGGGTGAGGAGCGACTCCTTGACCCGGTCCATCTTGTCGGCATCGGCCATGGAGCCACTGCAGTCCATGACCAGCACCAGGTTCAGCGGCGGCAGGTGTCGGGTGTCGTGGACCTCGGGCGTGGTGAAGCCGACCTGGAGCACGCCGTAGCCTCCGGGCCGGATGGCACTGCCGCCCCAGCGAACATCCAGGCCCACGCTGCGACCCGCCCGGGGCATGGGCAGGCAGTGGCGGTGGTAGTTGATCCAGTCCTCCACCACCACGTCCTCCACCGAGGGCACCTGGCCCAGATCGGCGAGGCTTTGCGTCCGGCTTGCGCCGTAAATGGAGACTCCCTGCTGGGGCACGGCCGCATGAGTGAAGACCAGGATGACGGCCGCCAGAACGACCGGCGCCCGGCGCAGGAATGAGATACGGAACTTGTCTGCTGGCATGGTTCGTCTCCTTGTGTGGATGCCTTGTTGATGACCGTGCGGTTTCGGCCTATACCAGAGGTTGAAGCGTTGAAGACGACCGTATGACAGTTGCTGGAATAAGAAGTCCGAATAAATCCATCGGGCAGGCGAAGGGCCGGGCATCATGGACACACCCACGCAGATCGTCCTGGGCGCGGCCGTGGGCCAGGCGCTCTACAGCCACAGGCTGGGCCGGCGGGCGGTGGGGTGGGGCGCCCTGGCCGGACTCCTGCCCGACCTGGACATGGTCGTCTCCGCCAGCCTCGGCCCCTGGGGCGAATACTACTGCCACCGGGGCCCCACCCATTCCCTCTTCTTCGGACTCGTGGTGGGGCCACTCCTCGGGTATGGGGTGTGGCGATGGACTCGGAGGAAATCCGGCCCCGAGGATCCTTCCCCGCTGAACGCCTGGATCGGGCTCTTCCTGGCCGCGATCCTTACCCATCCGCTTCTGGACATCTTCACCGCGTACGGAACCCAGCTCCTGTGGCCCCTGACGCACCACCGTTTTGCCCTGAACGGCATCGGCATCATCGATCCCGCCTACACCGGGCTGCTCCTGGCGGCGCTCATCACTGGCTGGCGCAAGCGGCGCGCTCTCCGCGCCGGGCGCCGGGCCGCCATCGCAGCCCTGGCACTCACCACCACGTACCTGCTGCTGGGATACGGAATGAACCTGAGGGCCGAGGCCGTTGTGCGAAGGCACCTGGAGGCCGAAGGCGTGCGAGACGCACGGATCCGGTGCTATCCCACCCTCCTTCAGCTGGTTCTCCGGCGGGTAGTAGTACGGCGACACGGAGAGATCCGCATCGGAACCTACACCTTCCTGGATCCGGACACGATTGCTTGGAGGCGGTTCACGCCCGAGACCCATCCCCTGGCCGATACCGTGCTGGAGACGCCTCTCGGACAGGCCTTCCGATGGTTCTCCATGGGGCAGGTCACCGCACGGGTTTCGAGGGACCCAAAAGGCTTTCTCGTGGAGATCGACGATCTGCGGTACGGCTATCCCATCGGTCCCCCCGATCGAGGCCTGTGGGGAATCAAGGCCCGGTTCGATTCATCGGGCACGCGCGTGGGGGAAGTGCAGCGGTTTCGCCGGCCGCCTCCGGTCGACATCGGCACTCTGGTCAAGGCGCTATGGCAAGACGTGGTGGGGCGAAGCGGGATACGGGTACCTGTGGGACGCGAAGGTGCAGGATACTCCAGCAAGAGGACGCCTCTTCACCGCTACCGATCCACGACGACAGGGCACAGAAAACCTTAAAAATCCCTGCAAAATCGCGAAAAGCAAGACGCATAATTTGTGTTTTTCTTCCGGCATCATCGACCTCTCTGTTTTCAGGTATTTCTCTCCATCACAGCAAGTTAGGTAAGACACCCGACCTTCCGAGGACAGTGTCTGGACAATTGCCGACTGGTAATTTCCACCGCTTCCTGGTAGACTGCGCTTCCCACTGAAGGGAATTGGGGGCGAACCTTCACTGGGCAGACAAAATCTACAGGCATGATCCTACAGGTGTGATCACTGTGCTCCGCACCGGCCGGAGCCATATACAACCGCGTTGCAGCGAAGCAAGCGACCGCCTGCAGTTTTCAGAATCGAAGATCGGCAACGGAGACTGTGTCGAAACACGGTACTTCGGCGTGCAGGCGTCTGAGGAGTGCGCTCGCTGGATGGTTTCATCGACGATCAGGACAGCGCGGATCCGTGGGCTGTTTTCAGGAGGATCTATGATACATATCGACCCGATGGTGCTGAAGATGATCTCCTTTCCCGGGGAAAAACTGGTTCGCCTTCCACAGGTCAGAGGCCTTTCTCCGGAACTCCGGCGAGACCTCCGTGTCGTCTCGCGCGTGTTGCCTTTCAAGGTCAACAACTACGTCGTCGAACAGCTCATCGACTGGTCGAACATCCCCGATGATCCCATCTATCGTCTCACCTTTCCGCACCGTGACATGCTGCGTACAAAGGATTTCAACGCCGTTGCCGATCTCCTGGACCGCGGCGCGCCCGGAAAAGAGATCGATGCCGTCGTACATGAAATTCGACTCGCCCTGAATCCCAATCCCGGTGACCAGCTCCAGAAAAACGTCCCTGTCCTCGACGGTGAACGCATCGACGGCCTCCAGCACAAGTACCGGGAGACCGTGCTCTACTTCCCGGCCCAGGGGCAGACCTGCCATGCGTATTGCGGCTACTGCTTCCGGTGGTCGCAGTTCGTGGGCAACGGCGACCTCAAGCAGATGAGCCGCGACGTTCAACAGCTGACGACATATCTCCGAAAGCATCGAAAGGTGACGGATGTGCTGATCACCGGCGGGGATCCCATGGTCATGTCCGCCCGGAACCTGCAGAACCTCCTGGAGCCCCTCCTCGCCGACGATCTGGACCACGTGCAGACCCTGCGCCTTGGAACCAAGGCGCTTGCGTACTGGCCGTTCCGCTTCACCACGGACAGGGATGCCGATGACCTCCTGCGCTTACTTGAGCGCTGCGTACGCAGGGGCAAGCACCTCGCTTTCATGGCCCACTTCACCCACCCCAGGGAGTTGCAGACCCGGGCCGTGGTCGAGGCCATTCGCCGGTTGCGGGATACAGGCGCCGTGATTCGCACCCAGTCGCCTCTCGTATGCAAGGTCAACGACGACGTCAAGGTCTGGGCCGACATGTGGCGTCAACAGGTGCGCCTCGACATGATTCCCTACTACATGTTCGTGGAGCGGGACACCGGAGCCAGGCGATACTATGGGATTCCCCTCGCCCGAGCCCACGCCATCTACCGGAGCGCCCTGAGGGATGTGTCCGGTCTGTCGCGCACCGTACGTGGCCCCTCCATGTCGGCCACGCCGGGCAAGGTCGTGGTGGACGGCATCAGCGAGGTGGCTGGGGAGCGCGTCTTCAACCTGCGGTTCCTCCAGGCCCGAAATCCCCGCTGGGTGGGGATCCCCTTCTATGCCCGGTTCGACGAGGAGGCCTCGTGGCTCGACGATCTCCGTCCCGCCTTCGGGGAGAGCCGGTTCTTCTTCCAGAAGGATCTCATCCAGGACTGGCGCGACCTGGAGCCCGTCCGCACGCCTCACGGTGGCAATGTCAACGGAAAGAGCAATGTCAACGGAAAGAGCAGTGGCAACGGAAAGAGAAGCGGCCGCCGTCCGCTCTGATCCGTTATACCTCGTCACGGCCCTTTGAGACCGGCCACCTCTTCCACCATCCGCGTAATCCCGGCCACCACGCGCGCAAAGCCCTCGTAAGTCAGTTTCCCGGGAGTGTCCTGCGCCGTGTGGTAATGGGCGTATCGAAAAAGCGCCGTGTCCGTGATCATAAGGGCCGGGTACCCGGCATTCCAGAAGGACCGGTGGTCCGACCAGTGGATGCCCCCCATCCAGGCCGGGGCCGTAACGCCCTCGGAGGGGAAGGGGGTGTGTCTCCGGAACGAGGCGATGCACTGCCGGACCAACCTCCGCGAGGAGAGATTGCCGACGAAACCGATGAAGTTCCCCCTGTCCGGGTAGAAGAAGCTGAAGGGCGGCGGGTAGTGCTGGCTGCCCTTCTCGTCCGAGTAGTAGCCGATGGTCTCCAGGGCGATCATGGCCACGATGTTCTCGCCTCGCTTTTTTGATCTTTGCGCGTAGACGTGGCTGCCCATGTTCTCGGTGGCGAAGTAGGGCGGCTCCTCGTTGACGAAGGCCACGAACCGGACCGTTCGTGCGAGGCGACGGCCGTGGAGGAGACGGGCGATCTCGAAGAGAGCCGCCACGCCCGAGGCGTTGTCATTGGCCGCCGGGCAGGCGAGGACGCCGTCGTAGTGGGCGCCGAGGAGAACGATCTCCTCGGGCCGGGAATCCCCGGTCCACTCCACCTCGATGTTTCTCACCTCCTTGCTCTGCACCTCGTAGGGTTGAAATTTCACCTCGAGCCCCAAGCGCTGGAACTCCGCCTCCACATATTCCGCCGCCCGGTTCAGCCCGTCCCGGAAGAGAAGGCTCCGCGGGCCGATGTCTCCGGCCAGGGCTTTCACGTGGGTATGCAACCGCTCCTGGAGCGCTCTCTCCTCGGGCGTCATGGCGGGAAGGGGGCCGGAATGGGACCGGCCGGGCATGCAGATCATGAAAAGAGTTCCGAAGACCGCAACGAGAACCACGACCACCATGAACACGAGGAACCGGAGCCATCCCCGACGACCTTGCGGCAAGACGGTGAACCGTGTTCTCCGTGCAAAACGAGAGATCATCTTCCCTGTTCTTTCCGTGTTACCCGTAAGCCTTTTCTTCAGTGAATTGTAAATGAAAGACCACGTCAAGAACGCTCTTCCGGACTCCGGATTTGATTCGAATGGGGAAACTCTCTTATTATTATTGGAGGGTGCCGGAGATCACGCCATTTGTTAGAATCCCCGCTCCAAAGGTCCGGACGCCCCGCGGGGTGGTCCGGATCGAGCCGCGTAACTCCTTGCAGACAAGGAAAATAGGGATAGACATGGCAATCCATGCCACTGCTGTCGTCCACGAGACCGCAGAGATCCATTCCAACGTGGACATCGGTGCCTACGCCATCATCGAGGGCGACGTGCGCATCGGCGCGGGTACCCGGATCTTTCCGCACGCCTTCGTGGGTCAATACACCACCCTGGGCCAGCGGTGCGAGGTCCACCCCTTTGCCGTGGTCGGCCACGTGCCCCAGGACCTCTCCTTCGACGGTTCCGTCACCTACACGCGCATCGGGGACGAGACCATCATCCGAGAGGGGGCGTCGGTTCACAGGGCCGCCGAATTCGACGCCGCCACCATCGTCGGCAGCCGGTGCCTGATCATGTCCACCGCCCACGTGGGCCACGACTGCCTCCTCGGCGACGACGTCAAGATGGCGAACGGCGTCCTCCTGGCCGGCCACGTCCATGTCCAGGACAAGGTCTTCTTCGGCGGAAACTCCGGCGTCCATCAGTTCGTGCGCATCGGGGAACTGTCCATGGTGGGTGGGGGACTCCGGATCACCGGGGATGTGCTGCCGTTCATGATGGACGGTCCCGACGGCATCGTGGGGCCCAACGTCATCGGCATGCGTCGAGCCGGCCTCACCACGGAGGAACGTCAGGAAATCCGCCAGTGCCACCGCCTGCTCTATCGTTCCGAGCATACCTTCAGCAAAGCCATCGAGGTCATCGCCGAAACGGTACAGACCGAACCGGGCCGGAAGCTGGCCGACTTTCTCCGCGGCCCGTCCAAGCGCGGCTTCATGGGATTCAAGCTCCGCTCCAAGCACGGGGAGAACCGCAAGGACGATTCGTAACCGCCTTCCTCTGTCGCATACCGTGTGGATCATGAACAGGAGGTGCTCCACGTGGCCGAACTCTTCAGCGCCGAAAACTGCATCGCCTTCCTGACCCTCACCGCCCTGGAAATCGTGCTGGGCATCGACAACATCGTCTTCATCGCGATCCTGGTCCAGAAGGTGAAGCCCGAGCTGCAAGAACGCGCCCGGCGCATCGGCCTTATCCTGGCCATGGCCATGCGGATCCTGCTCCTCTTTTCCATCACCTGGGTCATGCGGTTGACCACGCCGTTGTTCACCCTCTTCAATCATGACGTGTCGGCCCGTGACCTCATCCTGCTGGCCGGAGGCCTCTTCCTCATCGGCAAGTCCACCCTGGAGATCCACGAGAAGCTCGAGGGGCCCGGCGCAGATGGCAAGGGCCGCGCCGGTGGGGCGACCGCCTCCTTCACCTCCGTCATCCTCCAGGTCATGATCCTTGATATCGTCTTCTCCCTGGACTCGGTCATCACCGCCGTGGGCATGGCCCGCCACGTGGCCGTCATGGTGGCGGCCATCGTCGTGGCCGTGATCATCATGCTGGTGTTCGCCCGCGCCGTCAGCACCTTCATCGACAAGCATCCCACCCTGAAGATGCTGGCCCTGTCCTTCCTGCTGCTCATCGGCGTCATGCTGGTGGCCGAGGGCGTCGGCAAGCACATCGAGAAGGGATACATCTACTTCGCCATGGCCTTCTCCCTGGTCGTGGAGCTCCTCAACCTCAGGGTGATGAAGGTCCACGGGCACGGGGAAGCGAAGAAGTCCGCAGGGTAGGCGGCTGATCGCAATGATAACAGCCTGTGGATGAACCGGCCTCGGGCCGGTTCATCCACAGGCTGTTACCGTCTCGGCTTCGTGCGTCTCCCTCAGGCCTCGTCCATGAACGGGTAGGTATATTCCAGGGGCGGCGTGTAGGTCTCCTTGATGGTGCGCGGGGACACCCACCGGAGCAGGTTGAGGAGGCTGCCGGCCTTGTCGTTGGTGCCCGAAGCGCGGGAGCCGCCGAAGGGCTGCTGGCCGACCACAGCGCCCGTGGGCTTGTCATTGATGTAAAAGTTGCCGGCGGCGAACCGGAGCTTCTTCAGGGCCGTGATGACGGCGCTGCGGTCCTCGGCGAAGATGGCGCCGGTGAGGGCGTAGTCGCTGGTGGTGTCACAGAGGTCGAGGGCCTCTTCGTACTTGGCGTCGTCGTAGACGAACACGGTCAGCACCGGTCCGAAGAGCTCGTCCTTCATGGTCCGGTAGTCCGGTCGCAGGGCCTCGATGACCGTGGGCTGGATGAACCACCCCTTGGAGTCGTCGCACTCGCCGCCGAGGACCACGTCGGCATCGCTCGAGGCCCGGGCTTCTTCGATGGCTTCCTTGAGCTGGCCGTAGCTGGCGGCGTCGATGACGGCGCCCATGAATTTACTGAAGTCCTGGATGTCGCCCATCTGGATGTCGTTCAGCAGGACCTCGAGCACACCCTTGAGCTCCGGCCAGATGCTCTTCGGGATGTAGGCCCGGCTGGCGGCGGAGCACTTCTGACCCTGGTACTCGTAGGCGCCCCGGACCAGGGCCACGGCCAGGGCCTGGAGATCCGCCGACGGGTGGGCCACCACGAAGTCCTTGCCCCCGGTCTCGCCCACGATGCGGGGATACTGCTTGTAGCCGGCGATGTTGCCGCCGATCTGCTTCCACATCCTCTGGAAGGTGGCGGTGCTGCCGGTGAAGTGGATGCCGGCCAGCGTTTCATGGGCCATGGCCGGGTCCCCGACCTGGGCGCCGGAGCCGGGCACGAAGTTGATGACGCCGTCCGGGAGTCCCGCCTCCTGGAACATCTTCATGACGTAGTAGTTGCTGAGCACCGAAGTGCTGGCCGGCTTCCACACCACGGTGTTGCCCAGCATGGCCGGGGCGCTGGGCAGGTTGCCCGCGATGGAGGTGAAGTTGAACGGAGTCACGGCAAAGACAAAGCCGTCCAGGGGCCGGTGCTCGAGACGGTTCCACATACCGGGCTGGCTGTCGGGCTGCTCGGCGTAGAGCTGTTCCATGTAGCCCACGTTGAACCGGAAGAAATCGATGAGCTCGCACGCCGCGTCGATCTCGGCCTGGTGGATGGTCTTGCTCTGGTTCAGCATGGTGGCGGCGTTTATAACGTCGCGGAACCGGGTGGCCAGGAGCTCGCCCGCCTTGAGGAAGATGGCGGCCCGGTCCTCCCAGGGCATCTCCACCCATGCCGCCTTGGCCTTGCCCGCGGCCTCGATGGCCAGGTTGACGTGTTCGCTGGTGGCCTTGTGGTAGATGCCGAGGACGTGTTCCCGGTCGTGCGGCATGATCATGGGTGCGGTGTCCCCGGTGCGGACCTCCTTGCCGCCGATGATGAGCGGCACTTCGATCTGGACCGCGGCCATCTCCGCCAGCTTGGCCTTCACCGAGGCGCGCTCCGGGCTCCCCGGCACATAGCCCAGCACGGGCTCGTTTTGCGGTATCGGCGTCATGTAGGTTCCGTGGCTCATGTCTCCTCCATGATTGATTGATTCGGTCTGGATTCGGTCGGGAAATGCCCGGACCCCCGACGATGGGGTGTCGATCACGAGAAGCTATAGCACTTCTTCCGCACCGGGCCAGAACGCCAGACTGTGGAACGGGAAGGATACCGTACGGCTACGAATCCGTGAACAGGTTCCTGAGCACGAAGAAGATGTTTTCCTTGCGCTCCCGGAGCCGACGCGAAAAGTAGGGGAACCAGTGGGTGCCGTAGGGCACGTAGCACCGGACGTTGAAGCCCTGCCGGGCCAGGTCAATCTGGCGTTTTCGCCGCATGCCGTAGAGCATCTGGAACTCGAAGGACCGGGCATCGATGCTCTTCGCATCCACGTGGTCGAGGGTCCACCGGATCAGGGCCTCGTCGTGGGTGGCCACGCCGTGGTAGAGGCCCGAGGCGAGGAGGTTCTCCAGGAGGCCGGTGTAGGCCCGGGCAATGTCCTTCTTCGAGCGGTGCGCGAGGGAGGGGGGTACCTTGTACGCCCCCTTGCACAGCCGCATGCGGGCTCCCAGGGCGAGGAGATCGGCGACGTCCGCCTCGCTCCGATGCAGCATGGCCTGGATCACGACGCCGACGTTTTTCCTCTCGGCGAAGATGCGCCTGAACACGTCGAGGGTGGCCGCGGTGTACTTGGGGCCCTCCATGTCGAGGCGGATGAAGTTCTCGGTCTCGGCCGCCTTCTCCACGACGCGCATGGCGTTCTCGAGGCAGAAGTCCTCCCCGATATCCAGCCCCATCTGGGTGAGCTTGATGGAGACGTTGGAATCGACGCCCCGGTCCCGGACGAGGTCGAGGAGACGAAGGACCTCCTCCACGGCACGGGTCGCCTCCTCGCGTGCCGTGACGTTTTCGCCCAGCACCGTCAGGGTGGTACGGATCCCCAGGTCGTTCAGGGCCTTCACCGACGGCAAGGCCTCCTCGGCCGTGAGGCCGGCCACGAAGCGTCTTGCCAGAGCCGTCACCTTCTTCATGTAGTTCTCCGGTTCATCCAGGATCGAATCTCATCGACAGAACGAGAGAAAATGGGGGATGCGCATCTTATTACGTGGTTAAAACCACGGCCACCGGGTGTGGGCCAGAGAAGATTGACCCATCCAATTTCATTGAGGATTTTTGAGCGATATCCCGCTCATTTTTACTCGATGAAAACTTCATGAACCATAAATGAGCAGGTTTCCGCTCATTTCCGGTGGATGAAACGAGCCTTGTGACACGTTGAAATACCAGGCCCGGATCCCTATAGTTTACCGACAAGACGAATCAAAACGTACAGGATCTGGAGCCCACGTGCATGAGCGATAACGAAATCCGGAGCCACAGGATACAGTCGCACCCGATCCTCCCGGTGCAGGACCGGGAGAACCTCACCTTCACCTGGCAGGGCGAGGAGCTCACGGCCCGGAAGGGCGAGACCATTGCCACGGCGCTCTTTGCCGCGGGCATCCACGTCTTCGGCCACCATCCCCGGGACAAAAGCCCCCAGGGCATCTACTGCGCCAACGGCCAGTGCTCCCAGTGCATGGTCATGGCCGACGGATTGCCCGTGAAATCGTGCATGGTGCCGGTGGCGCCCGGAATGCGGGTGGAGCCGGTGGAAGGCCTTCCGGATCTCCCGGCCGTGGGGGCCACTCCCGGCTTCCGGGACATCGAGGAGATCGAGGTCGACTGCCTCATCGTCGGCGGCGGTCCCGCGGGACTGGCCGCCGCCGCGGAGCTCGGCCGGATCGGCGTCAAGGTGCTGGTGGTGGACGACAAGGACCGCCTGGGTGGCAAGCTGGTGCTCCAGACCCACAAGTTCTTCGGTTCCATCGCCGACTGCCACGCCGGCACCCGCGGCACGGATATCGCCACGCTCCTGGAGGAGGAGGTCCGGGAATGCGATTCGGTGGAGTGCTGGTTGAACACCAACGCCGTGGCCGTGTTCAGCGACCAACGCGTTGGTGTGGTGGTGGGGGGGCGAAAATACGTGAATGTGAAGCCGGAGACACTCCTCGTCGCCGCCGGGGCGCGGGAGAAGTCCATCACCTTCCGGGGCAACACCCTGCCCGGGGTCTACGGCGCGGGCGCCTTCCAGACCCTGGTGAACCGGGACCTGGTGCGTCCGGCCGAGAAGCTGTTCATCGTGGGGGGCGGTAACGTGGGGCTCATCGCCGGCTACCACGCCCTCCAGGCGGGCATCCAGGTGGTGGGCCTCGTGGAGGCCCTGGCCGAGTGCGGCGGCTACAAGGTCCACGCCGACAAGCTGGTGCGGTTCGGGGTGCCCATCTACACCCGTCACACGGTGCTGAGCGCCAACGGCGAGGACCACGTGGAATCGGTGACCATCGCCGCGGTGGACGAGAACTGGAACGCCGTGCCCGGCACGGAGCGGTCCTTCGACTGCGACACCCTCCTCATCGCCGTGGGTCTGGATCCCGTGGACGAGTTCTACCACAAGGCCGTGCAGTTCGGTATGAAAGCCTTTGCCGCGGGTGACGCCGCCGAGATCGCCGAGGCCTCGGCCGCCATCTTCTCGGGAAAGATCCAGGGCCTGGAGATCGCCCGGGAACTCGGCCGGGAGGTTCCCGAGGTGCCCGAGGCGTGGACCCGCACCGAGGCGATCCTGAAATCGAAACCCGGCGAGACCGTGACCGAGACGCTTCCGGAAACCGAGGAGGGCGTGACCCCCGTGTTCCACTGCTGCCAGGAGATCCCCTGTGACCCCTGCACCTCGATCTGCCCGGAAAAGGCCATCGTGGTGGGGCCCGACATCCGCGGCCGGCCCGTGTTCACCGGCGATACGTGCAAGGGCTGCGCCCAGTGCGTGGCCATCTGCCCGGGCCTGGCCGTCACCCTCGTGGACTACCGCCGGGATCCGGAAAACCCCATCGTCACCCTGGCCCACGAGTTCCCCAAGGACTGGATCAAGGAGGGCGACCGGATCTCGGTCCTCGACATCGAGGGGAAATCCCTCGGCCGGGTGGAGGTCCTCAAGGTGAGCGCCGCCAAGAAGCTGAACCGCACCCTGCTGATCCGGGCCCGCGCCCCCAGGGCCATCGCCAAGCGCATCGCCGGCATCCAGGTGCAGGAGCCCGACGTGACGGAACCCATGGAGAAGTACGTGGACCGCTTGACGGACGATACCATCGTGTGTCGATGCGAGCGGGTCACGGCCGGAGAGATCCGGGAACTGATCCGCAAGGGCATCCGGGATGTCAACGAGCTGAAGACCATCACCCGGTCCGGCATGGGCGCCTGCGGGGCCAAGACCTGCGGCAGCATCATCCGGTTCCTCTTCCGACAGGAGGGCATCCCCCTGGACAAGGTCACGGACAACGTGGACCGTCCCCTGTTCGTGGAGGTTCCCCTCGGCGTCTTCTGCGGCACGGAAGAGGAGGGATGAGCCCATGGCGAGCGCCAACGGAAACAATGGAAACTACGACGTCATCGTCATCGGCGCGGGAAGCGTGGGCACGCCTGCTGCCTGTTTCCTGAGTCGGGCCGGTCTGAAGACCCTGGTCATCGACCGGTATGCAAGCGTGGGCCAGGGCGCCAACAAGGCCGCCATCGGCGGCATCCGCGCCACCCATTCCGATCCCGCGAAGATCCGCATCGGACTCAAAAGCATCGAGATCTTCTCCACCTGGCAGGAGGCCCATGGAGATAACATCGAGTGGCACACGGGCGGCTACACGTTTGCCGCCTACCGGGAGCGCGAGGAGAAGATCCTGAAGGGGCTCCTGGAGGTCCAGCAGGCCTACGGCCTGAACATCCAGTGGCTGGACCGGGAGAACCTGCTGGAGGCGGTGCCCGACCTGAATCCCGACGGCCTTCTCGGAGGCACCCTTTCCCCCGAGGACGGAAACGCCTCGCCGCTGTTGAGCCTGCACGCCTTTTACAGGCACGCGGTGGAACACGGCGCCACCTTCCGGTTCACGGAACGGGTGACGGACATTCCGGTCGAAAATGGAAGAGTCCTCGGCGTGAAGACGGACCGGGGGACGTACGGGGCGCCCATGGTCCTCAACACCGCCGGGGCCCACGCCACCGAGATATCCCGCCTGGTGGGGCTGGACACGCCTGTCATCCCCGACTCCCACGAGGCGGGCGTCACCGAGGCCGTGGCCCGGTTCCTGGAGCCCATGGTCGTGGACATCCGGCCCACGGAGGGGTCCGCCAACTTCTATTTCTACCAGCACCACACGGGGCAGGTCATCTTCTGCATCACCCCGGATCCGCCCATCCTGGGCACGGACCGGCGCGAGACCTCCGTGTTCCTGCCCATGGTCTCCCGGCGCATGGTGGATATCATGCCGAGGCTCAAGAACATCAAGGTACGCCGCACCTGGCGCGGCCTCTATCCCATGAGCCCCGACGGCACTCCCATCGTGGGCAAGATGAAAGAGGTCGAGGGCTTCGTCCAGGCCGTGGGCATGTGCGGCCAGGGCTACATGCTCGGCCCGGGCCTCGCTACCTACCTGGTGAAGCTGATCCAGGACGGCATGGACAACATGGACCACGAGGACCGCGAGGTCTTCGAGGTGCTGAGCCCGTACCGCGATTTCGGTGGAGTGGAAAAACTGAAGTGAGCACATCCCTGGCTGCACTGGTGTTCCTCCTGCGGGTGATGGTGCCCGCCGTGCTGTTCCAGTCCACTCCCGTCGACATGACCCGGGCGGACGTGGACCGCCTGGCGGGATTGCTGCGGGAAACGCGGAAAACGCAGAGCCCATCGTGGAAGACCGTGGTCGGCGTGGAGGCGCAACGAGGGAAGCTCAAGGCCGTCCACGCCTGCGTCCAGGACCTCCGCGACCAGGGCCGGGATCCCATGAAACGCGTTTTCGGCTGGTGGTCGATCCTCCGGAGTCGCCAGGCCTTTCCGCCCCAGGACGACCTCAAGGGCCGACTGATCTCCCGGTCCTTCCAGGGCTATCACCTCCAGGTCCCCGCCTCGTACGATCCCCGCCGGGCCTGGCCCCTCGTGATCTGCCTGCACCCTGCCGATTCCATGAACGGCAGGGCCTACATCGAGGCCCTGTGGAGCCGTCCCGACCTTCGTGAATCGGCCATCGTCTTCGCCCCGGACTGGCCCGGAAAGGGCCGACCCCGATGGTCCGACCGCCGTTATCTGAAGTCCCTGATCTACGACATGGTGGGAGATCCCATCTTCCAGGAGTTCAACATCGACCGGAACCGCATCTTCCTGGACGGCGCCGGCGAGGGCGGCACCGAGGCCTGGAAGGTGGCCTCCAGCTTCGCCTATCACTTTGCCGGCCTCATCATCCGCGGGGGACCGCCACCGCCCGTACAGGCCCAGGCGGATGGAGCCGCCGGAAAGCCCCGTTTCCGCTACCGGGATCTCGGCAACCTCAACGTGCTTTTTTTCTACATGCTCCACATGTGGCCCGAGAGCGAGGATTACGGCGCCTTCAAGATCGCCATCCAGGGGACGACGAGGTACAACGTCTTCCACGAGGATCTGGATCCCCATCTCGACGTGACGACCTTGCACATGGCGGCCGACGCCATGGCCGGACCGGTTCTCCACTTCCTGAAATGGAAATGGAGAAACCCCTATCCCCGGTCCATCGACTGGAGCGTGAAGGACCCTCGCACGAGGCGGAGCTACTGGGTGAAGTCCCTGGACGAGGAGGACTCGCTGGACAAGTCCGACCTGCCCAACTTCCAGGCCTACCTGGACCGGGAACGGAACCTCGTGGAGATCACGTCCCACCGGATCCGGGGCCTGGAAGTCAACCTGAACGACGTGCTCCTCGACCTGGACCGCCCGGTGACCCTTACCGTGAACCGCCGGATCCTGTTTCACGGCCAGCCTTCGAGAAGCCTGGCCCGCTTGCTTCGCGCCGTGGACCGGTCGGGAGACTGGTCGGACGTCTATCCCTGGTCCGTCCGTATCGACGTCCCGCCCCTGGATTGAGTCGCCGTACCCTCAATCCACAGGCAGCCACCCGCCTTCTTCTCTGTCCGGGCCTCCTTCTCCCTGCGAAAAGTCCCCGGATGCCTCGAGGGCCGACTCCAGTTTGGCCACCCGGGCCTCCAGCTTCTCCAGCCGCTCCAGAAGATCCCCTCCAGCCCGGGTTCGAACCGGCGGGGCCGACGGGACCTCCGCAGAGGGGGAGCCCTCCTCAGGTTCATCCCGGGTCAGGACGTGGCGCCACCTGGGGTATCGTTCTCCGGGCTGCCGCGGAAGCAATGTAAACAGCAGCGTCTCGCCCGACGAATAGTCCCGGAGACACGCCTCCACCTGGTCCCGGGTGAGGGTCTGGCCCATGCGCGTGATACGTCGAACAAGCTCGTTCACGGTCTGGGGGCCGCGTAGCAGCACCTCGGACAGAAGGGACAGCTCCGGCCGGCCCAGCCCCAGCACCTCACCGATCCGGTGGCCGTAGCGCGGCGTACGGCCGCCGTGGCGGTCCACGGTCTTCACCCAACCTCCGAGCTGGAGGGCCCGAAGGGCGCCCTCGACCTCGAAGGCCTGAAGCGCCGTCACGGGATTCCGGTTCGACTTCTGGTTGCACCCGTTCACCAGGGCGCTCAAGGTGAGGGGATAGGCTTCCGGCGTGGCCAGCGCCTTCTCGATCAGGGTGCCGAGGATCCTTTGCTCCGTCGGGTCGAAACGAGGATCCCTGGCTTCATTCTTCTCCTCGGAGTCATTCATTGCGTTTCAGTTCCCAGGTGGTTCTTCAGGTCTTTCAGGCGTTTCCCGGCCTCTATAATCGCCTCCTTCGTCTTGCAGAAGGCGAACCGTGCGAGGTTCTTTCCGGCCCGGCGCTGGTGGTAGAAATAGGATGGGGGAATGGCCGCCACGCCCACGCTTCGTATCATGTGCTCGCAGAATACCCGGTCGTCATCGAAGCCGAAGGGGGTAATATCCGCCAGCGCAAAGTAGGTGCCGCGTGGCGTGAGCACGTTGAATCCCGCCTCCCGGAGAACCTCGAGAAGGAGGTCCCGGCGCTCCAGGTAATCGTCCCGGAACGCGTCGTAGTAGTCGTCCGCTTGCTCGAGGGCCACGGCCATGGCGTGCTGGAGGGGGGTGGCCGTGGAGTAGGTCACGAACTGGTGGGAAGCACGAACCGCCCGGGAGAGCGGGGGGGGCGCCAGGGCCCAGCCCACCTTCCATCCGGTCATGGAAAACGTCTTCCCCGTGGAGGAGACGGTCACCGTCCTCTCGCGCATTCCGGGCAGGCTGGCGATGGGAACGTGGTCGGCGCCGTCGAAGGTGAGGTGTTCGTAGACCTCGTCGCTGAGGACGTAGGCGTCGTGCTTTATTGCCAGGTCCGCCACCACTTCCAGTTCCTCGCGGGTGAATACCTTGCCGCTCGGATTCATGGGCGTGTTGAGGACGATGAGCTTGGTCCTTTCATTCAGTGCCTCCTCCAGCCTCGCACCTTCCAGTGCAAAGTCCGGGAACTCGAGGGGGACGAATCGGCACCTTCCGCCGGCCATGGCCGCGCAGGCCGGGTAGCTGTCGTAGTAGGGCTCGAACACCACCACCTCCTCGCCGGCCTCCACCAGGGCCATGATGCTCGAGAAGATCGCCTCGGTGGCGCCCGAGAACACCGTCACCTCGGCTTCCGCGTCGAACACGAGGCCGTTGAACCGCCTCACCTTGGCGGCAATAGCGTGGCGTAGCCGCGCCACACCGTGGCTGGGGGCGTACTGGTTCTGGCCGGTTCGCATGGCCTCCAGGGCGGCGTCCACGATGATATCGGGCCCGTCGAAATCGGGGAATCCCTGGCCGAGGTTGACGGCCCCGGCCTGGTGGGCCAGTCGGGACATGGGCGTGAAGATCGACTCTCCGAAGGGTACGAGGGCGCGCTTCAAGGGCGGTTTCATCTCGGATCCTTTCCTCCCCGGGGGCCCGGGGCCGGCAGCGGAACCGGACCATGGTAACGAAATGAGATCCTGAAAGGGAGACCGCCGCCAGGATCCGGAGGCGAGGACGCCTCCGGAAGTCCGGGACTCCTGTTCAGCTGACTCTGGAATCCGATGGGTCGCCCCGGCCGCGGAACGAATTTCCACCCAGAATCCTGGTCCTGCACCGCAAATCGGTCAAAATGGGGTGTGTCCACGACGACATGTTCTGGTGTGTCGTTCCCACACGGTGAGAAGCCCATGAAAGTATTGATCATCGGAGCCGGCGCCGTCGGCTTCGACATTGCGAAAAGCCTGACCCAGGAGGGGCATCAGGTCACGGTCATCGAGAACGATGACGAAAATCACCAGTTGATCCAGGAGCGGCTGAACGCCATGACCGTTCTGGGCAACGGCGCCAGCACCCGCGTCCTCGAGTCCGCCAATATTACCGGCCAGGACCTCTTCATCTCGGTCACCGACTCGGACGAGGTGAACCTCATTGCATGTCTGCTGGCCAGCAAGTACAAGGTCCCCACCGTCATCGCCCGGTTGAAGAGCCCGGAGTACAACGACCACCAGGCCAAGATCAAGAAGGAGGAGCTGGGCATCGATCTCATCATCAATCCGGAGGAGGTGGTGGCCCGGGATATCCGGAACATGGTGACCCGGCTTCCGGGCGCCTTCGACGTGGCGGAATTCGCCGAGGGCAAGGTGCTCTTTTTCGGATTCAAGGTGGAGGAAAGCACCCCTCTCTGTGGCCTCACGCTGAAAGATCTCGGGCAAAAGCGTGGATCCAACCGGTTCGTCATCACCGCCATTACCCGGGGAGATCGAACCTTGATCCCCCGGGGAAACGACAGGATCCAGCCCGAAGATTCTGTCTACTTCATCGTGGCCGCACGGTCCCTGCCGGCCATCCAGCCCCTCTTCGCCCAGAAGACACGCAAGGAAAGAAACATCTTCATCCACGGCGCCAACCGCCTCGGTGAGGCCATTGCGGCCCGCCTGGAGGGCCACTACCGGGTGAAGGTGTTCGACGGCGACAGGGACCGGTGCGATGCCCTGGAAGGGCGGCTGAAACGGTCCCTCGTACTCCGCACGGACGGCACCGACATCGATCCCCTCAAGGCAGAGGGGATCGAGAACTGTGACGTGTTCCTGGGGGTGACGGAAAACGACGAGCTCAATATTCTCACCTCGCTCCTGGCCAAGCACCACGGGGCCCGGCGCGTCATCACCCTCGTGAATAAACCGTCCTACACGCCCATGGTGACGTCCCTGGGCATCGACCGTTGCATCAGCGCCCGGGTGGCCGCGGCCATCGCCATTCTCCGGTTCGTCCGGCGCGGCGACATTCTGTCCATGGCCAAGGTGGAGGGCAACGACTCCGAGGTCCTCGAGTTCAAGGCCAACGAGGGCCTCCCGATCCTGGGGAAGCCGCTCCGGAGCCTGGATTTCCCCCGCAGCGCCATCATCGGCAGCATCATCCGGAACGGAGATCCCGAGATCGCCGCCGGCGACAGCGTGCTTCACAGCCAGGACCGGGTGGTGGTGTTCGCCCTGCCCGAAGCCATCCCCACGGTGGAGAAGCTGTTTTCTTGACTGCAGCCTGTGGATTAGCCACCCTTCGGGGTACGCACCCCAGAAGCTGGAAAACCCCTGATTGACCAACGTGGCCCGGCCGACTACCATTCGGCTGACCCGGAAAATGTGCAGTTACGACCGTATTACCCCTCGTTTGGAGTCAATCTCGCCATGACCAGAATCACGACCCGCACCTGCCTCGGAGGACTTGCCCTCGGTCTCGTCCTCCTGAGCCTCGCCTTCACCTTCCCGGCCGAGACCGTGGATTTCTCCAAGATCCCGGACCAGGGACTCAAGTTCAAGGTGACCGAATCCATGAAATTCAAGATGGAGGGCACCGTCACCGCGGGTGAACAGGAAATCTCGATGACCCAGACCATGTCCGGCAAGGAAATCTACGCCCAGACCATCGTCAAGGTGAAGGACGGAAAGATCCTGGAGATCGAGCGCGAGTACGAGGACGTCGTCCAGAAGATGGTGGTCGAAAATGACATGATGTCCGAGCCGATGGAGCAGGAAGTGCCGAATCCTCTGGCCTGGAAACACCTCCGGGCGAAATGGAATGACGACGACGAATTCACCCTCGAGGTCAAGGAAGAAGACACCTGGAAAGCGGCCGAAGACGATATCAAGTCGCACCTCAGCGCCAAGAAGATCCTCCAGCCCAAGATCCCCTTGCCCAAGGGGGAAAAGAAGGTGGGAGATACCTGGAAGATGTCGGGGGAGGAGTTGAAGAGCTACTTCGCCGATTCGGTCAAGTCCATGGAGGAAGGGGAGGCTGACGTCGAAGGAACCGCCGATTTCGAGTTGGCCGAGATCACCGAGATCAAGGGCGTGAAATGCGCGGTCGTCAAGTTCAAATTCAATCTGTCCATGACCATGGGCGATAATCCCAGCCCCAAGATCACCATGTCAGGTGCCATCCACTACAGCCTCGATCACAAGATCTTCTACGGCATGAAGGGAAAGGGCTCCGTGATGGTGGAGGGCGAGATGGAGCAGATGGGCCAGGCCATCTCCATGGACCTGACGGGCCCCCTCGATCTGGAGGTCAAGGTCAAGGTTCTCGACGCCCAATGAGAGAATATCCGGACGGTCACGGAATCTAGATTCGATCCAACAAACCCGATCCGTTCCGGTATGAACGACCAGACGATGGTGGTTCTTCCGAGGAAGTATCTTCATGATCCGCGCATTTCTGTTTCCGGCCCTGGGGCTCTGCCTGGCGGTCGCGCTCTTCACGGGGCCCTCACAACCCCGGGCGACCGACGACCCGAGGTTTGTCTTGCAGAGACGGACGGAATCCAGACCCAAATTCCCGGATCGGGTCGACTTCTCCCAGGCCCCGGCCCCGGGTCTGAAGTTCCGGCTGGTGGAAACCGGAACCTACCGCGTCACGGGCACCTGCACCCTGGAGGGCCAGACTCCCCAGAAGATTACCCAGGACCTCGATGCCCGGCTCGAGCTCATCCAGAAGGTCCTGGAGGTGAAGAAGGGACGGGTATCCGCCCTCACTCGAAAATATGAGAAGTACACCACACGGGTTCGCGGGACGGGGTGTTGTTCAAACCGTGCCCCTGAGGAGAAAGAACCTGAGGACCCTGCAAAGAAAAAAAATGAGGAGGCCGAGGTCCGGGAAAAAGTCTTTGAACACCCTCTGTCCGGAAAGCACCTGCGGGCGACCTGGAAGGATGGGAAACGCACCCTGGAGGTGCGGGAGGGAGACGCCTGGAAACCGGCGGGCCCTGCCTATGTGAAGAGCCTCTCGTCCCGGAAGCTCCTCCAGCCCGTTCTGCCCCTGCCTGCCGCGGTGATGAAAGTGGGAGAAACCAGGGACATCCCGCCGGAAGTGCTCAGGAACTTCTTTCGCGACGGCTTTGACCAGAAACAGGCCGATGCTCGCATGTTGAGCTCCTGTGGATTCACCTTCACCGGCTTCGAAGACCACCAGGGGGAGGCCTGCGCCGTCCTGAAATTTCGCCTCCGGATCAAGACTTCCCTTCCCAACCATCCCGGATTTGCCTTTCATATGGAGGGCCGCTGCCACTACAATCTCGGGCACCGAATTCTGGTCGCCCTGGAAGCCTCCGGCACCATGACCTCCAAGGGAGACGCGGTGCAGGGGGACAGCCTCGTGGCGCTGGACCTGAAGGGTACCATCCGGTCCACTTCCAGGGTCAAGGTCCTCGAGTCCGGCAAGGAGCCCCCCGAGAAACTCGAGAAACTCGAGAAGCCCAAGAAGTAACGGAAGTCGTTCCTCCGCATCGGGAAGGGGAGTGCGTCGTCATGCGCCGATATCCACCACGCCTGATCCTGATCTGCCTGCTCACGCTCGGTGCGGCCGGACTCGGCCTCTTCCAGCCAGAAACTCCCGATGATCCCGTCGATTTCTCCTTACCTCCCCCCGAGGATCTTCTGTTCTTCAAGAACCGGACCCAGGAGCTGACCCTGACCGGAGAGGTGAATGCCGGAGACCTCGGCATCCAGAAGTTCAAGCAGACACTGACCTACCGGGAGGACTCCTCGAATCGTATCCGCGAGGTAAGGGGAGGCCGGCCGGTTCTAGTGTCGAGGAACTTCTACAAGGCCGACACCACCAAGGAGATCGAAACCGACAAGATGCTGACGCCCTGGAAGGATCAGCAACCCCAGCCCTATAGCCAGCTCGACATCCTCATGGCGTGGAAAGAGGGGGAGATGAGATTCCAGGTCCTGGAAGAGCACGAGGACCACCCGGAAGGAAAGTGGATCGAACCCAGAGGGGCGGCCGTCAGGGCCATCGAGACGATCCAGCATACCTTTCTCTATCCGGATCCGCTGCTGTTTTCCGGTATCAAGCGGGTGGGAGAATCCTGGTCCCTGACCAAGGAGGCCATCAACAACCTGTTTGCCCGGGCCCCGGCCGATCCATTCTCCGGCACCTGCAAGGTCACTTTCTCCACGATGAAGAGGGACCACGCCACTCCGCTGCTCCTCCTGGGTCTGACCGACGAGATCATCCGGAAAGAGAGCGTGGAAATCCCATGCGCCGTTCTCACCAGCGAGGCTTCCCTCGAAACCAATCCGGACAGAAAACCGCCCATGATTCTCGTCTTCAAGGGAGAGCACTACTACAGCCTGGAACACCGCATCATTGTGTTCGCGAAGATCTCAGGAGAAGTCCGGATCAAGGGATCCATCCGGGAGTACGACTTCGATGGCAAGGGGACGCTGGAGGACTTGACCGAGGTGGCCATCTGCAAGAAGGAAGACCCGGCCGGGAACAAGGAAAAACCCGAGGACGGGAAGGAATAGTAGCTAGTTGTTGTTGCATAATCAGATGAGAGGCCGAATTCTCCCTATAAAAAT
>CAZAKZ010000071.1:0-27676 GCA_964485695.1 uncultured Planctomycetota bacterium | reverse complement strand
ATCCCTGGATTCCGGTCAGTGGAGGCGGGATCCAATCGAATTTTGCCGTGATAGTCTTTTTCCTACGCATTTTTCCTCCTCGCGCTTGACTTTTCTCATCCATAAGAATAGTGCGAGGAGGACCTTTTTTCCTCATCGAAAATTTCCAATAATCCCTATTTTTATAGGGAGAATTCGGCCTCTCATCTGATTATGCAACAACAACTAGCTATGAGCGGCGCATCCCTCTATCTCATGGCGCTGCTCGACGGAAAACCGGGCGTCTACATGCAGATCACCCTGACCACCGGAGGCAGTTACCCTGACCACCAGTCGCGGGAATGCGTCTTCGTGTTCCGGAATGTCCCCCGCGGCGCACACACCCTGGAAATCCGGTGGCGATCGAGCAACGGGGCGTGGGTCTATCTCGGGGACCGCACCATGGCGGCCACGACCGTGGCCTGTCAGTGGCCCCTCCTCGTGACCGGAATGGAGTCCACCCGGCCCACCGGCTACAAGTACGGGGGGCAATTCTCGAGCACCGTGGTCGAGGTGCGAAACGGGAAGCGCTACTTCAAGCCGTACGTCGCCGAGAACTTCTTCCGGCATCCGCACGCCGTGAACGGCTGGTTCCAGGAGGTCTCCAAGGGAGCGATGCACCTGGCCGAGGCGGCCGTGATCGGACCCCACCTCAAGAAATACGACGAGAAGTACTACCGCGAGAACATCCCCAGTCCTTTCACCGAGATGAAGAAGGAGGCCCTGGTGAAAGCGGACCCGTATTTCGATTACTCTTACTACGACCGGAGCGGTGATGGGGTGGTAACGACCGATGAACTCTTCCCCGTGGTGATCCTCTATCAGGACTACAACTTCGGAGAGGTGCGCTACAACGTGACCGGCGTGAGTACGAGCGACGGCGTGACCCTTGACTTCAAGGGCGGACTCGCCACGGTGTACACACCCGATTTCAACGGCTCGGGCCCGCTCGGAGTCATTACTCATGAGCTCTGTCACTTGCTGATCGGCGCCCGTGACATGTATCCGGAGCAATCGAAACCCCGGCTGCCGGGCATGCCCGGCCCCTACAGCATCATGGACTATCACGCGTACTTCGCCCACCTGGATCCAGCGCAGAGGATCAAGGTCGCTGGCTGGGAGAGTCCTGCAGTCGTGGCTCAGGACGGCTACCAGCTGCTCAGGGGCGTATCGGAGGGCGGGAGCATCTACAAGCTCCGTGATCCCGCCCACCACGCGGGGGAGTACTTCCTCGTTGAATGTCGGCGGAAATTCGGGATGTTTGAAAGCCGCCTTCCGTCCGAGGGGATCGCGGTCTGGCACATCGATGAACGCCGGCTGCCCGAGTGGCGATTTGCGGCGGAACTTGAACCGGCGGGCGGCGCGACGAACCATTTCAAGTATGAAACCTACCTCTTCAAGGGCACCCAGCCGGGTTTCCACGCCGACAACGATGTGCATGACGATTCGAATCACACGAACACACGGTGGCACGACACCTCCAGAAGCGGCATTGGTGTGTGGGCCATTTGGAAGCGAA
This sequence comes from uncultured Planctomycetota bacterium, assembly GCA_964485695.1. Lineage (GTDB taxonomy): Bacteria > Planctomycetota > JAFGQW01 > JAFGQW01 > JAFGQW01 > CAZAKZ01. The sequence goes on along the minus strand of CAZAKZ010000071.1, from coordinate 26,139 downwards.
ACGACGGGCTCTGGCGCGCTTATTTCGACGTCCCGGGCCCCGGGATTCTCGTCCAGTTCGAGAACATGGATCAGAACATCGATCCCGACGGCTGGGCTACGCTCCGGCTCAGGCTGGTGAACACCGACTATACACCCAATACCTTCCGGTTGAGCGCCTCCCTGGCGGGATACGTGAGCAGATTGCCGTCGACCGTCGCTCTGGGAGCCTACCAGCAGAGAATCATCGTATTCAGGGTCAAGCCCATACCGTCCAACTTCAAGGCGCCTGTTTCCGTCACTGCGGTGAGCACGTTGAATTCGGTGAAATGCACGGATACGGTTACACTTCGTTATTCGCTCGAAGCCAGTGGCTCGATGATTCCCAACAGCACCGTCACGCTCCAGTGCTACTATCCCTCCCAGGCCGGCATGCAATACGTCATGGGCGCTTCGCTGGGCATGGCGCCCGGGATTCCCCTTCCAGGCGTGGGTACCCTGCCGCTGAACCCGGACACGCTGTTCTATTCCTGCTGGTTTCTGCCCGGTATCTTCCGCAACTTCACCGGCCAGCTGGATACGTACGGCAAGGCCCGGTCCTACGTGGCAATTCCCGGCCTGTCCCAGCTCAAGGGTACGAAGGTCTATTGCGCATACGTCACGTATGATCCGAGAGGCATCCGCGCCATCTCGAACGCGGTGGTCATCGAGATCCGGTAGGCGATCTTTCCCGGTCTCCTACCCGAGGATCTCCTTCTGCACCTTACGGGCACTTTCGGCGTCGGCCACCTGCTCGGAGTGGCAGGGCGCCTTTCCTTCCCCGGAGGCCTCTCGCTTCATGAGGATCTCCTGCTGCTCCGGGGTCAGGCCCGGTGATTTCTTCACCCGGTCATCGGCCTGGAAGCCGTCGGCCTTGCCCGAGTCGAAGGCCTGGATCTCCTGGGAGATGCGCACCGCGCACCAGTCGTGGCCGCACATGGCGCAGAAGTCCGTGTCCACGTCCAGGTCCTCGTCGTGGTAGGCGCGGGCCGTGTCCGGGTCGAAGGAAAGCTCGATGTGCTTCTCCCAGTTCAGGGCCGCACGGGCCCGGGTCAGGTCGTCGTCGCGGTCGCGAGTGCCGGGGATGCCGAGGGCGATGTCTGCGCTGTGGGCCGCGATCTTGTAGGCGATGCATCCCTCCTTCACGTCCTCCTTCCTGGGCAGGCCCAGGTGCTCCTTGGGCGTCACGTAACACAGCATGGCGGCGCCGTGGTAGGCGGCGGCGGTGGCGCCGATGCACGAGGTGATGTGGTCGTAGCCCGGGAAGATGTCGGTGATGAGCGGACCGAGGACGTAAAAGGGGGCGCCGTGGCAGAGGCGGCGCTGGAGCTTCATGTTGAATTCGATCTGGTCGAAGGGCACGTGGCCCGGCCCCTCGATGAGGGTCTGGACGCCCTTGGCCCATGCCCGTTCCGTGAGCTCGCCCAGGACCTCCAGCTCGGCCAGCTGCGCGGCGTCGGTGGCGTCGGCCAGGCCTCCGGGCCGCAGGCCGTCGCCGAGGCTGAAGGCCACGTCGTATTCCCGCATGACGTCACAGATGTCCTCGAAGATGTCGTACATGGGATTCTGCTTCTGGTGGTGGATCATCCACCGGGCCAGGAGGCTGCCTCCGCGGGAGACGATGCCGATGAGGCGGTTCTTCACCAGGGGCAGGTGTTCCGCCAGGAGGCCGGCGTGAATGGTGAAGTAGTCGACGCCCTGGCGCGCCTGGTGCTCGAGGGTCTTCAGGATATGGTCGTACGTCAGGTCCTCGATGGAGCGGTCCACGATCATGGAATAGATGGGCACCGTGCCCACCGCCACCGGAGCGTTCTGGATGATGGCCTCACGGCAGGCGTCCAGGTCGCCGCCCGTGGACAGGTCCATGACCGTATCGGCGCCCCACCTGACCGCCCATTGCATCTTCTCCACCTCTTCCTCGGTGCCGGAGGTGACCGGGGAGGCGCCCAGATTGGCATTGATCTTGGTCCGGCTTGCGCGGCCGATGGCCATGGGATCGAGGCCGTACGAGAGGTGGACCCTGTTGGCCGGGATGACCATGCGGCCCGTGGCCACCTCCACCCGGACCTGTTCGGGCGTGAGATGAGATTCCCGCTCGGCCACGCGTTTCATCTCGGGGGTGATCCGCCCGGCGTGGGCCTGGTCGAGCTGGGTTTTTGGCGGCCTGTCCGCCTCGCCGGGGAAGTCCAGGGCCGTCCGATTCGAAGGCTCCGGCATGTCCGGCGTATCGGGGGAGCAAAAGGCGCGCGGGCCTCCGATGTCCGGTGGAGCGGCAAAGCACCCGGGATTGGTCAGGTTCCTGCCCGTGGCGGGAGTCCGGCCCATGGGCGGATGGGACCAGTCGGGCCTGCGAGGATTCCGTTCAGTCATGGAGGACTCTCTTTCAGCGGCGGCGAGGAAGGCGTGAATGGGACGGGAGCGAGTATCCAGGGCTGTCCATGGTCATCGCGTTTCCTACGCCGGTATCAGCCGGATCAGGTTCGAGGGTTTGCTCTCAGCCTGTGGCAGGCACCCCTAGCGATCGTCGTATCGAATTCGAGACGGGTCTGAAAAAATATACGTTTCTTATGCCATTTCGGCAAGGACATTCGCAGCCGGCCCGGTGTGGGCTTATTGCCCGTGCCATGGATTCGTGGCGAATACCGAGAGTTCCGGAATGAAGCCGCGGGGGTGCATTTCCAGGGCCGAGACCACGGCGTGGGCGATATCCTGGGCAAAGAGCTTGTGGGGATTATCCTGCGACCGTGGCCGGCCGGCCACGAATCCGGTCTGGACCTCGCTGGGATTGATGAGCATGACCCGGATGTTCTTCTTCCGGAGCTCGGCCTGCCAGCATTCGGTCATGCCGCGCAGCGCGAACTTGCTGGCGGTGTACGCGGTGCTGCCCGCGCCGCCCCTGAGGCCCGAGGTGCTGGAGATGTTCACGATGTCCCCCCCGCCGGCCTTCAGGAAATGGGGCAGGACCTCGCGCACCATGAGGGCGGGGCCGATGACGTTTATCTCCAGGAGCTTCCGGAAGGACTCTCCGACCAGGGCCTCAACGGGTTTGGAGAAGTGCACCGCGGCATTGTTGATGAGGCCGTCGAGACCGCCAAGGGCGTCGGCGGCTTCCTTCACACCGCGCACCACCTCGGCTTCATTACCCACGTCGCCCTGGACGGCGTGGCATCCCAGGTGTTCGGCTGCGGCTTTCAGCCGCCCCTCGGTTCGGGCCATGAGTGCGGCGCGGGCCCCGTGGTCCACCAGGGCCCGGGCCATGGCCAGGCCGATACCAGCGCTGCCGCCGGTGATGAGAAAACGCTTCTTTTCGAGGGAGTTCTTGTGGTTCATGGGTCTTGTATCTCCGTGGAGTCCGTGTCGGGCCCGGCTTTCCTCTCCAGGTCCCGGCGGAAGGTCTTTCGGTTCTTGCCGAACAGGATCGGCGGGAGGGCACCCGCCAGGATCCGATTGAGTATTTTTCGGGGAAACAGCCGGGTCGAGAATGCTCCCACCTTGTTGTGCAGTCCGTGGACGTAGGTCATGGAGCGGCCGAGGCGACGAAGCGCCCTCTCGACCACATCGTCGGGATCGGCTCCCCGGTTCGTCTCCTTCATACGGGCGTTGAGTGCAAACTCCGTGCGCGTGATCCCAGGACACACCACCAAGACATCCACGCCCGTGCCTTTCAGCTCACCGTAGAGACCTTCGCCCAGCATCAGGTCGAAGGCCTTGGTGGCTGCATAGACCGAGAGATAGGGAACGGACTGGAAGGCCGCCGTGGAGGATACCCAGAGGACCGCGCCTCGTTTCCGGCGGATCATGGCCGGCAGGAACAGCTGACTCAGCCGGGTAGGCGCCGCGCAGTTGAGGAGGATCATGCGCTCGTACCGATCCGCCTCGCCGTGGGTGAAGTTGCCGTTGTATCCGAATCCCGCGTTGTTTACCAGAAATCCTACCTCGCGATCACCTGTTTCCTCCAGGAGGTTGGAGGCGGCGCCGGGGGTCGAGAGATCCAGGGGAACCACGCACGTTTTCACCCCGTATTCGGCTTCCACCCGCCGGGCCAGATCCCGGAGGCGAGGTTCACGCCTGGCGGTCAGGATGAGAGGAAATCCCTGCCGGGCGAGAGATAGGGCAAATGAGACACCGAGGCCGGAGGAAGCGCCCGTGACCAGGGCCCATCCGCCGTACCGGTTCAGGAGGGTGTCAGGCATGGCTCGTTCACGATCCCTGAAGCGCCTCGATCAGCCGAGGAGGCGTGAATTAGGATGGAGTGTTCACTTTTCAGCAAACTGTAAACAGCCTCTTGACCCGGAGCAACAAGGTGAATATGTCTTCAGGCAGAAATCGTTCGGCCCGAATTCCATCGAGCCGCGTTTTCGAGCGTGCCTGTAGAGGAGATCTGTCGATCGCCCGTTTTCCTCAGAAAACCCCATGACGGAATGGAATTATGGCTCACATCGTCACGGACAACTGCCAGAACTGTCGGTTCACGGATTGTGTCACGGTCTGCCCCGTGGATTGCTTTCACATGGCCGAGGACATGCTATTCATCGATCCGGATGAGTGCATCGATTGCGGCGCCTGCATCCCCGAGTGTCCTGTAGAGGCCATCTTCATGGAAGATGATCTCCCCGATGACAAGCAGGAGTGGACCCAGATCAACGCCGACAGGGCACCGAACCTGCCGGTATGCAACGAGAAACTAGATCCCCTGCCCACGGCCGAGGCCAAGAAGGCAGATCTCGGACTCTGATCACCCTCCGGACTTCCACTGCATGACCCGGCCGATCCTGCCGGGTCGTGCAGCCCAATCCATTTCCGGAGGAATTTGAGCCGAGCCCACCCCCTCGATCCGGCCCGCTGCATATCCTGAAAGTTGACTTTGAAGCCCTTTTAGGGCCCCGCCGCCCCTCCACCCCCCCTGCCCGGATCAATCTTCGATAAGTCTATGAGAATTGTCCGGTTTTTAGCACTTGCCACTAAGGAAACAAATACCGGATTTCCGAAACAGGGACTGCGCAGTGGCGTGCGATTTCCCGTCCTGACCCTCGGGGAAATCCCCCGAAATCAACTGGATCGACAAGGCGTTCAATACCCGCCAGTTTGGTCAAGTAAGATGACGAGTAAGAATTCCGCGGCAGTCTCCCGACTCGAAAATTCACCCTGGGCACTGGTCCTGGCAGGAGGATTCGGTCGGCGTCTAGAACCTTTGACAGAAGCACTTTATGGGAAACCGGTCCCGAAGCAGTTTTGCCGGATGGGCCGAAAAAACTCTCTGCTGCAGGACACAGTAGAGCGCCTTGGTTCCACGACCCAGGGCAGCCGGACCGTCATCATCGCCGACTCCACCCAGGTGGATCGTGCTCGCGGCCAGGTCATGAAGACCGACATTACCGTCCTGGGCCAGCCCATGGACCGGGGCACGGCACCGGGAGTACTGTTTCCCCTCATGCACATCCTGCTCCGTGATCCAGGAGCCACCGTGGTCGTGACACCCTCGGATCATGCAGTTGCGGACAACGAGTGCTTCCGGCAGGGCATCGAGGAGGCCATCCGCTCCCTGGAAATCGATTCCGGTCAGATCGTTCTGTTCGGCGTGGAAGCGGATGCGCCCCGGACCGACTACGGCTGGATCGTTCCTGGAATACATCTCGAGACTTTCCCGGACATCCCTCTCCGCCGCGTGGTCCGGTTCACGGAGAAACCCCCCCTGAGCCAGGCTCGCGACCTTTTCGAGATGCAAGCCCTCTGGAACACCTTCGTCATGGTGACCAAGGGCCAGACCCTGCTGGAGCTCTACCGGCGCCAGCTTCCCGAGATCGCCGATTTCTTCGACCGTTATGCCTGCCTTGAAGAGCGCAAGCGCAGCACCTGGCTCTTCGCCAACTACAGGCATCTTCCCGCCGCAAACTTCTCGGAGGATCTCCTCACCTGTGCGCCGAACCTGTCGGTTTACACCTGGCCTGCATCCCTTGCCTGGACGGACCTGGGGACCCCGGACCGCATGTTCGAGTGGCTGGAAAACCAGGGTGAGCTGGATCCGGTGGTGGAGAAGCTGAGGTCGAGAGGGGCCTTCGAGCTGATCCGGGAATATCCCCGCGCCGCAGTGGTGTAGTCCAGCTCATCGGACAGAGCGCCAGGGCGTCGTTTTTTTCATACCCCCGTTGACAGGCCACACCGCATCGTTGAAATGGGAACAAGGCACTCTGAATCCCCGAACCGCCTGGAACGGAAGAATCCATGACCGATCTGGTGAGACTCAGCTTTTCCCTGGAGAAACCGCTTCTCAAGCGGCTGGAGAGGTTGGTGAAGTTGCACCGCTACGCCAACCGGTCGGAGTACCTCCGGGACCTGATACGGTCCCGCCTGGTGGACCAGGAGTGGGAGCGAAACCAGGAAGCCCTCGGCACCGTCACCCTCATCTACAACCATCAGGCCCGCCATCTGAGCGATGCCATCCTGGATCTCCAGCACCGGCACCACGGGGCCGTGCTGGCCACCACCCACCTGCACCTGGACGAGCACATATGCGCGGAGATGATCATGATCAAGGGCCGGGCGGGCCGCATCCGGGAAATTTCAGACGCCCTGAGCCAGCAAAAGGGCGTGCTGCATTCCACCCTGGCCATGAGCTCAACAGGGAAGAAGCTGGCCTGAGGAAATTTTTTAATTTCAGTTATATTCAGTAGTTAAAAGACATTCCCCGCCTCTTTTCCTCTCGATACTGAAGAATCCTGGAATGTTACTCCCGTGTGTCGTAGCATACTGGTGTATGGGTTGACCCGTACAGTAAATCACCCGATTGACCCGAAAGGGCTGAACGTGTTTCTGAAGATCGACCCCTCCAGCGGCATCCCGATCTACCGCCAGATCATGGACCAGATCAAGCATTCCATCGCCAGCGGCGCTCTGAGGTCGGGAGAGCAGCTGCCCAGCGTGCGGCAACTGTCTCTGGATCTGAAGGTGAATCCCACCACCGTGGTGAAGGCTTATTCCGAGCTGGAGCACGAGGGCGTCATTCATACCCGCCGGGGCATGGGGACCTTCGTCTCCGAGGGCCGGATCGAGATGGCCGTTAAGCAGAAGGTGGAGATTCTGAGCCGTCTGGCCGAGCGGCTGGTGGTGGAGGCCGTGCACCTGGGCGTCACGTCCCCGCGCCTGAGAGAGATCTTCGAGGATATCATCCAACGGTATTTCACCGGCAATGGAAATGGAGAGCAACGATGAACAGTGAATGGGCCGTCGAAACCAAGGCCCTCACCTTGGACTACGGAAACGGGGAAGAGGTGCTGACCGGGGTGGACTTGAGAGTCCCCCGGGGGTCGGTTTACGGATTGCTCGGCCGCAACGGTGCGGGCAAGACCACTCTTATCCGGGGAATCATGGGGCTCTACCGGGCCCGAAGCGGCTCCATCCGGGTGTTCGGCCGTCCCACCTATCCCATGCCCCTCGAGGTCAAGCAGCGCATCGGGTACCTGTCCCAGGACCAGAAGATGTTCAGCTGGATGACCCTGGCCGACCTCGCGGCATTCTCCGCGCCCTTTTACCCCTCCTGGGACGGAGGGTACTTCGACGAACTGGTCGTGAATCTGGCCCTGCCCCTCCGGAGGCCCATGGGGCACCTGTCCCGGGGAGAGCAGCAGAAGGCGGGCCTGCTTCTGGCGCTGGCGCCGCGGCCCGACCTGCTCGTCCTGGACGAGCCCGCCGCCAACCTGGATACGGTGCTGCGGCGGGAGTTCCTCGAATCGATCCTGGACCTGCTGACGCGGGAAGGGATCACGGTCCTCATCTCCTCTCACATCCTCACCGACGTGGAGCGCATCGCCGACTGGATCGGCATCCTCGACGAGGGTCGCATCCGCCTCGCCGCGCCCCTCGAATCCCTGAAGGAGTCGGTGAAAAAGCTGCGCATTCAATTTCCCGGCGAGGCGCCGGCGGACCTGGAGGTGCCCGGCGCCATCCGGGTTCGCCGCCGCGGCCGGGAGGTCCTGGTCACGGTCCAGGACTATGCTCCTGCGCTGCCGGAACGGATCCGCGCCCGATACGGTGTGGGCGTGGAAGTGCAGGACGTGGACCTGGAGGATCTGTTCATCGAGTACTTGAGTTGAAGGAGGCTACCCGATGATCCGGACAGTTTTCAAAAAACAGTGGCTGGACATGCAGGGGCGACTCTGGACCTATCCACTCGTTGCATTTTGCTTTGCGGTGCTAAGTGACGGCGGACAGCGGGCGTTCACCAACATGGCCATCGTGGCCTTTTTCCTGGTGCTGGACCTGGTCAATCAAACGGCCGGAGACGACGCCCGTCACGGCACCTTCGAGTTCATCTTCACCCGGGCCATCGATCGCCGGGCCTACCTGTCGATGAAGTATTTCTTCGGCGTGCCGGTGCTCCTCGCCTTTGCCGCGTTCTGTTCCGCCATCGAGGGGCTGAACCTGCGTGCTGCCTTCTGGAACCTGATCAGCGAACCCCTGGTCCGGGACGGTACGACGCCCGGCGCACCCGTGGAAATGGAGACCGTGGTGCTGGGGATTGCGGCTGCGATCCTGCTCTTCAGCATCCTCTTTCTGCTCGTTTCCACAACCGCGTCGGGGTCTTCCTTTTTAAGCCAGAATCTGGTCGGCGTCATCCTCTTCGGCGGCTACGTATGGTTGGTGTTTTTTTTTCTGTCGGCACGAATCGGTGGGGCTGCCCGGGGTGAAGGCTTTCCCGCGGGTCCTGGGTCTCACTTGCCGGTCGCCCTGGCGGCCCTGCTTGTCCCCGCGATGCTGCTGTATTTCCTCAGCCGTGAGGTGTATGCCCGGCGAGAACTGCCACCACTGGTCGCCCGGAACGGTCGGTCCAGTGCCTTTCCCTGGGTGGGGATCGTACTCCTCATCCTTGCCGTCCTGGCCGTTCTGATGGTCCTGTTCCTCACCGTATCCCACGAACCCGTGATTGGAGGCTAGAACCATGGTGGAGATCATCTACCTCATTGTGACGGCGATCCTTCTCTTCGGCCTGTTCCGTCGCAATCCGTTCCGGCACGGTGGCCTGCTTCCCTGGCTGAAGGTTGCGGGTGTGGTTCTCCTGGCCGCCCCGGGCGCCATCAGCCTGGTGTTCCTGGTCTCGCCCTGGTTCGCCGGAGATCCCTTTGCATCGCATTCCTCCGTGTGGATTCCCACCGTCGTGGAAGACGATCCTGCCCTGGCCAGGGCCTTTCTGGTCAGGGGGGTGCACGTGGTGGAGGGGAACGAGACGGCCCCCGTGGATTATCTCCAGGCGATACTTCCCACCGGTGGGCGTCATGCCTTCAATCTCCTCGACGGCTCCACGCTGCAGGTAGGCATCCAGTCGGGCACCGTTCGGAAGGCGCTCGAACCCGGGCGCCCCAAGCTCGTATTCGCCTGGTCCGCGGCCCAGGCAATTCGGTCCGGCAGCGCCGTCCTCACGCCCGTTCAGGAGAGGGACTTGCCAGCAACCCACGAGGCATGGCTCGAGGAATTGCCCATGGACCTGGCGCCCCTCGGGAGCCTGCTCCAGGACGCCCATCGCTACTCCAGGATCCACTTCTTCGTCACGCCCCTGGCCGACCGGAGTGCCGTGCGTACCGAGTCCGGGCCCCGGTGGTGGCAGGACAGGAGCCCGACGGTCATCGGCCATGTCCGCATGGGCATGGAAACGAAGCAGAAGGTGGTATCGCTACAATCCGGCAAGACGTCTTTCATGAAGGTGGTTGCTCCATCCGGACTCCTCCTGCTCTTTCTTGGCGTGGTCTCCTTCCTCATGGTGAGCCCGCACTGGGTTCGTACCTGTGCCGTTTCGATTCTCTATTGCCTTCTCTACGTCGGCGCTCTGGACAGCTTTGCGCTCCGCCTCCACAGGGCGGGGCTCAACGTCGGGGGGGTGGAGTCTCGGGCTCGAGCCGTGGTGGAGACGGCCGGCACCCGGATGCACCCGGTGACGGCTGCCCGGAGTCTCCTGGACGTGGCCGCTGAGGACCAGGACGAGGGGGTACGCCTCGGCGCACTGCACTGCCTCGGCCGCATCCGCCTGGCCCAAGCCCTCACCACCGTGGACGGCGCTCTGGACAGGCTGGAGACTCTGACCCGGTCCGACTCCGCGGACATCGGCCTGGCCGCCGGGCGGATTCTGAAGCAGTGCAGGAAGGTCCCGGAAACGCGGTGAACGGCCTTCGCCAGGCGGGAACTGATATCCACAGGCTGTTATCCCACGGGCTGAGGATCTTCGAGGGCCTCGCGGACCTTGCTGACCAGGGCCTTGGGGCTGAAGGGCTTCTCCAGGAAATTGATGCCGGGCTCGAGCAGGCGATGCTGGGCGATGATCTGGTCCGAGTAGCCCGAGATGAAAAGAACCTTGAGGTCGGGTCGCAAGACCAGCAGACGGTCCGCGAGCTCCCTGCCGTTCAAGTTGGGCATGATGACGTCCGTGACCAGGATGTGTATCTTTTCGGAAAACTGGAAGGAGACTTCCAGGGCGCTTGCCGCGTCCGGAGCTTCCAGTACGAAATACCCGAAAGCCTGCAGCATTCTCCGTACCACGCTTCGGACGGCGTCCTCGTCCTCGACCAGGAGAACGGTTTCGTTGCCCTTGAGGTCGGAATGGGGGGACTCTATTTCGTCTGTTTCTACCGTTTCTTCCATAACCCGGGGTAGATGAATCTTGAACGAAGCTCCCTTTCCGGCCTCGCTCGTGAGAATGATGAAACCGTTGCTCTGCTTGACGATGCCGTATACGGTAGAGAGCCCCAGACCCGATCCCATTCCGGGCTCCTTGGTCGTGAAAAACGGCTCGAAGACGAGTTGCTGTGTATCAGGGTCGATGCCCTGACCCGTGTCACGCACTGTGAAGGTGACGTAGCGGCCGGCAGGGATGGTGTAGCCGGGCATCGAGATCGGATCGTCGTGGTCCTCGTTGTCCGTCTCGATGTAAATAGTGCCGTGGTCGACCACCGCGTCGCGAGCGTTGACCACCAGGTTCAAGAGCACCTGTTCTAGCTTGGACTCGTCGGCCTTCACCATGCCGAGCGGGTATTTGAGGGTCGTGATGAGCCTGATGCTCTCGGGCACCGTGCGGCGGAAGAGCTTTTCCATCCCGACGATGACCGCGTTCAGGTTGAGGATCCTGGGCTTCAGGACCTGTTTCCGGCTGTAAGCCAGAAGCTGACGGGTCAGGTTCGCGGCTTTCTGGGTCGCGACGGTGATCTCCTCGGCATTCGCGCGCAAGACGTTTCCCTCCTCCAGTCCCTCGAGGAGGAGGCCCGCACATCCACCGATGGCGGTGAGAAGGTTGTTGAAGTCGTGGGCGATACCCCCGGCCAGCCGGCCGATGGCCTCGAGCTTCTGGGACTTGTAAAGCAGCTCATGGCTGCTGTGGAGCGCCTCTTCGGCCTTCTTTCGCTCCGTGATGTCCACGCCTGAGCTCAGTGTTCCCGCGGGCATCCCTTTCGAGTCCAGCAGCAAGCTGTTGTGCCAGGCGATGGTCAGGATCTTTCCTTCCTTGGTCAGGACTTCGTTCTCGTATCTCTTCAGCAATTCATCCTCGCCGCTCATGATCTTGAGAAAGACGTCCTTGACGGAGCGGCGTTCGTTTTCTGGGAGGAAATTCTCGAACCAGTCCTGGCCGAGGATGCTTTCCTCGTCCCATCCCAGCACCTCACAGCCCTTCTTGTTGATGAGCGTCACCTTGCCGTCCAGGTCCAGAGCTACAAGCATGACGCCCGCGATATCGAGGTAGTGCTGTGTGCGCTCTTTTTCGCGGCGAAGGTCTTCCTCGATCTGCTTCCGGGCCAGGAAGCCGGGGATCTCGTACGTGACCTTACCGAGAGGGGTGGGTTGCATGCGAAGGTAGTCCTCGATGCGCTGCTCGATGCGGTGAGGCGGCGCCATGATGAACCGGCACGTTGCGTCGCCCCGGGCCTTGCACATGATTTCCGTGGCCACCAGAGGCACGCCGAAGCTCTCTTCGCACCAGCCGGAGGAATAGCCCGCGTTCATGATGCAGACGGGGAAGGTGCTCTTCTTGCCGGCCTTTGCCCACGAATCGGACTCGAAGGAGTAGGGATGATCGTATATGAGATAGTAGTTCTCGTCGGGGCTGGGCGCGGACTCCGGGAGTATTTCCACGAAAGCCCATCCGGTATAAGCGAAGTGGATCGGGCCGGCGGAGAGCCTGTCCACCGGATCGTTGACTCCCATTCGATGGTGGAAGTTCTTGGCGTCCTGTTTCCCGATGGCGTGGGCGACGTCGTAGAGGAGCTGTCGGACCACAGTGGTGGCCTGCTCCTCGCCCACGTCCCTGTACATGTGCTTGAACGTTTCGAAGAACTCCACCGACATGGAATCGGCGCGGATGAGGATATAGCGCTGGCCGGCGACCTCGATGGTTCCCTTCGTTGCGTCGCTGAAACGCTGTTCAAAGTATTGGCTCACGTATTCCTGAGCCTTCTCGAACATCGGTGCGATTTCAGCGGGGACCTTGACGGTTTCAAGCATGGTCTGACATCACAAGTTAGAAGTTGGCCTGAGCAGAGGGAAATTCGGGAAATTTGGTCTTCTTGCAGGCATTTATCCCCCTCCTGTCTCATCGACTTATTCACCGACAACCCTTGAAACCAGAAGCGTCTGTCGGGTTCCGAGCCTGATTTCCGGAGGGTCATGTAACCCTTCCGGACCGTGTGCATTACAGCAGGTGAATCGGCGGAATGGAGGGACCGAACGCTACAAAATCCACGTTCGTTGCCGTATAGTGTCGGCTCGTTGTGGCGATACCGAACACGACCACCCGTTCCGAGGCGGATCCATGACTCGACCCCTGCTGAATGATCCTTCCCAGGTAGTCGTCTTTCTGGTCCTGGTCATCGGCCTCGTGACCTGGCTCAGCGAGCGAAAAGGGCTGTCCAGGATCTTCCGCTATCTCACACCCGTGCTATGGATCTATTTACTCCCCATGGTGGCAACCACCCTGGGAATCCTGCCCCCGGACTCTCCGGTCTACGGCTGGATCCGGTCTCATTTTCTCCCCGCCGCCCTGATCCTGCTCCTGCTGTCCGCGAACCTGCCCTTCATCGCCCGCCTGGGGGGGAAGGCCGTGCTCGTCATGCTGGCGGGGACCGCCGGCATCGTGGTCGGGGGTCCGGTCGTGCTCCTTCTGTTCAGGGATTTCCTGCCCGAAGAGGCGTGGCGGGGGATTGCGGCCCTCTCGGGCAGCTGGATCGGCGGGAGTCCGAACCTGGTGGCCATTTCCGAGAGTGTAGAGACTCCGGAGAATTTACTCGGGCCCGTCATCGTCGTGGATACGGTGGTTGGATATTCCTGGATGGGAATCGTCATCGCACTTTCCGCCCTGCAGGACCGCTATGACAGGTGGGCCGGAGTCGACCGCAAGGTCGTCGATGACATGAACGAGCGCATGGCGGAGATCCAGGAAGCCCGGCGCCGGTCGCTCAGTTTCGTCGATCTGACCCTGATGATGGTGCTCGCCTTCGGCGGCGGGTACCTGTGTCTCGCGGTGGGGAGGATCCTTCCCCAGCTGGGTGACGTCGTGACTTCCTTCGCGTGGACCGTGATTCTGGTCACGACCCTCGGTTTGTTGCTGTCCTTTACCCGACTTTCCCGCCTCGAACATTCCGGTTCGACGCACCTGGGCAATTACTTCCTGTTCATGCTCCTTGCCTCCATCGGTGCCCGGACCGATCTGAGAGCCATCTTCCAGGTGCCGGTCTTCGTCCTCGTCGGCGTCGTATGGATTTTCATCCACGCCGTGTGCCTCTTCGTGGCCGCGAGGCTCCTGAAGGCCCCCATGTTTCTCATGGCCACGGCGAGCCAGGCCAACATCGGAGGGCCGGTCACTGCGCCCATTGTGGCATCCGTGTACAAGCGCTCCCTGGCTCCGGTCGGCCTGCTCATGGCGGTCCTGGGCAGCATTCTCGGCATCTATGCCGGCCTGTTCTGCGCCCAGCTCTGCGCCTGGGTGGATCGGATCTTCTGAGGGGGAGTGCCCGAAGGCGTCACGAAAAACAGGCCCGCCCCCCGAGCGGGGGCGGGCCGGTGAGAATCGGTCAACTCGGGCCGAGCGAATCAGGGGACAATGAGGGTCCCGTCAGTGTTCGTGCAGCAGATGGGGCCGACCTTGCCGTAGCAGAGTGCCGCATGGTAGACGCAGAGGCCGACGAGTTGTTTGATCGGGGGAACAACTAACCTGCCGATTGCGGTTCCCGAGGCGCTCAGCTGGCCGGAGTAGTTGAAGAAGACTGGAGGGCCGCTCATGACCGAGTATAGGAAGATGGAATCCACGGTCAGGAAGATCTTGCAGGTCACCAGGTTAATGGGGGGGTACTGGCCGAGGGACGCGGCGATCTGATAGAACTGCAGGGATGGGCCGTTGATGACATTGATGGGCACAGCCAGTCCCAGTTTCGCCGTGTCCGGCGCGATCAGGATGCAGCGCTTGTCGTATTCCAGGCGGTGCTTCGGACCCATCATCTCACCGGGGATGGGGACGTACCAATTGACTGCGTTGTAGGGATTTGGCGAGTAACTGGTGTGGGTGTAGGCCCGGGCGATGGAGGCGTCGGTATAGACCCTCTGGTTTGCGGAGCCGCCCATGTACCGGATCTCGACACAGATGTTCCGCTTCCCGTCGTACCCGAAGTGCGCCTGGAGGCCGATGGGACTCCAGACGGGTCCGGCCGTGCCGGCCCACTTGAGCGGGCCGTTGTAGCAGATGGTGGCACAGGGCCCCAGGATGTCGTCGAACTTCGTGGTTCCGGATCCGGAGAAGGTCTTGTGGGTGGTGTGTCCCATGCGAATCTGGAACTGCTTGGCCGTGAACACGCTCGTGTACTGGCACGAAAAGGCGATGTCCAGGATCTTGATGGGAGCGTTGGGCAGCACCGAGGCGTTGACGATGAACTGGAACCGCCATTCGGTGTACGACCGGAAGGGCCAGGAGTTGGTCGATCCCGTGCCCGGCGAGTTCGACGGGTTGTAGATGTAGGCCTGGGCACCCAGACATACACCCAGTGTGAGCAAGAGAACAACACAGATCAGGCTTTTTCTCACGGTACATACTCCTTTCTCGAGAATTGAATCGTGTCCGAAGTGCTTCCTCGGACCTTTTCTGGAATCCAGGTGGGTAGTGATCAGGTCAATCAGGGGATCGGGTTCCCACCTATCTACACGGTTCATTCCATTGTCCAGATAGAATTGAGCCTTCATGATAGACGTTTTGGCCCGAATTCGCAACGGGCAGGTTACGTCCGCGAATTCTAAGAACTATCCTCGCCGTAACTGACTTAGAATACGTGAATTAAATCATCCGTGTCGAGTCGAGGCTAGCGACGACATCGTGGAAGACCTCGGACGTAGCGGTTTGATCCGTGGCCAAAGAACCCGGCCTTTAGTAGAATCAGATCAGAAACACCGGCCCTGGGTACGGTGGGTGAAATTCGTGTGGAATGGCCCACCTGGTTCGGGTGCTCCTCCAGAGCACGAAACACCAATCGGGGGGTGAGAGCCATGAAGAACGGACTGAATCAACTCGGGCGCTTGTGCGGGTACGTGGGTATCCTCTTCTTCATCGTCGCGGTTGTGGGACGTCTCTTGTTTTACAGCGAGAAAGGAATCTGCAGCTTCTCGGCCGTCAGTATTTTTGTAGCCGGCATCGGTTTTCTGGTGCTGGGATGCTGGCTGAAGTTGGAAGCGAAGTAATTGGTGATGCGAAGCCTGTTTCCTCTTCTGGCCTGCTTGCTGCTGGCGGGGAGTGCCTTCTCCCAGATCCAGGTGCCCACCGGATTTGGTGTCGCAGGCATCTACCCCGCCTCCGCCTCCGGGGTCCCCGGTCCCATCGGGGGCATCGAGTTCCAGCCGGACGGCAAGGTCCTGTTCGTGGGGGGCGGCGCCAGCTATACCACGGCCGGGGTCTACGCGGTCCCGGTGCAACGCCATGCAATCACCCATCGGATCATGGGCTTCGGCCAGGGCCATCGGGTCGCGAACGCTCCTGAACTCGACGGCGGCATGCAGCTCGGGCCGCGGATGACCCTGTTCTTCACCCGCTACGGTGTGAACCAACTGGGACAGATCGTGGGCACCACCCCGTTCTCCGCCGCCTTGCCGGCCACGACCCAGTCGGTGGGGGGGTTGACCTTCGTTCCCCAGGGATTGCCCGGCGCCGGACAGCTGCTGGTCAGCTCGTATGAGAAGGGGGACCTGTTCACGGTATCCCTCATCGACCACGGCACCGGCACCTTCACTCCGAGCAAAGTGACCCTGTTCGCGACGCTTCCCCCCGGCACCGAGGGATTCCGCTACATTCCGAGCGGCCCGGACGCAGGAGACATCCTCTTCTCAAACTACGACGACGTGCCCGCGTCGGTCCTGAGGATGGGCATCGACCCCAACACCGGGCAGCCGATGGGCGGCGGCAGCTCGCCCGTGCTCACGACCTTCGCCACCGGCATCAGCGGCGCCGAGGGCATGGCCTTCGATCCCCTCACCAACGATCTCGTGGTCTCGACGTGGCAGGGCACGCCCGGAGACTCCCTCATTCACATCACCGGTTTCCAGCCCCCGGCCTTTTCGCTCTCGGCGAGCCGGACAACGGTGCCGTTCCTCGGGGGGAGCGTCACCCTGACTCTCGACGCCGGCGGCCACAACGCCGGACGGGGATACCTCATCCTGGGGAGTACCTCGGGCACCTCGCCCGGTTTCGTCGTGGGCGGGGTTCCGATCCCCCTCAACCTCGACGCCTTCAGCGTCGCCGTGGTGAATCTCCTCAACACCCCGATCTTCACGGATTTTTCCGGAACGACCGACACCAAGGGGGGAGGCGTGGGCGTCCTCAATGTGCCGAAGCTGACGACGGCCAGCGTGGGCCTCGAGGTGTTTTTTGCCAGCGCCCTCGTGGGCCCGCTCAGCGCCGCCTCGGGCGCGGTCACGATCAAGGTGGTACGCTGACGCCGGCGGTTTCTTTTCGAGGTGCCGCGACCCGCTTCACTCCCTCTTTCTGCCCAGGGCCTGGACAGAGGTCCTGACGCCCCCGACCATGAGGAGGATTCCCAGGCCCGCTCCGAGGATGCCCAGCAGGGGAGAGAGGAAGAGATTGCCCTTCCACCAGGAGACGACGACGAAGGTTACCATCAGGGCGCCGACGAAGACGAAGAACACGCCCAGGAGAAAGTCCTGGGACCTGGAGTCCTTTTGTTCGGGCATCCGATTCACTTTTCGATCATTTTCAGGGGAAACCCCCAGCTCTGCTGGGGGACTCGTGAAGTTTGACATTTCCGGGAATCGAGGCGGGATTTCCTTTGCCCATGTCCTCCGAGATTGAAAGTGATCGTGGTTATTCCCTCCAAGGTGTACCATTGCATTGTTGCGTGCCATTGTTCCCATGGGTGATCCCACGGCCTGATTTTGTCCTAGATCGGGACATATCAGGGATGTGGGATGCCCCACGGTCCTGAAATGTCTCGATCTAGGACATAACCAGGTTGTGGGATCGGCACTTCCACATTCAGGCCTACCCGAAACATACCGCTTTGAGCGGTTCACCCATTTTAAAGCCTCCGACTCTGCCGGAGGATGTATTTACTAGGAAAGCAGTGGTACGCAATATATTACTCTCGGCAATGGAAAATCGCGATACTCGGAAACAAAGATCGGAACTTCCTGTGGCGTAAGTGTTTTGGCTGAGATATTCGAACCCGAAACAGCTTTCAAAACGCAACGGGCTAACGAGGAGATCATCAACCGCATGAGTAGCCCCCGGGAGAACCGGCGCGACACGCGTCGTCGCCTGATCCGATCTTCATTCTCGGCATCACCCAACGTAGCGGAACCAACTTTCTGTCCAGACTGCTCGACCTGCATCCGGATTGCGAATCGATCGGCCCGATCTGGGAGAACTACCTGCTCAATGACGCAGACCTGCTGATCTCGTACACGGATGCGGTATACAAGCGCTGGAATCCGAAGTGGGATGTGCCCGACGAGGTCGGTCCCCGCGAGGTTCTGCTCGGTGATCTGGGTATGGGATTGAAGCACTTCTTGAATCGCCAGAAAACAGGGGACACGAAGAAGAGGCAGTTGACCAAGTCGCCGAGCGTCAAGAATGTCGAGTATTTCTTCGATTTTTTCCCGGACAGCCGGCTACTGATCATCATGCGTGACGGTCGGGCGGTTACGGAATCCGGCGTTCGCAGTTTCGGCTGGGACTATGACTGGGCGATGCGCCGCTGGGCCGAAGGGGCCCGCCGGATCCTGCAGTTTAAAAACCACCCCGGTGACCATGAGGGAAAGTTCCTGATCGTTCGTTACGAGGATCTGGCTGCAGATACCGAGGCCGAGTTGCGGCGTATATTTGAGTATGTCGACCTGGATCCGGATCGTTTCGATTTCGCCGGCGCGATCGACCTGCCGTTGTACGGTTCATCGGATCTGATCGCCATGGGAGAGAAGGAGATCCACTGGAAACCGGTCAAGAAACCCGCCGATTTCGATCCGCTGCGGCGATTTGCCGGCTGGAGTAGGGCGCGGCACGAACGGTTCAACTGGATCGCGGGCCCGTACCAGACGGAGCTGGGCTACACGCTGGATGCCGCAGCCTGCGGGGGTGGATTCTGGTCGATGTGGAACTGGCTGTGTGATCGTCAGTGGGGCTGGATCACCCTGAGCCCTGTCCGCAACGCCGTCAAACGCCTCTAGAGTCGGCCGGAGGGCGATTCCCGGTAATGCGTTGCCTCGGTTGTCCGAGGGGAGGAAATGTTCCTACTCCACCAGCAGGGTCTCGATGGCATAGGGGCCAATGGTGAACACGACCTCCTCCACCTTCATGGGAATGGGGGTCTTTTTCTTCTCGATGAGATCGATGGTGTAGGCCTTCTTCACGTGGAAGGGCAGCGACAGGGACACCCGGGTCTCGGGCCGGCCCGCCCACTCGTAGAGGCGGAGGATGTGGCCGCCGGAGTCCTCGTGCTTCTTCCACACCGTGGCGATGACGTTGGGTGCGTCCACGGACAGGAAGCTCATGCCTCCGGCCGGCCTGGCGCCCGGTGAGGGGGTCAGGCGGTGCACGAGGAGAGGGTAGTTGAGCTCGTAGCCCTGCCGGACCGTGAGGCTCGTCCGCCAGTCTCCGGCGTGGGGGTAGAGGGCGTAGAGGGTGTCGTGGCGGCCGCGGTCCGCCGCGGGATCGGGGCTGGTGGGGGACCGGAGCAGGGTGAGGCGGATGCAGTTGTGCAGGGCGTCGTATCCGTACTTGCTGTCGTTTAGCAACGCCACCCCGAAGCCGTCCACTGCCATATCGGCCCACTTCTGCGCCGACACCTCGTACCGGGCCTTGTCCCAGGCCGTGACACGCCGGGTGGACCGCTCGATGTGGGCGTAGGGCGCCTCGTACACACACTTCTTCGGGTCCACGCTGAGGGGGAAGGCCACCTTGGCGCAGATGTGGTCCTCCCACCAGTCGGCCCGGAACCGTACCTTGAGCACCGGGGAGCCGCGCTCCAGGATGAGGTCCTGGGTGAAAAAAGACGACGGGAAGTTCTCGGTGGGGTGGCGTCTCTTCTTGGTCGCACCCAGGAAGGTGCGCTCGATGCGCACCACGGCCCGCACCGGTCCGGACTCGATGCACTTCATGGACTTGAGATTATCCACGCTCCACGACTTACCGGTGAAACCGAGGTTCCAGGCGTCGTAGTGCTTGGGCCGGTCTTCCAGGAGCTGCAGCCGGTTGGCCTGTTCCCCCTCGGCCACGGCCTCGCGGCCCGTGGCCTTGTGTACGAGGGACACGATGTTGCCGGTGTCCGGGTCGAGGGTCACCTTGAGGTGCGCGTTCTCCAGGGTGGTGGCGGTGGCCCGCAGGCCGCCCTTTTGGTCGCTCAGAGGGGAAGCACTGTCGCGGTACATGGTGAAGGTCCTGTACCCCACCGATGGGACGGCCTCGGCCTGAAAGGCCAGAGTGTGGCCATCCTCGTCCTCGATGACCTGGCAGAGGAGCTCATCTCGGGTGGCGACGTCGAGGACGTGCCAGGATTTCCCGGCACCGGGTGCCTCGTCCTCCTCGAGTTCGACTTTCACCAGGCCCGAGCGCGGCCAGCTCAGGTCATTGAACACCAGGACCGGGACGCCCCGCTCGGGGCGCTGGGAGTTCACGCTCCGGCCGAGGGCTTCTAGGCTCTCCCGCGTCACCCGCCTGTACGCGCCGCGCATGCGGCCGTAGTCGCGCTTGACGTCGCGGTAGACCGGCGTGATGCTCGACCCGGGCAGGATGTCGTGCATCTGGTTGAAGACCAGGAGGTCCCACGCCTTCTCCAACCGCCGGGCCGGGTAGGCACCGCCGTGCAGCCGGGCCACCGAGGCCAGCTTCTCGGCGGTCATGAGGCCACACTCGCCCTTCCGGTTCCCCTTCTTCACCGCGGCCTGGGTGGTGTAGGTGCCACGGTGGTACTCGAGGTAGAGTTCACTCTGCCAGACCGGGAGGCGCGAGAGCTCCTCCTTATCGAAGGCGGTGAAGAACTCCAGGGCCGAGGTCATCTTCACCTCGGGGTAGAAGTCGAGGCGCTTCAGGCGTTCGCCGCGCTCCAGCATGGCCCGGGTGGGGCCGCCGCCGTGGTTCCCCACGCCGTAGACCGACAGGATCCGCTTCACCCCCTCGACCTGCTTCTCGATCCGGGCCAGGTGGTCGATGATCTTTGAGCCGTTCAGGTCGAAGGTGTAGCCGCCCATGGGCAGGAAGGTGAGGACCCGTGATCCGTCCGGCGCTTTCCACCAGAAGAGGTTGTGGGGGAAGGGATTGGTATCGTTCCAGGAGATCTTGGCGGTGACGAAGTAGTCCACCCCCGCCTTCTTCAGGATCTGGGGCAGGTTGATGTTGTAGCCGAACGAGTCCGGGCACCAGCCGATGCGCACGTCCTTGCCGAACTTCTCCAGGAAGTAGCGCTTGCCCAGGAGGAGCTGGCGGATGTGGGACTCGGCGCCCGGCAGGTTGCAGTCGGTCTCCACGCTGGTGGCGCCCACGATCTCCCACTTCCCCTCGGCCACGGCCTTGCGGATCCGATCAAAGAGCTCCGGGTGGTGCTTCTCCATCCACCGGTAGGCATGGGACTGGCTCATGGAAAACCGGAAGTCGTCGAACTCCTCGAAGAAGCCCAGCGCACTTCTGAACGTCTCCTCGCACACGCGGATGCTCTCCACCCACCGCCAGAGCCAGGCCAGGTCGATGTGGGAGTATCCCGCCGCGTGGACGGTGTAGCCCCTCGTCAGGGACTTCAGGCCGGAGAGCTTTGCCGTGGCGCCTTCCAGAGAGGCCAGGAACTTCCTGGCGTCCGCCGCCGCCAGGGCCTCCATGTCCAGGGCGCCGATGCTGGCCGTGAGGTGCTCGCGCCCCCGTTTTTCCTTTCCACCGAGGGTGTTCACGATGTGCCGGGCCAGGCGGAGCGTCTCTATGTACCCCGCGGCTTTCTTTCCGAGGGCCTCCGGCACCGAGCTGTGGAGGGTGGCCTTCAGGAGGCGGCCGGGTCCCCCGCGGTTCTTGACCCGCACCGCCACCAGGTAGCGGTCGCCCGGCCGGGCCTTCTCGGCGAGGGTGACGGCGCCGTCGTCCCATTCGAAGTCGCATCGCTTCTTCCCGTTGACCCAGATCTCCCCGTAGTCGTCGGCGCCGATGCCCACCGTGACCCTGGACCCTGCAACCGGAAATCCCTCGATGTGGTCGGGTATCTTCACCCACCGCCGGTACCAGGCGTTGGCGTTTGTGCCACGCCACTGGTGCTCGGGCGAGACGAGTTTCCATCCGGAATCGTCGAGATCCGGGACGGCGCCGTTTTTCAGGTCGCCGAACCGGAAGCGCCAGTTCTCGAGGGGATTCCCGCCGAGGACTTCGAGTCGCTTGAGGACCTCGGCGACGCGGTCGCTGGATTTCTGGGTCTGGGCCTGGGCCGGGAAAGACGGTACTACGGCGAGGAGAGTCAAAGCGAGGAGGCGGATCATCGGATGCATCATGGTACGATTCCCCTGGATGCAGGTTGTTCTTGTTGTGACAGGTGCCGGGAATTATAACGAGAGATCAGTCCAATTGACAGTCCATCACGCCAGTGCGTCCAGTTCCTCCACGAACCGGTCGAACTTCTGGAAGGCGATGTCATACGGCTCCTGTGCGGTGAGATCCACTCCGGCATTCCTGAGAAGGGTCAGGGGGTCGGCAGAGCAACCGGCCTTCAGGAGGTTGTTGATGTAGCGCTCGGCCGCCGGTGCTCCCTCGTGGAGGATCTGCTCCACCAGTGCCGTGGAGGCGATGAAGCTCGAGGTGTACTGATACACGTAGAACCGGTAGTAGAAGTGGGGGATGTAGGCCCACTCGACGCCGTAGCGGTCATCGATGTGCATGACGCCGTCGTCGTGGCCGTGGTAGCGGCGCAGGAGATCCAGGAAGAGGGCGTTCAGGGACTCTCCGGTCAGGGCCTCGCGCCGGTCGGCCATGGCGTGGATCTCGCGTTCGAACTCTGAAAACATGATCTGCCGGAACACGGTACCCCGAAATCCGTGGAGATACTCCGCCAGGAGGAACTTTCTGGCCTCCCCGTCAGTCTCCACTTCCAGGAGGTGATGCATGAGCAGCGCCTCGTTCAAGGTGGAGGCCACCTCGGCCACGAAGATGGAATAGTCCGCCCTGGGGTAGGGCTGGTGCGCCTGGGAGTAGACGCTGTGGAGGGCGTGGCCCATCTCATGCGCCAGTGTGGATAGGCTTTCAAAGTCGTCGTTGTGATTCAGGAGAATCATGGGGTGGACACCGTAGCATCCGGCCATGTAGGCGCCCGATCTCTTCCCCTTGTTCGGGTAGACGTCCAGCCACCCGCTCCCGGAAGTGAAGGCCTCCTTCATGTTCCCCACGTAGTCCTTGCCGAGGGGGGCAGCCGCGTTCAGGACCACGTTGTAGCAGTTCTCCACGGGGAATTTTCGTTTCGCGGCTTCCACGAGGGAGGGATAGATGTCGTGGTAATACTGCCGGCCCTCGATGTCCAGCATTCTCTTCCGGAGCTTCAAGTACCTGAAGTAGCTCCCGAGATGAGCGGTGACCCGGTCGATGAGGGTGTGGTAGAGATCCACGGGCACCTCGTTGTGGTGAAGCGCCATGTGCAGGACACTGTCATAGCCACGGGTCCGGGCGAGGAAGCTGTTGTAGGTGACCTGGCCTGAAAGCAGATTCGCAAAGGTGTTCCAGTAGTCGCCGTACATCCCCCAGTGTGCCTCGAAGCACCGCTTCCGGTCCTCGCGGACGGGGGACTGGCGCTGGATGCGGAAGTTAGCCGGGCTCATCTCCACGGTTTTTCCGTCGCTGAGTTCGACGGTGGGCCGCTTCAGCTCGGCGTCGGAGAACGTGCTGAAGGTGCGGTGGAGCACCGGTGCCAGAGCCGAGGCGTTGGCCAGCACCCTCTCCTCCGCCGTCGACAGGACGTAGGTCTTTTTCCGCAGAAGATCGTGGAGGTACCGGTCGTAGTCGGCAAAGGCGGGCATGGCCATCCATGCCTTCAGCGTGTCTTCCTCGAGGGTGAGGATTTCCGGGTCGAAGTAGGCGGTTGCCGCCCGGATCTCCGAGGCCAGCTTGGTGACGCTGTCGACCATGGCGGCCGGCCCGGATCGCGTCAGGTCCTCGTCGCGGTAGAGGCTCGCGTAATGGCTCAGTCGCTCGAGGCGCTGGTGCACCGTCATCAAGGTGTCCAGGGCCTCCTTCAGGATCTCCGGACCGTCGGCCAGCTTGCCCTTGAATCGACCGAGTTCCGGAATCTCATGGATGAGGCCGGTCTTTTCCGCCTCCCAGGCATCCATGTCCGGGTAGACGGCAGTGAGGTCCCACGTATGTTTCGCACCGACCTGGTCGCGGGGCAGGGACGCCCGGTCGAGGGTGGCTGTCTGGGTGTTCAAGGTCTGAATACTCCTTCGGGGCCAGGCGGCGGCCGGGCCGGGTTCTTCTATGAAGTCGGAGTCGTGGGCCTGTAAATTGAGCCCAATTTTCGGGTCGTGAAAAAGACGGGCTGTTCCCTTGCGACCTGCTCCGGGATCAGTAATGCCGCTGGAGCACCAGAACGGCTGCGTTGGGGACGATGAGGTACGATTTGTCGTCCACGGTGATCTCGATGGCAGCATTGCGGAGGAACACGGCGACATCTCCCACCTGGGCCTGGAGGGGCACATAGGTGGTGGATTCACCGGTCCTCTCCTTCCAGGGCTCGTCGATAACGTCGTTGGGCTGGGATACGGGAATGCCCGGTCCCACGGCCACCACCAGGCCGGTCTGGACCGATCGCTGATTCACGGCCGTGGCGGGCACCAGGATACCCCCCGAGGTGCGCTCCTCGCCTTCATCCACGGAGACCAGTAGACGGTCTCCCACCACGATGAGTTCCTTGTCGCCGATATGCACGGGTGCCGGACTCCTGCAGCGGATTCCACGGTTCTCTGTGCTCGTATTAAACGTGGTGGCGGGGATTCTCTCAAGACCGCGTCTCGTTCGGGCGTCTCAAAATGGTCCTAAATCGGGGTTTACGGTCGACTAACGATCCTTCTCCGGAGATTCTGCCGCACCCCTCTCCAGGGGCCTATGACCGGTGATGCCGTGTTTCTGGCTTTTCTCCCACGTGCCGCGTACAATGGACCTTCGCGGGAGAGGGGCAATCGAACTGTTCCCCCATGAATCCCCCGGGATAGCAGAGAACGTTTCCATGATTGGAGGATGACAGCATGCGGCACGTTGTATTCGTAGCCTGCCTTCTGGTGCTCACCGCCACGCTGACGGCCCAGGTGGGTCAGTTCGGGACCCCGGTGAACGTCAAGGAGGTGAACTCCACCACCCAGGACTATTACCCCTACATCAGCGGCGACAATCTGACCATCCGCATCGGGTCGAGCCGCACTGACATTCCGGGCAGCCCCGGCGGCTGGGACATCTATGTGTCAAAGCGGACCAATCCCCATTCCCCCTTCGGGTCGGTGACCCGCGAGCCGGGCGCCATCAACGGGCCGACCAACGACCTCTCGCCCCACATGCTCTCCAGCGAGCTGGTGGCCTATACCGCCAATTCCTCCGCCGGCGGCAAGGGCGGCCACGACATCTGGATGTTCACGCGGCCCACTCCCACGTCGCCCTGGGCAGCGGGGACCAACGTGGGGGCTGTAAACACCGGCAGCACCGAGTACGGCGTGAGCGTCACCGACGACGATCTCTACCTGCTGACCATCAGCAGCAGCAGAATCGTGCAATCCACGCGTCCGACCGTGAGCAGCCCCTGGGGCTCCGCCCAGTCCGTGCCGGAACTGACCGGTTCCAGCCCCAGGGACATGGGCTTGTCCCTGGACGGCCTCACGGTCTACTACGGGGCGTCCAACGTTTCCGGGCCGGGAGGGTACGACATCGTGAAATCCACCCGGGTGTTCCGCACCAGCAAGTGGAGCGCCCCGGTGCTCGTGGCCAATGTCAACTCCACGACCACGGACCGCAGTCCCAAGCCCTCCCCCGACGGCAGGCAGCTCTTCTTCTCCTCCAGCAGAGCAGGCGGTGTGGGCGGCCAGGACGTCTGGATGGCCAAGTTCACGGGCCTCTCCTACCAGAACCTGCCCCGGGTCGGATCCCCGCTCCTGTTTCACGTCACCGAGGCGACCAAGCCGGGCATAGCCTACCAGATCGCGCTGGCCTTCAGCAACAACCGGGGCATCCCCGTGGGGGGCGTGGGCACCATCCCGCTGGATCTGGACAGCCTCCTGATCCTTTCCACCAGCAACTCGGTTCCCGCGGTGTTCGTCAACTTCGGCGGCGCCCTGAACATCAAGGGCGAGGCCACGGGGCAGTTGAGCATTCCAGGGTCTCTCGGCCTGGTGGGAATCACTTTTCACGCGGCCGCGGTCACCTACGACGCCAGTGGCATCAACTTCATCTCAAACGGCCTGAAACTGGGAATTCACCGGTAGGGCTTACCCGGTGCATGGAAGCGGCTTCCATCTTCTGGTCGAGCGGAATTGGAGGTCGCTTCTTTTCTTTCCATCCGGTTTTCTATACTATGGGGAATGCACTGAAATTGTAAGGATCTGGACAGTATACCCTAACGTTGCAAAAATTTGGCTGATTTCAGGGTAGATTATCAAGCTGCTT
>CAZAKZ010000070.1:0-28132 GCA_964485695.1 uncultured Planctomycetota bacterium | reverse complement strand
GTTCCATCAAATATCGTGAGAATGCCACCCTCATCTAGCGTGCACGTGCTCACGAGGACCAGGTAGTCCACGCCCTTGCGGACGGGGTACTCCTGGCGATATCGGGCACAGAAATACGGTGTGTCCTCGGGGAGGCTGTCCACCTTCTGCCAGTCGAGGTTGTAGTAGAGCAGCGCGATCTCCTTCTTCCCGTCGTTGACGATCTCGATGCGTGCTGACTTGCGAAAGGGCATGGGCCAGAAGCAGTTGTAGCCCGCCCCGTTCTCCACCTGGACGGGAAGGCTCCTCACCTCCATGCGCCTGCCGAAACCGGCCGCGAAGAAGTCACCCACCGGCGCTTCCACGTCCGGCGTCTCGCGGCCGTCCCAGTAGATGCGGATCAGCATCTCCTGGGGAGTGGCGGCGCCGTTGCGGTGCCAGGGATGCGGCTTGGGGCCGAGGAACGTGAGCCAGAGGTGTCGGATGACGCCGGGGCCCTTCAGATCGGCCAGAACGTGGGTCTGACCCGGGGGAACGCGGAAGTTGTCGGAATTGGAGTCGGGATTGGGCTTGCCGTTCTTAAGGCGGGCGGTGGAGGTGACCCGCATGCTCCTTCCTTCTCTGGGCTTCCACAGGCCGGCAAGGTCGTCCTCGGAGAAGGCAGGCCCCACGAGCCAGGTCAATCCCACCATGCACGCAATCATGCAGACTTTCATCAATTCACTCCCGATAAAATTTTTTTGTGGTACGATGCGGGAATCCAGGTTCGTTTCTATCATACATACCTGGCAGCCTGTGCCCGATATTGGAAATACCCGTTTCCTGCAGATATGACCTTCGTGGAAGAAAGGCAGCCATGAAGAGAAGGATTGGAATCGTGCTCGCCGTAGCGGCGCTCGGATTGTCTCCTGTCCTCGCAAGCCAGGACGACCTTGCAGCCAAGGTGGCCGGCCATGCCCGCCTCGCGGCCGACAAGGCGCCGACGATGTTCTGGAAATTCGATGCCAAGCTCCGGGAGCTGGGCCCCGACGTGGTTGAAGCCCTGAAGCCATACCTGAAGCCGGGGAATCCGACCTTCCGCATCGCAGCCGCTGCCACCCTCATTCACTTCGGCGAAAAGCAGCAGGGCCAGAAGATCCTGCTGGCCATGGCCGGCAACGAGGACCTGAAGATCGAGGTGCGAAGGGTCGCGGTGGGGGTGCTGGGGCGCCGGGGCGCGTCGGCGGTAGCGAAAGATCTGAATGCCCTCCTGGAAGATACCCTCAATCCCGTCCTCAAGCTGGAAATCGCCAAGGCGCTCTGGAAAGTCAGCCTGAACCATCGTCCCGAGGCCAAGAGAGTGTTTCGCGACTACCTGAATTCGGAAGATCCGGACCTTCAGGCCGCTGGTGCCCTTGCTCTGGCGGAGTGCGATGATATCGAGGTGGCCCAGAAGGTGCTCGAGAAATTGAAGGACGAACCGACCCGGCGCGGTCAGCTGGCCCGATCCTACCTCCGAATCCTGGATGTATTCCGGCAGCTGGATAATGCTTTTTACAGGAACCCGCACTATGCCGTCCAGGGTGACAAGTTCGATCTCATCGATGAGGTGTTGCACAACATCAAGCTCTATCACCTGGTGGGAGATACGAGGTCGGAGAAGGAGCTGATGGAGGCCGCGGCGCGGAGTATCCTGCGCGTCATGGATCCGGGAAGCACGTACCTGACGGCCGAGCAGCGTGCAGATCTGATGAAAGGCCCGTCGGGACACCTTGCCGACTTCGGGGCCTTCATCAATTTCGATGTGCGTGGTGTACTCACGGTCTTTCGGCCCGTATTCGGAACCCCTGCCTTCGAGGCCGGCTTGAGGGTGAACGACAAGATCCTCGAGGTGGACGGCTGGTCCACCTTTGACAGGGACGTGGAGCAGGTCCTGAAGCGCTTGGGTGGCGCGAAGGGATCTTCGGTGAAGATCAAGGTGGTGCGCCGCGGCTGGAAAGAGCCGCGCACTCTTACCCTTGAGCGCCGCCGCCCCGAGGTGGCGCCGCTCTTGTGGGAAATGCTTCCTGGAGGCATCGGCCTCGTGCAGCTTCTCGGTTTCGGAAACGGGACGGGCCGGAGTCTCGACGTGGCGCTGGAAAGGATGAAGGCCTCGGGCATGAAGGGATTGGTCCTTGATCTAAGAAACGGTCAGGGGGGAAACCTGTCGGCCGCCGTCGAGGTCGTGGACCGATTTCTGGACGAAGGCAAGCTGGTGGTTTACTGGGAGGGGAGGAGCAAGTTTGTCGCACCGCGAGAGGAGGTTCGCACCCGCAAGGTTCTGGCCGGCCCCGTCTATCCCATTGTGGTCCTCGTCAACCGGCACACCGCGGGTGCCTCGGAGATCGTGGCCGGCGTCCTTCAGTTCTACAAGCGCGCAAGGGTCGTGGGCCAACGCAGCTACGGCCGGGCCTCCGTGCAGAAAATCATCGACCTCACATCAAGGCAGGGGGACCGGTTCGAGGACACCCCGAAACCCAACGGGAAGCACGATCCCGGCGAACCCTTCACCGACCGGAACAAGAACGGGACGTACGACAAGGGTGAACCCTTCGAGGACAAGCCGCGCTTGAATGGCCGGTGGGATCCGGGTGAGCCTTACGAGGACCTGAACAAGAACGGTCGATACGATGTGGGGCCCGGGATCAGGATCACCATCGCTCGCTACTACCTGCCTGACGGCCGCTGCATTCAGGACCTGGTGAACGGCGAGGGTAAGGTCACCAAGAAGGGCGGGATCGAGCCGGACATCGAGATCGGTGCCGCGGGGTGGCCCGGGTGGAAGGAGGAGGAGCTGTCAAAGTGCCTGGAGAAGAACAGCTTTCGTGAATACGTCGACAGGCAATGGGAAAAGGAAAAGGGCCTCTTCCGAAAGCTGGCCGTCTTCGACGGGTACGATGCCGGGCGGTATCCCGGATTCGAGGACTTCATGAAGGGGCTGGACACCCGCCTCACCCGAGAGGACGTACGCAGGTGGCTCAGGATCTACGTGCGACGGAAGGTCATGGAAACCCGCGGCAAGGCGTTCGTCGGGCTTTACGTCGAGGGCGATTTTCAGGAAGACCGTCAGATGCAGCGCGGGATTCTCGAGGTCCTGAAGGCCCTCGTGCCCCCTCTGGATCCAGGAACCATCGAGGAGTACGCCGCACTGCCCGACAAGGTCAAGGAAGAGAACGGAAAGTGATCATTTCACGGCTTTTTTCCTGAACAGCTTGATGTCTTCGAGGCCGTTATAGGTCAAGAGCAGTGCTCCGACAGCTGCATACTCCTCGAACAGGGCCTCGATGACATGCGCCTCACCCGGCCAGGGGTAGGCGAAGATCACGTCAAAGTCATCGGGATCGAGGCCCATCTCTTCCTGGGCGCAAAGTCCACCCGGCTCCAGCCAGGAAAATTCATCGACCGTGTCGGTGATGGCTTCGCCGCCGGGAGGAATGAAGCTCCCATGAAAGAACTGGACGGAGAGATTGAAATCCTCGGCAAGGGAACGGGCGGCCCGGACCAGGTCTTCCTGGATCTCGATGCCATAAGCATTGAACCGGAGCATCGCCGCCAGGGAGGCCGCCACGCCGAAGCCGCTCCCCCATTCACAGAACATGTCTCCCGTGGTCAGGTAGCCCGTCCGGAGTGCCTTCAGGGCGGAATAGACCTCCACGAAATCGCTGGGGACGAAGCCCGGAAGAGGGGCATCGATGCGTTCGCTGATGAACCGATCGATGCGTGCATCGGATTCACGGAGTAGAGCCCCCACCCGAGCCGGCAGCACCGATCGTGTGAGGGATAGAGCGATTTCCTCTAGCGGCATGAACGACGACTCCATCCCCACTTGTCGTCCCGGTGTCCTGCCGCTCTTCGGCAGAGTACCCAAGAGCTGTTTGGCATCAGCCTTCACTCCCGCGGCCCGCTGCAAAGAGCCTCGCGATGTTTCCCGCCGTCCGTGCCAGGCGCTCGGGCGCCAGCCGGATCGCCGTCTCCAGGGATTCGGGTCCCGGGCTGATGCTGAAGACGGCGGAGACACCCAGATCGAGGAAAGCATCCGTGGATCCTGCAACGGCGCCCGACAGGATCACGCAAGGAACGCTGCCCTTGGCCGCGAGGGCGGCCACGCCGGAACAGACCTTGCCGTGCGCGGTCTGACTGTCGGTGCGGCCCTCGCCCGTGATCACCAGGTCCGCGCTGGCCATGGCCTCCTCGAGGCCGACGAGGTCCATGATCCGGTTTGCGCCCGGCACCAGCATCGCCCCCAGAAAACCCGCCAGGCCGAAACCCAGGCCTCCGGCGGCGCCGGCGCCGGGGGCCTCCGCAGTCCGCGCGTTCAGACTGCGTGCCATGACCATGGCCAGGCGGCAGAGCCCGGTCTCCAGAACCTCGACCTGGGCGGGGGTGGCGCCTTTCTGCGGCCCGTAGGTCCGGGCGGCTCCACGGTCGCCGACCAGGGGATTCGTCACGTCGCAGAGGGCCTCGATATCCACCCCATCCCAGGGCCGATGTCGAGGTATTTCAATGTACGCCAGGTCGGAAAGGGCGCCGCCTCCCTCGGCGAGCGGCCGCTTCGCCCTGTCGAGGAAGGCGAATCCCAGCGCCCTGGCCAGGCCCGTGCCGCCGTCCACGGTGGCCACGCCGCCGAGGGCGAGGAGGATCCGCTTCGCCCCGCGGTCGAGGGCATCCCGGATCATCTCCCCGACGCCGCGGGTCGTGGCGACGAGGGGATTGCGTGCCTCCGGGACCACCCGCGCCAGGCCGCACGCCCTGGCCGACTCGATGACGGCCGTGCAGGATCGCGGATCGAGGCCGTAGACGACGTCCACCTTCTCCTGCATCGGCCCGGTCACGGTGAGGGATACGTCCTCGAGGGGGAGTTCGCGTCGGATCGCCTCCACGGTCCCCTCGCCTCCGTCCGCCATGGGCACGGACACCACCGAGGCCTGCGGCAACCGGTCCAGGATGCCCCGGTGCATGGCCGTGCAGACCTCGGAGGCCGTCAGGCATTCCTTGAATGAATCCGGTGCCAGCAGGATCTTCATGAGGTTTCTCGAGGCGGAGGCCCGATCATCCCGTTCGGCTGCCGGACGAGCGTCCCGCCTTCCAGAAGATCCGCGAGAGCGGCCTGGATTCTCTCTTCGGTTCTCTGGCGCACCGAGGCGAATCCCAGAACCCGGCCGGCCTGGATGACCAGGTCCTCGGGCAGGGTGGCGAACTGGTGCCGGAGGACGGCCTTGACGGCTTCCTCGATCTCCTCGTCGCAGATGAGGTCGATGGAGGCCGGTATCTCATCCCCGCGGCGCCGGACCGGGGGGCTCTCCATTCCCGAGGGCCACAGGAACTCGCCCTTCCGCAGGATGCAGCCGTCCTCCTCGGCCAGGTCCGCAGCATTCGACACCAGGGCCCGGATCCTCCGGCCGGCGCGCTTCAGGTCCCAGGCCTTGCGGATCCTCTGCAGGATCTCGTTGAAGTGAACGGGTCCTTCGACGTTCACCACCGTGGTCACCGCCCTGGAGATCTTCACTGGGCTCTGGTCGTGGAGTTCTCCGGTGGTGGTGACGCCGAGGTCCCTACATACGCTGTAGTCTCTTACCGGTTCCTCCCGTTCCTCCTGGGTATCCTGGACGGGGGAATCCTCCTCCGGAGGTTCCTCGGCCGGAGGCGCATCGGACTCCGGCATCGGTGCGATGCGGCTCGCTTCGATCGCTCCGAGCAACCTGTCGAGGGTCTCGTCGCGGTTCCGGTACCAGTCCGTGGACCAGACGCGGTGGAGCCGCCAGCCGAGGCCTTCGAGGACCTGACGCCGCTGCCGGTCCCGATCCCGGGCGACCCTGGAGCCGTGGTACTTGGTGCCGTCGAACTGCACGCCCAGGAAAAAGCGGCCCGGTTGTTCGGGATCCACCACACCGATGTCCAGCCGGAATCCCGCGCAGCCGACCTGCCTGTGTGCCTCGATGCCTTCTTGCTCCAGGCAGTCGTGGACGGATTCCTCGAACGGGAAGTCCGCATCGTCCCGCGCGGCCTCGGCCTCCTCGAGGATTCTCTTCTCCGCGAATCCGAGGTAGCCCTTCAGCGCCCTGGCCCCCCGGGCCTGGATGCCATCGAGGGACAGGTCCTCGGCCCGGAAGTTGGAGAAGACAACACACCGCTTCCGGGCGCGGGTGACCAGCACATTGAGGCGCCTCTCTCCACCCTCCTGGTTGAGGGGGCCGAAGTTCCTGTAAAGTTTTCTGTCCGCGTCGAAGCCGAAGGCGACGCTCAGGAAGATCACGTCCCTCTCGTCGCCCTGAATGGTCTCCAGGTTCTTGACGAAGAACTTCTCCGGCCGGGATGGAGCGAAGTGAGACTCCATGTCCGGGTGCAATCGTAGCTGGAGCTCGACCTCTTCCAGGATCGCCTGCTGCTGCTTGATGTTGAACGCGCCCACGCCCAGAGACTCCTCCGGGTGCCTGCGGAAGTGTTCCAGGGCCGCCCGGGCGACTTCCCGTGCCTCCATGCGGTTCACGGAGGTGCGGCCCCGGTCGTATACCGATTCCGGAAGATGCCTGAACTTGAGCCCCAGGCCCTCGGACTCCTGAACGGGTGAGGGGTAAATGCGGAGATTGTTGTCGTAGAACGCCTGGTTGGAAAAGGCGATGAGCGATTCGTGGCGGCTCCGGTAGTGCCACCGCAGCATCTTCATGGGAAAGGCACGCTTGCACTGGTGCAGGATGCTCTCGACGTCGGACACGGTGGCTTCGTCGGCTTCCTCGTCCCCGTCCGCCTCGAGTATGTGATCGAAGAATGAGGTGGGCGGCAGCTGGCGGGTGTCGCCCATGACCACGACCTGCCCCCCCCGCGCCACCGCGCCGAGGGCGTCGGAGGGCCGGACCTGGCTGGCCTCGTCGAACACCACCACGTCGAATTCCAGGATGCCGGGGGCGAGGAACTGCGCCACGGAAAGCGGGCTCATCAAGAAGCACGGCTTGATGCGGGTGATCAGCCCGCCGGCCCGGGTGAGAAGCTTCCGGATGGGCATGTGGCCGCGCTTGCGGCCGAATTCGCCCAGGAGGATGCCGGCCTCCGATCCCGCGGAAGCTCCGGCCCGGACGGCCGGCCGCTCAAGCGACAGCTTGGCCGCCAGCCTTTTCTGGTTCATCCGGATGAGGCGCCGGTCCAGGTCGGCGAAATCCCGGATCTTCTTCTCGTGCAAGTCGCCCACGAACCCAGAGAGGGCCGGACGCTCCTGGAATGCACGGTGGAGCAGCTGCTCGGCGTAGCCTCCCTCGAAGCACGGGAGAAGATCCTCCGCCTCGATGTGGATGTCTTCCTCCTCCAGGACCTCATCCACGGGTGCGGCGACCGTCTCCCTGCAGGACTCCCGCGCGGCCGTGAACTGAGCCCACCGCTGGAGGCCGGGGAGGTGTTCCAGCCACGATGCCAGGCGGGATGCAATATCCGGGAAGGGCGCCGACTCGAGCGAGGAGCCGAAGATTTTCTGCACATCGGCTGCTCCGACCCGGGTGAAGAGGCGGTGCATCTCCTCCTCGAACGGATCCCGGGTAGTGCGCACCTCCATCATGTGTCCCCGGACGGTCTCTCCATCCACGCCGCCAGCGACGCGGTCCACGGCTTCCTCGGTGAGGACACCTGACAGGACGTGTTTCCGGAAGGCCGTGATCCAGACGGCAAAGGACTCCAGGGCTCCCACGTCGCTGTCCTCGCCCTGCCACAGGGCCCCGAAGAACTCGATGCCCCGTGGGTGGGCGTCGCGAATGCCCCTGCGCAGGGATGCGCACCGCTCCAGGTCGGCCAGATCCTGGAGGACCGTTGCCGTCCGGAAGGGAAGGCGGCGCTGGTAGAGGGAGCGGATCTTCCCCTTCACTTCCCGGTATCGCGGGGACAAGATCCGGAACCAGTTCGAGGCGTAGTCTTCGTACACAGCCCTGAGGGCGGAGACCTCCTCGTCCAGGGCTTCCGCCTTGAACCGCGCGGCGACGTCCGGATGCACCTTCTGGAACAGCCGCACCTCGCCCATGAGGGTCTCGGCACTGTCGTCGGGCTCGTCCCACGCCGGACCGGAAAGCAGGGACTGTTCCACGGGACTGGAGTCCGCCACCACATCTGCAGCGGCCAGGCACTCGGCCACGGCCAGGAGGTCCGCGGGCTGCCGGGCGCCGCAGGCCTGGACCAGTGCGATGGCGGCGGCCTCGAGGTCCGCCAGGGCCTTCCGGCAACCCTCGAGCAGGGTCCGGAGGGGACCCTCGTCCGAGGGCAATACCACCCCGGGGCTGCAGCCGTACCAGGGATGCGCCTTCACGTCACCGATCATGGACAGGGCGTCTCTCAGGTTCTCCAGCCGGAGCCGGGCCCGGCTCCAGTCCTCCCGGGTCCACTGTTCGGGATCTCGTAGGTCCACCGCCGGCATGGGCCTGCCGGAATCCGCGAAATGACACCGGACCCCCTCCCGCAGGCCGAAGAGCGAGAAGGGGGAGTGGCCGAGGTCTCCGCAAGGATCCCTCAAGGCGGCGGCGTAGTCGTCGAGGTCTCGCTTCAGGCCCTCCAGCCGGTCGAAGTCCTCCTCGGGCGAGGCGTAGGTCCGGGCCCCGCTGCCCGTGGTCTTCTCCAGCTCCTTGAGCACCTCTTTCTTGTTCGATTTCCGGCTGTGCAGCTCCAGACAGAAGTCTCCGAGGCCCGCCCGGTCGAGGCGTGCCTTCACCACCTCGAGGGCGGCCATCTTTTCGCTGACGAAGAGAACGCGTTTTCCCCTCGCAAGGAGCTCGGCAATGACGTTGGCGATGGTCTGGGACTTGCCCGTCCCGGGCGGCCCCTCCACGACCAGGTTGCGACCGGCCTTGATGTCCTCGATGACGGCGATCTGGGAAGGATCCGCGTCCATGATGTGGTAGGCGTCCCGAGCCGAGAGCTTCTCGTCGATGTTCTCCTCGGAGAAACCGCCGTCCGTGTCGGCGGCCGGAGACGGATCCAGGATGCCCCGGAGCAGGTCCTGGTCCGTCAGGGGCCGTTCCACCGGCCACGAATCCGGATCCAGGTCCTTGTACATGACGAACTTGGTGAAGCTGAAGAATCCGAGGCAGATGTCGGGCACGACCTCCCACCCCTTCCGGTCCGAGATCACATCGGTGACGGAGTGGAAGTAATCGTCGATTTCCGCCTTGTCCTCGGGCATGTTCAGGTCGGGCAGGGAGAGGCCCGTTTCGGAGAGCTTGGCCTGGAGGGAGATGTTGGCGAAGATATCCTCGCCGGTCCAGGCCACCTTGAACGCGCCCCGGACGCTGCGGCGGTTCAGCTCCACGGGGACCAGGACCAGGGGCGCCATCCGCGGCGTATCCGCATCCGCGGCGTCGAACCACTTCAGGAAGCCGAGGGCCAGGTAGAGGACCGTGTAGCCCTGCTCCTCGAACACGGACCGGGCCTTCTGGTGGATGGTAAACAGCTGCTCCTGGAGCGCCGCCTGGGGGAGGTCGGTCTGAAGATACCGGTCGAGGTGCTTCTCCTCGGGCTCTGCTTCTTCCGTGGTCGGGCCCCAGAGGACGGCTTTCTCCTCCTCGGTCAGGTTGCCGTCATCGCTGTCTTCGCTGGCCGGGGGCGCCTCTTCCGTAGTCGCCTCGGAGTGCGGGGTTGTTTCCTCGGAGGCCGGCGCTTCCTCCTCCTCGACGGCTACTTCAGAGTCCGGATGCAACGGTGGGGCTGTTTCCTCCTCGGTCGGATTACCGGCCTCGGTGTCGCTTTCCTCTGGAGCCGGCGCTTCCTCCTCCTCGACCACTTCGGGTGCGTGGAGAAACTGCATGGCCTTTTCCCGGAGGACCAGGAGGTCGTAGATCTCCCGTGGAATCTCGTCGATGACGGTGAGGGTGCTCCGCCTCGTCTTCCGGAAGTTCAGGAGGCGGTTCCGGAGGGTGAGATCGAGGAGCTGCTGACGAGCGGCGTCCAGTTGCTTCTCGACTTCGGTCATGAAGGGAGCTCCTGCGGCGGATAATCGTAAGAGATGAAACGGGGATACGCCCATTTCTTGAAAATGAACGTATCCCCATCTTCACCGATCCAGCACGACAGGATTTTACCGGGGATCTCCCTGCCTGACCAGGA
Source organism: uncultured Planctomycetota bacterium (assembly GCA_964485695.1). Taxonomy (GTDB): domain Bacteria; phylum Planctomycetota; class JAFGQW01; order JAFGQW01; family JAFGQW01; genus CAZAKZ01. Next base: position 18,064 of record CAZAKZ010000070.1, on the reverse strand, counting down.
TCGATTTCCCGCCCACCTCGAGGAGGATCTCCCCCTTGAGCGACACGCATCCCTGGCGCCCGGCTCCGGTCAGGCCATGCACGAGGGCCTTGAACGCCTCGGTTCCGAACCGGACCACGCGGTCGGGCGGGGCCTTTCTCTCCAGGAGGCGGCTGTCCACCCAGCGCTTGCCCTTCCGGAAAAAGGCGCGGTCTGCGATCTGCTGGACCGTTGTCACCTCCACGCGGTTCAGGTTGGCGTCCCAGTAGAAGTTCCTGCTGTTCTGGCAGATCTGCGCCTGCTGGCCGATGCTGTTCAGGCTCTGGTTCACGCTGCCAATACCGGACCGCACGGCCACGGCGCGGTTCAGGAAGTTACGGTCGGCCTCGGCAAGAATCCTGTCCTTCTGGCTCAGGTCCACACCCTCGCGGGCGAGGAAGGCCGTGTATTCCGTGAGGATGCCGAACTTCCGGGAGAGGTGGATCACCTCCTCCACGAGCTCGTTCCATTTCGGATGGGGCTTCTTGCCGGATGCGGACGCGACGTGGGCGTCCGCCCCTGCCTGGCGCAGCGCGTCCACCAGGACACCGATCTTGCGGCTGGCCCAGAGGCGGGGAACGAAGGCGTTCCGGGTGGAGGCCCGGTCGAGGTCGAAGGTGAAACAGAACGCCCTGCGGGTGTTACGGAAGTTGCCGGATAGCTGGAAGCTCAGTGGTGTTTCGCCCGTGTACCGGCCGAGTACCACCAGCCGGTCCCCGTCAAAGAGGTCGGGCAGGCGGGCGGGCAGGCAATCCCGGGTGCGGGTCGGCGCGGGCCGGCCGGCGGAATCCACGGCCCGGAGCACGGGCTCGGCCAGGACGGGGCCGGACAGGCGCTTGAAGACGCGGCTCACCTTGGCCTCCACGTTCTCGCCCGGGAGCACGAAGGTCGGGGCGGCCCGCGTCTCCGAGGCGATCTTCTCCAGAAGCGGCGTGTTCACGTCCACACCCACCCCGAATGTGAAGATGCGCCGCCGGTGCGGATTACGCTTCATGGCCACGTTCCGGATGGCGACCTCCGAGGTCACGCCCGCGGTGGGAAGGCCGTCGGTGAGGAAGAGGACCAGCGGCAGCATGCCCTCGGGGGGCGGCCTGTGCAGGGCCTCCACCAGGGCGTCGTGGATGTTGGTGCCTCCCTCAGCCTTGAGGCTCTTCAGGAAGGCCCGGGCCCGGCGCTCGGTGCCACCCGTCTTCTCCATTGCCTTCTCGGCAAAGGGGGTGACGGCGTCGTTGTAGGCGATGATGTTGAACGCCTCGCCTGGCTCGAGGCCGGCCAGGACCTGGAGGGCCGCCTCCCGCACCTGTTCGATCTTCTCCCCGCGCATGCTGCCGGATCGATCCAGGACGAGGGTCACCTCCCTGCGGACGGGGGAGACCTCCTCGGTGTCCCGGGATACGGGCGGAAGGCCGGCGAGGAGCAGGAAGTATCCTCCGCCCGTCTCCGCGTCGGGGTAGGCCAGGAGCGACGCCGTCACGCCCTTCCCGGCCAGGAGAAAGGAGAGGCGGAAGGGGCCGGGTTCCCGGACGGCGTCCCCGGCGATGCGCGCCGATACGATGCCGGGCGTGGAGCGGTGGACATCGAGGTTGTGGCTCGGCGAGTAGACCGTTGCCACCGGCCGCTTCGACTTGATGCGCACCGACACCTTCCACGGCACTGCGTAGGTAAGGGATTCGCTCCGTGGGAGTTCGTAGTCGATGCGGTTGCCGTCGGCATGAAGCAGGTGCTCGTAGGTGAGGCGTACGGTCTGGGAGCCGCCGGCCGACACCGGGAAGAGGCTGGACCGGACCAGGTCGTAGCCGGCGAATTCCAGCAGCGCCGGATCTCGTATCTTGGCCACGATGGCCGCGTACGTGGCCTTTGCCTCGTCCCGGGGGAGCACCCGGGCCGTGGGCTCCTTGCCCCCGCCCTGGAAGGTGAAACCCCGCACCACCACGCCCGTGGGAACGGGGATGAGCACCTCGGCTTCCCGTTGACGAGAGCTCGTGTTCCGGAGGTGGATGTCCATGGTGGTGGTGGCGACCTGTTCCAGGATCACCACCCCGACGGTCACGTTCTGGATTCTGATCCCGGCCTTCCCGCCCGGGCCGTAGGCGCCGCACTGGGGTATCACCCAGCTCGAGGTGGGGTGCGTCTGTGCCGCGGAGAAGGCCGTGAGGAGGAGGACGGCTGCCAGGGCCGAGGTCGGAATGCGGTTCATCATCGGGCTGCTCCCTGATTTGAGGTAATCGTTCATTGCAGGACGTCCTGCCATGAACAGAGTACCCCTCCGGGATCGCACTTGTGTGTAAGAAGTTCGTAAAACGAGCCGGGTGGACGCGGCCGCGGAGTTCGGGGTAGAATCCGGGCCTTGACTTATTCGATCTCTTGGTGTCCGAGAACGGTTAAACAGGCGCAATCGCACAATCCACCTGCTACAGGGAGATCGACCATGGCTGAGCAATTCATAGGACAGGTGACTCACTATTTCGGCAAGGCGGGCGTCGCCGCCATCGAGATCACCGAGGGAGAGCTGCGAATCGGTGATACGATCCATGTCGTGGGAACCGCCACGGACTTCACCCAGGAAATCGAATCCATGCAGATCGACCACGATTCCGTGGAGTCCGCAAAGGTGGGAGATCAGCTCGGGATCCGGGTGGCAGAACCCGCCCGGAAGAAGGACAAGATCTACAAGGTGGTTCCGGAGTAGAGCCGGGCTCGGGAAGGAGCGAAGACGCGTGGAGGCCGTGGAGCTGCTGATGCAGCTCGAGCTGGTCGGTGGTGTAATGTCATGTGGACCAAATAATAGTCGTTCGAGATGAAAGAATACAATGGGTTGGTTCGCAAGACTCTTCAAGGCGACCCCGAAGGTAGACCTGGAGGGGATCTGCCTCGGCGATGACGCCCGCTGGGAAGTATCGGGGCCATGGGATCTGCCCTCCTTCCTCAGGTCGCTGCCGCTGATCGTTCCGCATGACGCGATCCTGTACCTCGAGGGCGGCAGCCATACAAAGCCGCTGAAGGACTTCCTGGACACCCGTTGCGTACCGGAGGTGTCACACCTGGCGATGGGGACGCTCTGGCCGAAGCCGCTCGTGGACCAATTGCCGGCCACGCCGGAAAACCTGCGGTCCCTTGCTGATCTCGTCGAGAACTGTGCAGAGCCGGAGGTCGCATTACACATCCATGTGTACAGGGAAAACGAAGTCCTTCTCCAGTGGTACGATGCTTTCACGGGAGATTCCATGTGTCTTTCATCCGCAATCGAAGAAGAGGCGCTGAGAACTTTTTGTGATCAGCTGTCTTTGAAGTACCGGGCGTATGTAAAGGGAGCCAAGCCACTCGCTCCAGCCGACCGCCCTGCCCGCGGTGGCTGAGAGCAACGTCAGGACCAGATCATGCCGATGGTTGGAAACGATCTCAGGTGGAGGTTCTCGTGCGTTTGTCCATGGACTGGTAGTCAGCAAGTATCGTTTATTTGATTTCAGAGGAGCAATATATGGAACTCGGCGCATTTTCGATCAGCTTGGCCGTCAAGGACCTTCAGGCGTCAAAGGCCTTTTACGAGAAGTTCGGCTTCACGGTCTTCGGTGGGGAGGCTTCCCAGAACTGGCTGATCATGAAGAACGGCGAGCACACGATCGGTCTCTTTCAGGGCATGTTCGATAAGAACATGTTGACCTTCAATCCGGGATGGAATAGCAACGCTGAAAAGCTCGACACCTTCACCGATGTGCGCGATCTTCAGCGCCAGTTGAAGGCGGAAGGCGTGCAACTGGTTACCGAGGCCGATGAGACCACCACGGGCTCCGCCAGTTTAATGGCGGTGGATCCGGACGGAAATCCGATCCTTGTAGACCAGCACGTTTGAGAACGCTGGAAATCCTCGATATTGGGTCGCAAGATACAACGGATAATAGGGACTCATGGATCATGACACAGACTGACAGAGGTAGCCCGCTGGGCAAGATCATCGCCGTGGGGATACTCGTTGGAATTCTCTCGGCTGTTGTGACTGCGCTGATCCTGCGCCTGGTTGCGGGGGATATGGATCCCGCCGTGATCGGAGGCGTGGCGGGCGGGGTGGCCGGAGGCGTGGTGGCGGCGGCCGTGGTGCGCATGAGCAGGGCGCGCGGTGGAACGTAGGTAGTCCGCGATGTAGGCAGCCACTGCTGGTCGTCTTGCGACAGGACGCAAAGTGAAAGAGCCACAGCCAATGACGGATCAGTATCGACCCGGGGCCTTGCTCTCGGTATGCATCAGCTGTATCGCGGCGGGCGCGTTGATCGGGGTGTCCACCAATGCAGTCAACGGCGCCATAAGCCCGGACTACTTTCGTGGTGTCATGCGTTGGCACGAGATCGAGGCCATCTGGCGGGCGAGCGTGGCGCAGGGTTTGATTGAGGGCCTCGTCTACGGCGTCGTGTTCTCGGCGATATTCACGGCTGTCGTCGGCCGGGTGTCTCGAGTGCGATGCCCTACCTCGTTTGCGCTCAGCCATCTGGCAGGCATCGTGGGCGCCGTGTATTGCTGCTGGGTTCTGGGCGGTGCCATTGCAGTTGGAATCGCAGCGTGGAGTCCGGAGTTCTTTCGAAAGACATTCGTGGGCGTCCCCGAAGAAGTCGGGCCGATGTTGAGGTATGCCTGGGTTGGAGGCTCAGTCTGGGGTGCGATGCTCGGCGGGGTGCTGGCAGTCGTGGTGGGTTCATTCCTCTTCGGGACACGCTGGCGGCGCAGGCAAGGCGAGTGTGTGTCTTGACAGCCTGTGGATAAACTTCCGTGTCCCACGACCAGTTCTTGTCCTGGATCGGGACCTTTCACCCGCGTGGAACCTCCCACGCGGGTAAGATGTCCCATTTCAGGTCATTAAGTAATCGTGAGACCGTACCCGGCTGAAGGCGTTTTGCCCCGTCGCGGCTCACTGAACCGTTACGGAGATCGCTCAGGCAATGGGCAGCTCCCGGATACGGATCCGATCATCCTCGAAGACCACGATGGCGCCCTGGTGGAGGACGTCGGCAATCGAGGGCAAATTCTCGAGTAGCAACTGTGCCTGCTGGATGGGCTGTCTTCCGGACCGTCTCCTGAAGAGTATAAATGACGGTTTCGTTTCCTCTCTGAGAGCCAGTAATGCCCCGAAATCAGTATCCGCAGAAACCAAGACGCGATCTTCTTGAGCCGCTCGATCAAAGATGATCTCGTCGGCCGCAGTGTGCAGACCGTAGTCCCTGACGTGTACGGCGTCATGGCCTGACCGCTGAAGCTCCGCGGCGAACAGCGGCGAGATGGCGTTGTCCACCAGGAACTTCATTTGGGCATCAGGAGAGGCAGCTGGTACTCGCGGACTGCCTCGGCTGCGTATTTGAGTGCTTCACGGATATCCTCAGGCTCGAGGTCGGGATACGCGTTAAGGATCTGGCTTTCGGTCATCCCTTCCGCCACCAAGCCGACCACCGTGGCGACAGGAATACGCAATCCACGGATACAGGGAACCCCCCCCATTTGACCGGAGTCAACTGTGATGCGTGTATACCTCATGGCTTTACTCCAGAGTTCGATTCCAGGCAGATTGTACCAGAAATTCTGTTCATCCGGTGTCCGATTTTACTCAGACATTGGATATGGCATCGGGAATTGCCACCCGCTGCGGCTCACTGAACGGTGATGGAGATCGCGTTGCTGGCGCTGAACTTGCCCGCGCCGCCGCACTGGGGCGTGTTCGCCCACAGGTACTGGCAGTGGAACTGCACACCCCGGATGCCTGGTGGAATCGGCACCGGCGTCTCCGCATACCCCACGCTATTTGTGCCGTCGGGTATCACGATGTGGGGCGTGGCGGGATCCACGTAGAGGGTGACGCCCAGAACCTGGAAGCCGGACGGGATCTTGCCGAGGCTCAGGGCCAGGTATCCGGTGGTGGAGGGGGGAGCCTCGATGCAGGTGAAGGCGAAATTCGGATCCGGGGATGAGGCCATGCGGGTGACGCCGATGACGATGGGACCGCCGCAGGCCGGCGTGGAGGTTCCGAAGCGGGCGGCGCCCGTGGGGAGTAGGTCCAGGCGTGCGATGATGGTGGAACTTCGGCCCTTGAGACTCAGCTGCGGCGCCCCCGGCGTGGTGGGGAAGTCGGTGGAGGTGGTCAGGCCCGTCACCGTGGCGACCTCGTTCGGGTCCACGACCACGGCGGCCGCGGAATCGTTCAGGGAGCCGCCGATGTAGGTGGCGTAGTGGAGGGCGTTGCCCGCAGGATTCAATCGGGCGATGAATCCGTCGGTACCGCCGAAGGTGCTCGGCCCCTTGAAGGTGGTCTGGTATGCGCCCGCCGTTACCGGAAAGCCCTGGCCGGCCGATCCGACCACTGTGGCCGTGCCGGCGGAGTTGACCGAGAGGCCGAGGGCGTCATCCGGACCGGAGCCACCCAGAAAAGTCGAGTAGAGGGCCTTGGAACCGGTCGGGTCGAAACGCGTCACGAAGCCGTCGCCCCGGATATTGGTGCCGCCGCGGAAGACGGTCTGGAATGCGCCCGGAGTGGTCGGAAAATCCCAGGACAGGGTGTAACCGGTGGCTGTCACCGTTCCTCCGCCGGTCATGTGGATGGCGCCCACGGAGTCCATGCTGCTGCTGCCGCCGAGGTAGGTGCAGTAAAGGAGCTTCGTGGCATACCGGTTCACCACCGCGACAAAGGCGTCGGTGCCGAAGCCGAGGGGGCCGGCATACTTGGTCTGAAAGGCGCCGGGCGTCACCGGGAAGTCCGGGGAGCCGGTCTGGCCGCCGACGGCCGTGATGCCGGTGGCGTCCACGTACACAGCCCGGCCGATGTCGTACTTCGTACCCCCGAGGTAGGTGGAGAAGACGAGGGTCGAGAGTGTGGCGTCGAGGCGGGTGAGGAAGACGTTGTAGAATCCCTTCTGGGTGGTCTGGATCGCACCGGGAGTGATAGGGAAGTCGGTGGACTGGGCGTATCCCGTCACCGTGGTGACGCCGCTGGAGTCCACGGCCACGGCATTGCCTTGATCGGTCTTGGTGCCGCCGAGGTAGGTGGAGTGGATGAGCTTGGATCCGTCGGCACTCAGCCGGGCCACGAATGCATCTCCCCTGCCGGGGGCCTGGGTCTGAAAGGCGCCCTTGGTGGTGGGAAAGTCGGGGGAGAAACTCTGGCCGGTGATGGTGGCGACGCCGGCCGCGTCGGCGGTCACGCCGCGGCCCAGGTCGGCGAAGGCGCCGCCCAGGTAGGTGGCATAGACCAGGCGCGTCCCCCTGGCGTCCAGGCGCACAACGAAGGCGTCACCCACGCCCATGGTCCCCTTGAGCGAGATCTGGAAGGCGCCGGGGGTGACCGGGAAGTCGCTCGAGTCGGTGGTGCCCACCACGATGGCCTCGCCGGAGGGAAGAACGGCCACGGCCATGCCGTTGTCCGCGCCGTTTCCGCCCACGTAGGTTGAATAGATGAGGCCCGGGTCGATGACCATGGGGCGGCTCAAGTCCCGGCCTTCGACCGAGAATCCGAACCGGCGCTCACCCAGGAGGACGTGGCGGCACGTAACGGGAATACGCTCGCCGTCGGGGCCCGATTCCCAGGTCACGGGTGGCTTCTGAATGACAGCGCCCAGGGGGGTTTTCAGGATCAGGCTGCCATCCGTTGCCAGGGCGAGCCCCTCGATGCCCTCACACCGCACGGATACGATGCCCGCATCAATGTTCGGTGTGATGAGCAGGTCGTATTCGAAGTGGCCGTCCTTCTCGCGTACGACCACGTCGATGCCTTCGTACAGGGAGGCGTAGCGGACCTTGGAGTATGCGGGGACATCGGTGATCCACTTCGCGGCATCATTGCCCGAGAGGTAGTGTCGTCTACCGGGGCGTTTGGATGCGCCGAAAATTCTTCCCTGTGTTCGTGCGCCCTCGAAGACCATGCGAACGGCTGCGCCGTCCATGAGGTCCTTCTTTCCCGATGCCCGTTTCAGGGAAAGGGTCCAGCCGTCCCGGAGGAGCCACAAGGTCTGACTGCCGCGCCGGGCGCGGAATCGTACGGTTTCGTCCCACTGCCCCCGGTTCTCGACAAAGGCCACGGGGAGATTTCCGAGGAGGCCATCCGCCGAGGAGAGTCCGGAATCAGTCTGGGCGGGGGCGGAACCCGCGAGGATCAGGAAGAGCACCGCGGCCAGGCGAGGGGCGGTTCTTGGAATCCCATTCATATCCAGCTCCTTTTCAGATTCTCGGCTCGGGACGAAACGGATCGACCGGATACCTCCATGACACCATTTTTGGCGGTAAATTTCCAGACTGCGGAGGTATCATGCTTCCAGGGCGAAGCCGTGATTCCAGTCCGGAGGTATGAATGCAAGGCCGGATTCAAAAGGCGGTTACCTGTAGCACCCTCTTCCTCTTGATCTTCCTCTGCATGGCGGAAGCGCCGGGAACCTGTCAATCCAGGGAAGAGAAGTATCAGAAGAGGGCGGCCAAGGTCGCGGAAAAGGATACCAGGGGCCATTACCAGCTGGGGCTCTGGTGCAAGAAGGCGGGTCTAGAGGACAGGGCCAGAAAGCACTTCGAGAAGGTGATCGTTCTGGACCCGGACCACGCCGGTGCCCGCAGAAACCTGGGATACGTCCGCTACCGCGGCCAGTGGATGACGGCAGAGGAGAGGGCGGAGGTCGACTACCGGAAGAAGCTCGAGGCCCTCGAGGACACCGACGTGAAGGGCCACTTCCGCCTGGGGGTGTGGTGCCGGCGCAAAGGGCTTCTCGCGGCGGCGGGAGAGCGGTTCAGAAGGATTCTCGACCTCGACCCGAAGCACCGGGCCGCCCGGCGCGAGCTGGAAGCCGTGGAGGCTGCGGTGGTGGAGGAGCAGGTCGCAGCCTACGTCGATGCCGGGAAAGAGAAGCGCAAGACCCTCCTGGCCGACCTCCGGAAGCGGGATCGGATACTACCCGGCAAGGTGAAGTCCTGGATCGAGTTCATCTCGGACCGTCTGCAGAAAAAGCCGAAGCACCGCGGCCGGGAGGTTACCCGGACGCACCACCCGAAGTTCTCGGTGAAATACCGGCTCCTCGGTCGGACCCGCGGGAAGAACCTCTCCCTTCTGATCCTCCTCCACGGCGGCGGCGGCACTCAGGTCAATGAACGCTCCTGGGAGGGCTTCAAGCGGTTCAAGGACACACCCTTCGACCTCGTGGCCGTTCCCCGGGTGTGGGATGACTCCACGGGCGCGGGGTGGGTCATGGAGAGCGGGCCCCTGGCCGTGGTCTCGGTCATCGAGGAGATCAAGCGGGCCTACGACGTGGATCCCAACCGGATCTACCTGGCCGGGTCGTCCATGGGAGGGTACGGCACCTGCTGGTCTGGCAGCCTCGAGGCGGACCGGTTCGCCGCCCTCGGCATCATCGCGGCCGGCTACTCCCGGGGTGGCGCCCGGCTGGCCAACCTCCTGCACACACCGGTGACGTGCCACATCGGGGAGAACGATACCGCCTCCGACCACATCGGTTCGGCCCGGGAACTGCGGGATCGCATGGACAAACACCGCGCCAAGAATCCCAAGGGCTACAAATACCTCTACAAGGAATACCCGGGCATGGGCCACTCCCTGGGAAGCCCGGCCTACCGGGACATGTTCGAGTGGATGAGCGCCTTCAAGAGAAATCCCGCACCGCGCCGCATCGTCTGGGAGCCCTTCACCCACCAGCGCTACGTCACCCACAAGCACTACTTCTACTGGCTCAAGCTGGACAGGCCCAGGACGGGCATGCGGCTGGAGGCCGAGATCCGCCGGGACAACCTGGTGGCGGTGTCGGCCAAGTCGGTGCGGTCATTCACCCTGTTTCTCAACAAGGACCTCATCGACCCGAAGCGGCCCGTGGTGGTGGAGGTGAACGGCAAGGAGCGGTTCAATGCTAAGGTGGTGCCGAGCCTCACCGCGCTCCTCGAAACCCTGGCGGCCAGGGAAGATCCTCACATGATCTATCCCTACCGGATCGATGTGGGCAGGTGATGCTGACGGATTTACGGTTGCCGATAGCCGGAGGCCTGCAATGCCCGGGGAATCTCCACCTCGGCGCTGCGGGTTGGCCGGTAGTCCAGAATGGCCCTGGCCCGGCCGCAGGATAACGTCCTCGTCACGGTAGCCGCCGAATACAGATGCGGAGGAAAGGATTCCGGTGGAGCGAGGCCTGGTTCCGCCTTCTCCTCCGGGGCTGCGGCCGGCACCCACGCCGGCCGTATTCCCAGTGCGGCAGCGGCGAGGTCACCGAGGTGGAGGTAGGGAATCGGCTCCGGCCCGGCCACGTTCAGGACCTGGCCGGCGCCCCGTCCGAGGGCGGCGGCGATGGCCAGGGCCAGGTCGTCCACGTGCACGAGATCGATCGGCGGATTCCGGCCCGGTACGCGAGGAAGGCTTCCGCTTCGAATCATCATGGCAAGTTGATCTATGAAAGGGCATGCACCGGTGCGATACACGGTGACCGGTCGCAGTATCGTGAGCCGTTCACCGAGAATCGACCGTGCGACCGATTCCGCGGCCGCCTTTGAAGCCGCGTACGAACCCTCCGGGACCGGTGGCCGTGACTCATCGGCGTTTAGAGATGGCGCGGATCCATAGACAGCAGCGGTGCTGATCAAGACCATGGTTCGGACGCCTCCAGCCTCGGCCTGGCGGCAAATGCGTTCGGTCCCCTTCACATTGATGCGCTGGAAATCCGCCTCCGATCCTTGCATGATTCCGGCAGCGTGGATCACGACTTCGAAGGTACTGCGCCCGAAAATTGCTCCTGAATCCTGTGCAAGGTCGCCGGTGATCGTCTCGATGCCAGGGAGCGGCTCGGTTCTACGCGTAAGCCCCGTGACCCGGAATCCGAGTCGATCCAGCTCGCGTACCACGGCGGAACCCACCAGTCCGGAGGCGCCGGTGACAAGCACGGAAGTCGTTGGTATCTGGGGCATTGCAGAGAACCTCCATTCCTGTAGCCGGGCCCTTCTTCAATCGCGAATTGCAGCTCATGCAACAACTCATCCCGCTGCTCAGTTATAGTACGTGTGGGTTGAAAAGCGACTGAGATTCGGGTGGAGGGTATCGGTCCATGCAGATTCTCACTCCTCCGGATTGCCGGGAGCGGATCGGATTCGTCGTACCGCGGTGGACAGCCGAAACTGCAGCCGAGGGCCAGGGTCCTCCATTCCGGTCGCTGACGGTGGCGAGCGCCCTTTACAACGCCGGTTACGAGGTCGTGTTTTTCGACCAGAAACTCGATCGGGACCTCGAGAACCGGATGGCTGATTTTCTGGCAGCGCTGGTAGAGGTGCGGGTCGTCTTCATCTGGATGAACGACCTAGATCCCATGTTCCAGACCCGCTATTCCCAGCAGCTGGCCGGAGAGATCAAGACCGCGTATCCGGAAATCCGGATCGTGGTGGGCGGTTCCTTCCTGTCCCTGTGTCCGGTCGAGATCCTGACGCCGAGTTCAGTTGTGGACTTCTTCATCCGGGGCTATGGAGAAGAAGCGTGTGTGCAACTACTCGACGCGCTTGATGGTGGAATCACCCCGAAGTCCGTCTCCGGGCTGGTCTGGTTCGAGGGTGCAAGGCACGCCAACCCAATTACACCGCACCAGCGATACCGACCGGAGTACTTGAGTCTATTCAAGAGGGTCGACTTGTCCGGCTACATACAGAAAGGCGGAATCTTCGGAAACGGATTTTCGACTTTGATCGTGGGCACCGGCCGGGGATGCGCCAAGCGCTGTTCGTTTTGCTACTGGCGAAACCACCCGCCATCGCTGCTCGACAGCGAGACGATCGTGGAACTATTCAAGTGGCTTCGGTCGAGATGGGGTGTCCGGCAGTTTCATATGGCCGAACTGGATTTCTTCACCAACCGGCGACGGCCCCGCGAGCTGGCCCGATTGTGGAAGGAACGATTGCCTGATTGCCGCTGGTTCGCCCTGGTTTCTCCGTTGGATGCCGATAAGCTCTCGGATGCGGACTGGGATCTGCTGGCCGAGGGTGGCTGTCGAAAGCTGGAATTCGGGACAGAATCGGGTTCACCGGCCTTGCTCGAGCGGCTGGGAAAGCGGCATCGGCCCCAGGCGCCGTACGAGGTAACCCGGAAGGCGCTTGCTCGAGGCATCGATGTCATGCACAACTTCATCTTCGGCTTCGTGGGCGAGACCGAGACCGATCGGCGCCACAGCCTATCGCTGATCCACGCGTTGCACAGGCTCGATCCCGAACACGTATTCTTCACGTTCCGGTTCTTCCAGCCCACCTGGAACACACCCCAGGGAGACGAGGCCATTCGCTGGATCCCGGGATTTCCTCGCACGCTGGAAGAGGTGATCGCGTTTCGGGAATGGTTTGGTGATCCCGGTCAGCGCACGATGCCGTGGCTGCCCCCCCGTGACGAGGAACGGATCAAGAAGCTGGCCTACTACTACCTGCCGATGGTCACCAGCAAGCTCGAATTCGATCCGGGACAGGTCGAGAGTTTTCTCTACCGCGGATTGAGGCGGATTGCCAGGTACCGACTCCGCACGCAGAAGTTCGGCCTGGGTTGGGATCACTGGCTGTTCGATCGGATGGTGGCCCAGCGGCTGGACAACACGTACGTGCCTTGACGGATGAGTTCGCGCATGACAATCTGCCAGGCCTCTCAACCCGGATTATTCATGAAACACCGGCTGCAAGTGGATCTGAGCCCGCCTGGCTGCGTTGAAACGACGATTTCGATCCTCAACGTATTGCAGGGAATACGCCTGCGGTCGAAACCGCCGTTTCGCCTTGCCAGACAGACCCAGATCCATTTTCGCTCGGTGTTTCATGAATAATCCGGGTCAATGGGTCCAGATCGGCCGAGCAGCGTGAAGACGACACCCGATCCCCCAACCATCATGAAGTCCCCGGCTTTGCGCCTTCGAGCCATTCCGGATCGATCCGGTTCTTGACGGTACGCCGGTCCACGCCCAGCCGCCGCGCTGTTTCCTCGTAGCTGCCGGACCGCGAGTATACTAGCGTCGTGTAGCGTGACAGGAGCTCGGACACGGTTAGAGATCCGGCCTCGACCGCGTCGGCCAGTTCGCGTAAGGGATCTCTCCCCTGGATGACCCGGGCTGGATGGTATGCACGTCGGATCGTCACGTTTCTCAGGCATTGTTCCAGTTCGCGGACGTTGCCCGGCCACCCGTAATCCCGCCCGAGGTGCTGCTCGATCCACGCCTCTACCTCGGAGGCGAGGTCGTTCGAATCCTCGCCGAGGTCTCGCGCTACGAGGTAACGAATCAGGTGTGTGAGCTCGGAGGGCTCGTCCCGGATCCGTTCGGCGAGTGACGGCACCTCGATCACGTCGGAGCAGATCCGGTAGTAGAAATCCTCACGCAACTGGCCGGCGTGCATGGCGGCCTCCACGTCACGGTGCGTGGCGGCCATGATCTTCCCCTCGAACCGACGGAGCCGCGTCTCCCCAAGGCGCTGGAACATCCGTGACTGCAGCACACGAAGGAGCTTGACCTGGATGGCCGGATCGATCTCGCCGATCTCGTCGAGAAACGCGGTGCCGAGCGGCGGGCAGACCTCTAGCCAGCCCTTCCGGTCCCCCACCGCACCGGTGAACGCTCCGCGACAGTGGCCGAAGAGCTCCGATTCGATCAACGTCGGCGAGAGCGCAGACAGGTTCAGCTCGTGAAATGATCCGAGGAAACCGCTCGTGAACGACCTGGTACGGGGTTTGAAAGGGATGTAGCGGGCAAAACCGATGGCGCGCGCGACCAGTTCTTTTCCGGTACCGGAGGGTCCGGTGATCAACGTGCTGAAATCGGCCATCCTGTTGTAGAGCGTGGTCCGGTAGCGCCGCATGTCGTGCGTAAAGATCGATTGCCACACTGCGGCGCGAAGGCGGGCAGCCGGACGTGAGGTGCCGACGATGAAGTAGAAGATGTGGTGGAAAGCGCGGCGAATTTGATAGAAGCAGGCGAACACATGGGCCAGCTCCTTCGACGCCCTCAGATCCACCTCAGGCATTTCCAGGTAGTGGGCCGCATCGCGACGCCATGCCTCGTGAAACTCGACCGGCTCGGTGCCCGATCCGCCGAGGTTCTCCGCTGCGATCAGCCCCTCGAGGGCCTGGGTATACCGGGAGTAGAGCAGGAAAAGAACCACGTTCTCGTACAGTTCGAGATCTGATCGGCTCGCGCCGGCTCGCTCGCTGGGGAGCTTCAGGCGTTCTCGCGCATCATCCGCCAGCGTCCGGGCCAGATCTCGTATGGCTGTGACGTTCGGGTCGTTCTCGTAGTAGTCCGGCCCGAGATTCCAGGGCGGCACCTCGGTATAAGACGGACCCAGCGAGGCCTTCTCGAAAGAGATTCGTTCCGGAAGGAACGGATTGCAGTACGCGAGACCGGCGATGGCACGGGCCCGGACGCGGTCCCTGGGAGTCAGGAGGGCCAAACGAATCTCCACCAAGGGGCATAAAACGTACAGCCGAAGTGCAAAAATTGTATGCCAGCGGTGATCGGGTTTCAATGCCCGGGTCGGGGAATAAGTCGTATCCTATTGTGGTAATAGACGTTATACGGATATGCCCGCATTTGCTCTCTCCCGGCACGCACTTCGCTTTACTCCAGGAACATCGAGTCGAGCGTCTCGGCTCGCCCTTTTTTCTGGAGGTGTATCATGCGTCCACTGTCGCTTCTCACCGCGGCCGGTTTCTCGGCCCTCGTCCTGACCCTCGCTCTCGCCCCGGGCAAGGGCGCCGACGCCGGCGGCCTGCTCGTCGCCGATGGCGGCTTCGGCGGGCTCCTCGAGATCAAGGAGCACACCGTCAACGTCTCTATCAACAACGGCATTGCCGTCACCCGTGTGAACCAGGTGTTCAAGAACACCGAGAACCGTATCGTCGAGGCCCTCTACATCTTTCCGGTCCCGAAGGGCGCCTCGGTAGCCGATTTCAGCATGTGGATCAACGGAAAGGAGATGGTCGGCGAGGTCGTTGAGAAGGAGCGCGCCCGACAGATCTACGAGAGCTACAAGAAAACACGCCGCGATCCCGGGCTTCTAGAACAGAAGGATTTCAAGACCTTCGAGATGCGGGTTTTCCCCATCGCGGCCGGCGCGGAGCAGCGCATCCGCATCACCTACTACCAGGAGCTCGATTTCGACCACGACTGGGCCACATACGTCTATCCGCTGGCCACGAGTCCACGACAGGGCCTGGCCCAGCGCACGACAGGCAAGTTTGCCCTCTCCTTCGAGGTGCTCTCGGAAGTGCCCATCGTGAAACTGGTAAGCCCGAGTCACCCGGATGAATTTGTGATGGCCGACCACAATCCGCGCTATCACCAGGCCAGCCTCGAGACCACCAGCGGCGATCTGAGCCGCGACGTGGTTCTCGCCTACGAACTGTCCCGCCCCCATACCGGCATCGATCTCATCGCGTCGAAGCCCGAGGCAGAGAACGGCTACTTCGCCCTGACCATCACAGCAGGCAAGGAGCTCGATCGCGCCGGGCAGGGCATGGACTACGTGTTCGTGCTCGACGTGTCGGGAAGCATGGCCCACCAGGGCAAGCTGAGGCTCTCGCGCGAGTCCATCGGCGCGTTCGTCAAGGCACTCGCGCCGGAGGATCGGTTCGAGATCATCACCTTCAACGTTCGCCCCACAGCACTCTTCAACAAGCTCCGGCCCGTGACCGAGGCAACGCGAAAGGAGGGAGACACGTTTCTGGCTTCGCGCCACGCGCGCGGAGGCACGCACCTTCGACCGGCGTTGGCCGCGTCCTACAAGTACGGCGAACCAGACCGTACCCTCAATGTGGTTGTGCTGTCCGATGGTATGACGGAACAGAAGGAACGCGCTGAGCTGATCAATCTCATCCGGAACCGGCCGGCAAGCACGCGCGTGTTCTGTGTCGGGATCGGTAACGAAGTGGAGCGACCGCTCCTCCGGCGTGTGGCCGAGTTCGCGGGCGGATTCGCATCGTTCGTCTCCCACGGCGACGACTTCAATCGCCTGGCCAGGGCGTTTCGGCGAAAAGTATCGAGGCCGGCAGCCACCGACCTCAACCTCGCCTTCGAGGGTGTCGAGGTCTACGGGGTGGAGCCGCGCGAGCTCCCGAACCTCTTTCACGGCATGCCCATACGGGTCTACGGCCGGTATCGCAACGGCGGAAAGCTGAAGATCGATTTCGGCGTCACCATCGAGGGGCGGGACTCCAGTCAACGGTACGACTTCACGTTACCCAAGAGAGAGGGCGGCAATTCCCAGATCGAGCGCATGTGGGCTTGGCACCGGATCCGCTCACTCGACAAAATTGGTGGACCGGAAGCGGTGAGCGAGATAATCCGTCTCGGTGAGGGGTACTCCATCGTCACCGAACGCACGTCGTTCCTGGTCCTGGAGAACGACGCCGAATACCGCCGCTGGAAAATCGAGCGCAAGAACGTCCGCCGGCTGGCGCGTGACCGTGTCACTGAACGTGCGCTGGTGGCTCGGTTCAAGGAGATCCGTGATAAGGCCGATCCCACCATCGGCCCGAACGCAGTGCGTCGAGCACCCAAGCTCGTTCGCGCGGACAATCCCACTGCAGTGCCGCAGAGCAGCGTCCCCACGTCGAGGCTGCCCGACCGCCCGAGGCGAAGCCGCTCCCCGTTCGACAGCATCGGCGGCGGAGCGTTCGACCCGTTGACCGCGGGTATCGTGGCTGGCGCCGGTGCGCTCTACCTACTGAGCCGTCGTCGGCGGCGTCAGCGAATCGAGGAAAAGTAGTCTCTGTCGAGACGGGAAACTCTCGATCACCCTGCACCTGCAGGAGCAGGCACCTGGAGAGAATGATGCCGAGCAAGGAGAGCGCAGCGAGTCGCGTGCCGGGCGTCACCCTCGTGTTAGGCGCCCTGGCGGTGGTCGTGGCACTGGTTCCGAGGCTGGAGATCGGTCTCCAGTTCGACCGCCTCGCCATCGAGCACCAGGAGTACTGGCGCCTCGTGACCGGACACTGGACCCACGCTTCGCTGGAACATCTGGTTTGGGACGTGCTGTCGTTTCTCCTGCTCGGTGCTCTTTGTGAACGTAACTGCCGGCGCCGGTTCGCGATCACCGTGGGCGCCTCGGTCGCGACGATCTCGGCGTCGGTGTGGATTTTCCAGCCCGATCTCGCCTTCTACCGCGGTCTCTCCGGCCTCGACTCCGCGCTCTTTGCCCTGCTGGCGGTTTCGATGCTCCGCGAGAAGATCACAAGTCGGTCCCGGTTCGGGGTCGTCGCCATTGCCGCTCTCCTTGCCGCCTTCGCCGCCAAGGTCGGGTACGAGTTTGTCTCCGGCACCACTCTCTTCGTCAGCCATACCGGATTTGTGCCCGTACCCCTGGCACACGCGGTCGGTGGGGCCGTCGGCGTGCTGGTGGGAATGCTGCCCGTGGGCCCGGCAGGGCACGGAATGGAGAGGGATTTCTCGGGATCGCGGGCTCCTTGCAGTGCCGACGCAGGCGGTTCACCAGCCTCTTTGCATTCCGGCGCGAAATGGTATCATCCGGTCTTTCGCCGTGTGCAGGCTTGACGACCCGGGTGAGGCGTAGGCCCTGTACGGCAATTCCCGTGAGGAAGGTAACCGTCATGGCCCGTGCCCGTGCCCGACATATCCTGGTGTCCACCGAGAAAGCCTGCGAGGACCTCAAGTCCGAGATCATAAGCGGAGCCGATTTCGCGGATCTGGCCGCGCGCCACTCCCAGTGTCCGTCTGGGAAACAAGGCGGCGATCTGGGTGAATTCGGCCAGGGCGACATGGTGCCCGAGTTCGACAAGGTCGTCTTCAACGAGGAGGTGGGCCAGGTGCACGGTCCGATCAAGACCCAGTTCGGCTACCACCTGCTCGAGATCACCAGCCGTACCGATTGACCATGATCCGGGCGCGTGCCTCCTTGAACCAGACCATACCCCGCGTGCCGCAATTCCTAAATGGTCGGTCATGATTCGTAGCCGTCGCCTCGGAGCCTCTCGACGAGGCGACGGCTACGAATCATGACCGACTATTTAGTTAGTTGTTGTTGCCTAAACCGATTTTCAGCGAGGCTGTCCACCAATTTTTTATCG
>CAZAKZ010000069.1:0-28321 GCA_964485695.1 uncultured Planctomycetota bacterium | reverse complement strand
TACGGCGTGACCGAAATCCAGAAGAAATCCCAACGTCGACCCGCGGAAAGTAGGGTACAGCCGGACGAGTCCGACCACCATCCGCTACCCGGTGTACGACGTCGCCGATGACGGTACGCTCCATACCTGGAGCACGGGAGGAAGCTATGGCTGGTACGGATACTACTGTGCGCCCTTGGATTTCAGGACGGGGGAGCTCACCGGACCCTACGGGAGTCGGATCTACCGGCTGGTTCCGGGCGTCGACACCCGCACCACCATCGGTGTCCTTGCTCTGCCTTCGCAGTCCAGCTTGACCCAGGCCCAGTTCGACGTCCAGTCCGCGGCCAGCCCCCGGTGGGTGGCAGTGGGGTACAAGACCGCGGCGCCGTATCAGACATACCTTTTGAATATCGACCGACTGACCAACGTGGTCACGTCCCTCACCGTGGACTCGAGCCACCGTTCCGTGTATTACGACTTCGCCTTTTACCGGGGCCGCCATGTGCAGACGGTGAAGACCGGTTTCCGGAAGTGGGACATCCGGCTGAGCATACCGGACATGGCCGACAAGGCCTATGCCATCGGCCTCACCATGTCGGGAATCCGACCGGGCGTCCGGTTGCTCGACGGGCGAACCATTTTCATCAATCCCGACGTGTTCACCTTTCTCACGGTCGGTAACCTGATTCCTGGTATCTTCAATCCAGGGCCGGGCAAGCTGGACGCAAGCGGCGAAGCCAGGGCCGTCCTCGATGTCAGCGCGATTCCCAGGCTCGATTTCCCCTTCTGGATCGCCGTGGTGATTCTGGATCCACAGGCGCCCACGGGAGTGGGATTCATCCCGGACGTCCGGGTGATCAAGTTTTAATAAAGGGGTGACCGATGAAATCAACCACGAAAAAGATCCGGAACACGACTCGGGTTCTTGTTCCGGGCGTCCTCGGACTTCTGATCCTCAGCCTTGCGGCGGGGGCACAGTACCACGATGCAAAGTATCTTTCCGGCTCCTTGAAGATCCACCTCACGGATGGAACCGGGCAAGTCACCGAGCTGTTCGACAATCCGGCCGCATTGAACGGCCTGACCATGGATACCGACAACAGGCTGGTCGTCTTCGGTGACGGCGGAAACGCCTTTGGCATCAAGGGACTCATGAGGCTGGATCCCGTAACCAGGGCCGTCACCACCATCCTGTCCGATTCGTCCCTCCTCTACTCCCCTCTCGATATCATCGTGAATCATGATGGCGATTACGTTTTCACCAACCGCTACAGCAAGCTCGTGACACCGACCTTGACCATCCACGGCATGGGCCTCTTCAAGTTCGTGAGAAGCACTTCCACCGTCACGACCATTGCCACCACCCTCCAGGCCGGATCTCCGGGAACCTGGTTGGGGGGTCTGGCCGCGGACATCGATACCGGTCACTATGTCGTACAGGACAGAAACCTGGCTGCCGGTGCGCCGCTCCTGCGCATGACGGATTCCGGGTCCATCGCCACCATTTCCATGGGATTTTCCCCGCGGTATTCCATCACCCAGGATATCCGGACGGGAGACTGGTATTCGAGTGCCGGTAACCAGATCATGGTCCTCAGGACGGTATCGAAGAGCCCCACGACATTATTTGCCGCCTCTTCGGGTAACGGCCTCCACACGGCCATCGCCTTTGACCGCGCCAGCGCGCCGAGGCCGCGCATCGTGTCCAGATTCCGGGACACCCTGTATTACATTGATCCAGCGACGGCCGTGGTGACGTCAGTGGCCCTGAAAACCGCCTCGGCCACGCCCTGGGAGATGACTTTTCTCAGGGGTCGGAATCTCGCGTCGGTCAAGACGGGATCCGGAAAGTACGACCTCAAGATGAGCTTCCCGGGAGAAGGGGGCCGTGGGTACGGCATCGCCATGAGTCTGAAGGGCGTGCGGCCCGGCGTTACCCTGGGCGACGGCCGCGTCATCAACCTCGCCCCGGATTTCTTCACCACCGCATCCATCCACAATCTCATGCCCGGCATCTGGTTTCCTGGCCCTCGCGTCCTGGACGTGGGCGGGGAAGCCACGGCCCGCCTCGATGTCTCGGGCATTCCAAAGGTGAACATCACCTGCTGGATCGCCGCCCTGGTCGTGGACGGAACGGGCGTCGGAACGATTGCGGATCCGATCGTGCTGAGGCTGTAAATTTCGCGGCCGCTGTGTTCAAGCGTTGCAGGGTGTCGTTTGAAGGCAGCGGCCGCGAGAGTTCATATACAGGCAGCTATACCCCTATTCCTTCGCGGTAAAATCCTCCTTGCACACGCCGCAGATCGGGCAGGTCCAGTCGTCGGGGAGATCCTCGAAGGAGGTGCCGGCCTCGATGCTGCCCAGGGAGTCGCCTTCCTCGGGATGGTAGATGTAACCGCAGATGTTACAGGTGTGTTTTATCATCCGGGCCTCTCGAGGGTGAGTATTTACTCAGACATCCAGCATCATTCGCTCGGGATCTTCGATGCACTCCACGATGCGCTTCAGAAAAGTCACGGCCTCCGAGCCATCCACCAGGCGGTGGTCGTAGGAGAGTGCCAGGAACATCATGGGGCGGATCTCGATGGCGTCGTCCACCACCACCGGTCGCTTCTTGATGGCGTGCAGGCCGAGGATGCCGCTCTGCGGAGGATTGAGGATGGGCGTGGAGAGCATGGAACCGTAAATTCCTCCGTTGGAGACGGTGAAGCTGCCGCCCATGATCTCGTCGAGGTCCAGCTTCCGGGTCCGCGCGCGCTCGGCAAAGTCGGCGATGGCCGTCTCGACTCCGGCGAAGCTCAGGCGATCTGCGTTCCGGATGACTGGAACCACCAGCCCGTGTTCTGTGCCCACGGCCACGCCGATGTCGTAGAAGTGGTTCTGGACAATGTCCTCGCCGTCGATCCAGACATTGAGGGCCGGTACCGTCTTCAGCGCATCCACGGCGGCTTTCACGAAGAAGGACATGAAGCCCAGGCGGACGCCGTATTTCTTGTCGAACGTCTCCTTGTATCGCTTCCTCAGGTTCATCACCCCGGACATGTCCACCTCGTTGAAGGTGGTGAGAATGGCAGCGGTCTGCTGCGCATTCACCAGCCGTTCGGCGATGCGCATGCGCAGAGGGCTCATGGGCTTTCGGGTCTGGCGCGGCAGGGCGTCGCCGGGGATGGCTGCCACGGGAGTCACGGGCTCTGCGGTCTCGGCCGGGGATGCCGGTTTACTCGAGGTCAGGGCACGGGCCACGTCCTCCTTGGTCAGGCGGCCGTCCTTGCCGGTGCCCGCGATGGCCGAGGGATCGATTTGGTGCTCACGCACCAGGCGGCGTACCGAGGGCGCCAGTTCCTCCAGCTCCGAGGTCGGCGGATCGGCCGGGACGGCGGCCGGTGCTCCGGGGGCGGCCTCTACCAGTTGGGCGCCGACTTTTTCCGTATCCAGGGTGGCCACCACCTGTCCCATGGTCACCACCTCGCCCTCGCCGACCCGGATCGAGAGGAGACCCGCGGTCTCGGAGACCACGGTCATGGTGATCTTGTCGGTCTCGAGCTCGAAGAGGGGTTCATCCACCCGGACAGGATCCCCGTCCTTCTTGTGCCATTCGAGGAGAACGCCTTCGGAGATCGATTCCCCCGCTTCCGGGACCTTGATGTCGACGATCATGACCCTTTCATTCCTTGTTCAACGAACCACCGTCCACGCCCAGCGCAGATTCCACGATTTCAATCTGCTCCCGCTGGTGGACCTTGAGCGACCCCGCGGCCGGACCGGCGCTGGTCCTGCGCCCGATGTAGCGTATTTCATGTTCGGGGAATAGGTCAAGGAATCTCGGGAACATGAATGTCCAGGCCCCGCGATTCCTGGACTCCTCCTGCAACCAGACCAGTTCCTTTGCCCCGTCGTGGCGGCTGACGGCTTCCAGGAGTTTCTTCTCGGGGAAGGGATAGAGCTGCTCCAACCGGATGCAGGCCACATCGTCCACGCCGCGTTCTCTGCGCATCTGGATCAGGTCGTAGTAGATCTTGCCGCTGGTGAGGACCACGCGCCGTGCCCTCCGGGGGGCCTCCGCATCGTCCAGCACCTCGTGGAATCCGCCGTGGGTGAGGTCCTCCAGGGACGACACCGCCTCCTTGTGGCGCAGCAGGCTCTTGGGGGCCATGAGGATAAGCGGTCTGCGGAACGGCCGTTTCAGCTGTCGCCGCAGCACGTGGAAGTAGTTGGCCGGTGTGGTGAGGTTGCAGACCTGAACGTTGTTCTCGGCACAGGCCTGGAGGTAGCGCTCGAGATAGGCGCTTGAATGTTCGGGGCCCTGACCCTCGTAACCGTGGGGGAGCAACATCACCAGTCCGCTTGTCCGCCCCCACTTGGATTCGGAACATCCGATGAACTGATCGATGATCACCTGGGCGCCGTTGGCGAAATCGCCGAACTGCGCCTCCCAGAGGATCAGCATGCGCGGCTCGCAAAGGGAGTAGCCGAAGTCGAAGCCCAGGATCGAAGCTTCGGAAAGGCTGCTGTTGTAGACGCAGAAGCGAGCCTGGTTCCCGGGCCGGACGGCATTGAGCGGCGTATGGGTCTCCTGCGTCTCGTGATCCACCCACACGGCATGCCGCTGAGAAAATGTGCCTCGGGCGCTGTCCTGGCCGCTCAGGCGGACCGGTAGTCCTTCCACCAGCAGGCTGCCGAATGCCAGGGCCTCGGCCAGTGCCCAGTCCAGGGGACCACCGTTCACCGCGACCTCGCGGCGCTCCATCACCAGCCGGACCAGCTTTGGGTGCAGGTTGAAGCCCTCGGGTATCGCGGTGAGGGCATTCGCCACCTCGAGCAGCTGATCCCTCGAGGCCGTAGTATCCACGGCCGCGTCCGACCAGGCATCCTTGCAATCGGACCAGAGCTCCGACGGTGCCTGGACCTCCGGAGGCGGATGCTCCCCGCGCACTGTATCCAGGGCCGACTGCAGGCGACTGCGGAATTCGGAAGCGAGGGCCTCCTCCTCATGCGCCTCGAGGTCCCCGCTGGCGAGGAGGCTCGTGGTGTATTTCTTGCGGACCGAGGGCTGTGCCTTGATCTTCCTGTACATCTCGGGCTGGGTGAAGCCGGGCTCGTCGCTTTCGTTGTGTCCGTGGCGGCGGTAACACAGCATGTCCACCACCACGTCTTTCCCGAAGGTCTGCCGGAACTTGAGCGCCAGCTCGGCCACGAAGACCACGGCCTCGGGATTCTCGCCGTTGACGTGGAAGATGGGAGCTTCGATCATCCTGGCCACGTCCGTGGAGTAGTGGGAGGAACGGCTCTCTCCGGGCAGCGTGGTGAAGCCGATCTGGTTGTTGATGATGATGTGGACGGTGCCACCGGTGCGGTATCCCGTCAGCTGGGAGAGGTTGAGGGTTTCCGCCACCAGGCCCTGACCGGAAAAGGCGGCATCGCCATGGATGAGGAGCGGCACCACGGTCTGTCGTTTCTCCGTGTCGTTGCGCTGGCGTTGTCGGGCTCGGGCCCGACCCTCCACCACCGGATTCACCGCCTCCAGATGACTCGGGTTCGCGGTCAGAGTGAGGAGGATGGACTCGCCGTTTCGGCTGGTATGGTTCGAGGTGTACCCCAGGTGATACTTGACATCCCCTGTTCCCGCCACGGAGTCAGGGATGAAGCCCCCTTCGAATTCGGTGAAGATGGTTGCGTAGGACTTGTTCAGGATGTTGGCCAGGAGATTCAGTCTTCCGCGGTGCGCCATGCCCAGCACGATCTCCTTGACGCCGAGATCCGAAGCCAGGTCCACAAGGGCCTTGACGGCTGGAATGAAGGTCTCGGAACCCTCGAGGGAGAAGCGCTTCTGGCCGGGATAGCGGTTTTGAATGAAATTTTCGAATACCTCCGCGTCGATGAGCTTCTCCAGGATCTCCATCTTTCGATCTCGATCGAAGGCCGGATTGTTACGGATCGGCTCCATCTCGGCCTGCAGCCAGCGGCGGATCTGAACGTCCTGGATGTGCAGGTATTCCACCCCGATATGGTTGCAGTAGGTCTCGCGCAGAATCTCGATGATCTCCCGGAGCGTCGACCTCTGGGGCATGTGCAAGTGGCCGGTGTCGAAGGTGCGCTCCAGGTCGGCTTCCGTGAAACCGAACTTGTCGATTTCCAGATCGGGATGCGTGTCCGGGCCGTTACCGAGAGGATTGTTGCGAGCGATGCGATGGCCGAGATTCCGGAATGCGTAGATGAGGCTGGCCACACGGGACTGGTCCTCGGCGGGAATCGGACCGCACTCTGCCCCTGCCCGGCCCAGTCCGAGGTCGAATCCCTGAAAGAACTGCCTCCAGGCCTCGCTGACCGAGGCGGGATTCTCCAGCCATCGCCCGTGAAGCGACTCGATGTAGTCGGCGTTCCACCGGGTGGCTGGACCGGGCTGTCCGTTCACGATGTCACCTTCGCGCGGCACAACCTGAATCTCCCAAATCAATCAGGACAATCCGAGAATTGACCCATTTCATGAACCCAGGGTAACCCCCCGGGTAATGTCATTCGCTTGATACTGCTTCCCGGCTACTTTCGGCAGGCTTTCTTTCCAGCATTTATGAAATTCAGGATGGTATCGAACGGCTTTCCGGTTTTCTGGACCTTCCCCCGGTCGATCACCGTGCCCCCGCTGTCCAGGATGACGAGGCTGTTCGGGTCGTTTTCCAGATTATACCGTTTGAGCGTGTCCGAATGCATGGTGGGATCCAGGATCAACCAGACTATACCGCACAGCCCCCGCTGTTTGGAATGGAAGTCCACGCAACAGCAGCACTTGAAGCAGGCGGAAAGGCAGGGGCCGTCTTCCCTCGAGACCATGACGGGATAGCTCTCGGCCTTGGCCATCTCGAGGGCCTTCGCCAGATCCCTTTGAACGGGAAGTCTCTTCGTGGGATTGTGGCGGCCTGATTTCTTGTACTTACAGCACGGCTCAAGATCGATCTCGCCCTTGAACGAGGGAGCCGGGCAGAACCGGGCAAGGGAAAAGGCTCCGGTTTTCGGTGTGACCCGGGCCACCTTGTCCTTCTTGTCCTTTGTAACACGGATCTCCACCTCGCCGCGATCCACTACCAGCTGGTCGTCCCCGCGGTTGAGGACCTGGATGGTGAAGACTGCATCCCGGGCAATGATCTTTGCGGTCGGTATCCAAAGGGTCAGATCGGCCCCGGAAGGAAGGGGCTCGTATCGGAGGAGGCCGGACTTGAGGTCCAGGGTGATTTCCGGTGGAGCGAGCTGCAAACAGGCAAGGCGTGTCTTTCTCCCGATCTTGAGGAGAATGCCGTGGTCGATGTCGATCATGCCGCCGCTGGTGGAGACCAGAGTGTCGCCGGGCATGATCTTCAGCTCGTGAGAGACCTGTTTGATGGAGCTGCCGTCGCGGTAGAGATCGATGCCGCCGAATACCGCGGCGTAGACCACGTTTCGGCCGAACCCGGGACCGACGATGACCCAGCCGACGACGGCCAGGATCAGAATGGCTGCCGCCCACGACAGGGGTTTCCCCTTCAGGTACCGCAGCACCCCTCTCCGGGAGAGAGCGGCTTTCGTGGACGTTCCTTCCTGCTTGACCCGGCCGAGGACAGCTTCCATCTGCGCATCACTCAGTCCGGTCTGGTTGCGGTCATCCTCGGCCTTGATTTCCATGAGATAGCCGTGGATTTTCTGGATCTCTTCCAGGCGGGTCCGGGCTTCGGAGTCAAAGGTCTTGCAGGCCTTCTCCACGCGGTTCTCGATTATGATGTCTAACAGCCTGGACTCGTCCAGGATTTCGTTCTTCATGCCTTTTCTACCCCATGGCGGTTCGCAGTCGTTGGAGTGCTCGATTCATTCGTGCGCGGGCAGTGGCTTCTGGGATTCCAAGAACCTCGCTGATCGCGTCCCAGGTGAGGGTCTCGAAGACGCGTAATGAGACCACATCGCGTTCCCTCGAAGGCAGTTCTTCCAGCGCCTCCCGAACGCGTATTCCTTCTTCTTTTTTCATGAGCTCGGCCGAGGGGCCCACCCGCGATTCCACGGGCTCGGGAACTTCGGCAAGATCCACCGCCTTGATCTGAGAACGTTTTTTCTTCCTCAGGTGATCCAGGGCCGTGTTCTTGCTTATGGTGAGAAGCCATACCCTCAGGTTCGTCCCATCCTTGAACTTGTCCATGCTCCGGAAGGCCTTGAAGAAGGCCTCCTGAGCCAGGGCCTCCGCAGTTTGCGGATCACTAACGATGTTTCTGAGCAGGGACACGATCCGGCTGCCGTAGATCTCCATGAGCTTCTTCAGGCTGTCCGGGTCACCCTTGCGGCATCCGGCCACCAGAATCCTGTCTTCCAGGCTCTGGTCTGCACTCATAGTAGCAACGCCAACGGACGGCTTTCCCGTAACTGAGTCAGTCATAATTATTCAATCGTATTTGATATTTCAGGAGCTCGGGCGACAGGTGGCCGGGGCCGGGCCCCGGTTCCGTGCCGGCTCTGGCTACCTTCTATGGATTTTCCGGCTTTTTCCCCGGATTTCAGACCGGTGCCAGGGGAAATCGATCGGTCTCGCGATTTCGTCCTACGAAAATCAGTACTCATTTGATCCTGTTTAAAAGAACAAAACATAGGTCTATTTTCACACCTTCCGGTGCATGAGATGCCATCCCTCAAGAGGGCGGCTTCTTGATCATCAGCTTCTTGATGCGTGAAGCGAGGGTGGTCGGCTTCAAACCGAGGATGTCCGCGGCGCCGCCGGGTCCATAGATCTTCCCCCCGGCCTGGTCGAGGGCCAGGAGGATGTTCTCTCGCTCGAGTTCTCTGATTTCCGCATCCAGGACCGCTTCTCCATGCGGCAGTCCCTTCTTCCTGGATCGCGGGGCAGCAACTT
The DNA here is from genome assembly GCA_964485695.1 of uncultured Planctomycetota bacterium. Taxonomy (GTDB): domain Bacteria; phylum Planctomycetota; class JAFGQW01; order JAFGQW01; family JAFGQW01; genus CAZAKZ01. Next base: position 19,476 of record CAZAKZ010000069.1, on the reverse strand, counting down.
CTGCCTTCGTGGGCAGGTCGAACTCGAGTCGACCGTTCCGGGCGGTGATGACTGCACGTTCGATGACGTTTTGCAGCTCCTTCACGTTGCCGGGCCAGTCGTAGTGCTGTAGTTCCAGGACGTTGGCCTGGGACAGCCTCATGGAGGGAACGTTCATGTTCTTCGTGGTCATCTTCAGGAAGTGCGAGGCCAGGAGCCCGATGTCCTCGGGTCTCTGCCTCAGCGGGACCACCTCGATGGGAAAGACGTTGAGGTGGTAGTAGAGGTCCTGGCGGTATCGCCCGGACTCCACGTCGGCCTTGAGATTCCGGCTGGAGGCCGCGATGATGCGCACATCCACCTTTCGGGGAGTTTCCTCACCGACCCGGTGGTATTGTTTGTCATGCAGGACCCGAAGTATCTTCGGTTGGAGTTCCAGGGGTATTTCTCCCACCTCGTCGAGGAGCAATGTTCCGCCGTCAGCCAGCTGGAACCGGCCCGCCCGATCCTCGGCTGCTCCGGAGAAGGCCCCCTTCACGTGGCCGAAGAGCTCATCCTCGTAGAGATCGCGGGGAATGGTGGCGCAGTTCACTTTCACGAAGGCCCTGTGCTCGCGATGACTCCGCTGGTGGATCTCCCGGGCGACCAGCTCCTTGCCCGCTCCGGGTTCTCCGAAGATGAGGACGTTTGCATCGGTCGGAGCAACCAGTTCGATCTGGTCGATGACATTTTTCAGGGCGGGGCTTCGGCCCAGGATGTCACCGTAGGCTCCGGCTCTCTCGAACGCCTCGCGTAGATACGTGTTTTCCATCTCGAGCTGCTTCTTGAGCCGGTCGATCTCCCCGAAGGCCCGAGCGTTGGCAATGGAGATGGCGGCGTGATCGGCGATCATGCGCATCCAGAAGGTGCCTTCCTCCAGAGGTTTGATCCGCATGAAAACGCTCACCACTCCGAGTACGTCGCCTCTGTGCAACAGAGGCTGGCCAACGAAGCTCCGGATCTCCTCCTGCCGGACCCAGTCCCGCCTGGACAGCCATTCTCCATTTCGATTCAGGTCGAGCACTTCCTCGGGTTTCCCTGAGGCCGCGATCTCGCCGACTTTTCTGACCCCGATGGGAAAGCGGCTGAAATCGCCGTCGAGGCGGCTCCAGTCCGCGTCTTTCTCGAGGGGATTGCCGGCGCTGGCGACCAGATGCATGCATGCAGTCCGGTCTGAGCACTCCTCCTTCATCCGGCACCTGGAACAGATGTCGCCCGGCTTCCGGAGCCAGATGCGCGCGAGAGCCACGTGCGGGCGCGTTGCGAAACGCTGGACGATGCGTTTCAGCAGGGAATCCACGCACCGCTCCTCCGCCATCTCCAGGAGGAGGGCCTTCATGGACTCGAACTCCGGTTTGTAATCCACGGGGAACTTCATGAGGGATATGGTAACTTGAAATCGTTGATAATCCATGAAATTTCGTGATGAAACGAAATGTCGTCATATCGTGGTTATTTACTTAAATGACATAAATAATTATATAAAAGCAATTTATAGTGTAATAGCAAATTATGTAGATATTGTATCTTTTAATATTAAATCACGTATTTCTAAATATTTACGTAATTAATGAGTTTTTCATTGTTCTGACCTGGAATTCCGGGCCCGGGGAGGGAGGCTGGTAAACGGACTTGATCAGGAGCGGGGCGTCCGGATCGAGGCTGTCCTCGGAACAGGACTGGACAGGGAAAAGCTTGTCAGGATGGGCGTAATTTATCTTATAACGTGAATACCGGCCGTCCAAACCACCAGAACTGGAGATTTTTCACATGCGGATGAAGATGGTAATAACGACGCTGGTGTTGATGGGGGTCCTCCTCTCGCCGCTGATCGCGGTGGCCAATCTCGGTGGGGCCGTCTCCGGCCATACGGGTGCCCCGGCCGTGAACGGGCGAACCTGCACGGCCTGTCATTCCAGCCAGCTCAACTCCGGACCGGGAAGCCTGAAGATCAAGACGCCCCTCACCACCTATGCACCTGGGTCCGTGATCCCGGTGACCATCTCGCTCGAGGGCAAATTGCAGCACGCCCGCAACGGGTACCAGATGGCCGCCTATACCGGAACGACCCATGGCTCCATCGTGGCCAACGCCTGGACTTCTCCAGACTTCAACGTGTCCCGCGTCATTTCCGACCACATCGGACATGCTAGGGGCGGCAACATGCAGTCCTCCTGGAAGTCCTACTTCACCACCCCGGCCCAAGCCGTGAATTTCACCTTTTACGCCGCTGGCAACGACGCGAACGGAAACGGGAGGCGGGACAAGGGCGATCTGGTTTACGCCACGAAGCTGGCCATGACTCCGGGCAATGTGAACCTGACCATGAAGACCGTTCCGGTCGTCGGCGTCAATGTGAGGCTCGATCTGGATTCCGCCGCGGACGGGAACAAGGCCTACGTCATGGGAGCCAGCCTCAGCGACACTGGATTTCCGGTGGGGGGGAAGACGGTGCCCCTCGGTGTGGACTTCCTGCTCATTCTGTCGATCAACAACCTGGTGCCTACCCTATTCCAGAATTACCAGGGGATACTGAACGCTACGGGGAGGGCGACCGCCACGCTGGCCGTTCCGAGCGATCCCGGGCTCAAGGGCCTGACGGTTCACCACGCCTTCGTGGTTCTCGACGCGACCAAACCCGGCGGCGTCGGCACCGTTTCCAACGGTTTACCCGTCACCCTCTTTTAACCGGGGTGTTGCAGGACCACCCTCAGGGCAATCGAATGTCCTCGACCCGAAGGACTTCGTTCAGTGACTTCACGAATGTCCCGGTGTCCGCGGTGGCCGGGAATCCCTCAAGAGAGCCCATGAAATCGGTGTGATCTCGACCTCCCCTGTGTTTCGGCTCACGGGGCGGATGCTTCAGGTAGCGTGCCACTGCGTCGATGTCGGGTCGGACCAGCAAGGTCGCCGAGAAGTAGAGATAGTCTTTGAAGCGGCGGATGCAGGACCCCGACACCTTTCTATTTCCAAGCACCAGGTCTGAGACACCGTCGCGGGCCACTCCGTGGACGCCGATGCGCTCCAAGCCCTGGATCAGCCACTGCGTGATGGCGTCGAAGTAGGCGTTGTTGCGGCCGAAACCGGTCGCGGGCAGGGCCAGGGACACGATGACGTTTCCCGGATCCAGGACCACGGAACAGCCGCCCCCCGTCCGGCGATAAACGGGGACGCCGTGGGCCTGAACCGCATCCATGTGTACCTCGGCCTCGGCATCGCTTCCGCGACCGAGGACCACGGCCACCTTGTCGTAAGGGTAGATCTTGAGCCTGGGCTTTCCATCGGCGCGGGTCGCCTCGACCATGGTGTCGTCGAGGTCGTACGCGTCCATGCCGTTCATTTTCGAACGGTTCCGGCTGGTCGTGGAAGGTGGACGCAAACATCGGCGGCCACTTCGGCCGCTTCCATGACCGCCTCCGACAGGGTCGGGTGGGGGTGGATGGTGATCATGAGGTCCTCGAGAGTGGCCCCCATCTCCACCGCCAGGGTGCCCTCGGCGATGAGGTCTGAGGCCGAGGGGCCCACGATGCCCACGCCCAGGACGAGATCCGATCCGACCTCGGCGATGACCTTGACCTTGCCGTCGGTGCGGCCAAGAGTCCTGGCCCGGCCGAGGGCGGTCAGGGGAAAGACACCCGTCTTCACCTCGCGGCCCTGGTCGGCGGCCTCCTGTTCGGTCAAGCCCGTCCAGGCAACCTCGGGATCGGTGTAGACCACGCCTGGAATGGCGCGGTTATCGAAGGCGGCCTTGCGGCCGGCGATGACCTCGGCCGCCACCTTGGCCTCGCGGCTGGCCTTGTGGGCGAGTTGCGGCCCACGGGTCACGTCCCCGATGGCGAATATGGCCGGGTCCGCTGTGCGGCACGTCTCGTCGGTCTCGATGAAGCCTTGGGTGTCCTTCGCCACCCGGGTATTCTCCAGGCCGAGATCCTCCGTGGCGGGCGCTCTTCCCACCGCGATCAGGACCTGATCGAAGGTCTCGACGGCCGTCGCGCCCCCCTTCTTCTCGAGGGTAGCCTTGTATCCGCTGCCGGGATCACCCTCGAGGGCGGTCATCTTCGACTCGAGGAACAGGGCCTCGAATCGCTTCCGGCAGGATTTCTCCACCACTTCAGCCAGATCCGGATCCGCACCGGGCAGGATGGACTCCAGGGCCTCCACGCACACCACCTTCGAGCCCAGGCCGGCGTAGACCTGTCCCAGCTCGAGGCCGATGGCCCCGGCGCCGATGACCAGGAGGCGATCGGGCACCGAAGGAACTTGCAGCGCCTCGGTGGAGGTCCAGATGCCCTTGCCCTCCGTGAAAGGAAGATGGACCGGCCGGGATCCGGTAGCGATGATGCAGTGCTGGAAATCGATGGCCGAGGTCTCGGACCCTTCCAGGGCGAGGCTCTGCGAGGTCTCGAATCGTGCAGTTCCCCTCACCACCTCGACACCCCGCTTCTCCAGCAGACCGTCGATGCCTCGTGAGAGGCTGCTCACCACCGACTCCTTCCACTTCAGGAGCTGCTCGCGATCCAGTTCGAGGTCCTTGACGGTGATGCCCATCTTCTTCGCGGACCGGACCTCCTCCATCACATTCACGGCATGGATAAGCGCCTTGGACGGGATGCATCCCTCGAGGAGGCAGACGCCTCCGCGCCGCTCGCGGCGCTCCACGAGGATCACGTCTTTACCCAGATCGGCGGCCCTGAGCGCGGCCACGTAGCCACCGGGCCCGGCGCCGATGACCACCACCTCGGTGGACTGTCGCAAGCTTCCCATTACCATGACGGTCGTCTCCGAAATGTCATACCTTGACGAGAAGGGTGACGGGGTCAGAGAGGCACTGCACCAGCTCGTTCATGAAACGGGCGGCGTCGGCGCCGTCCGCGATGCGGTGGTCGAAAGCCAGGGACAGGGGCAGCATCTTCCTGATGACGACGGCCCCGTCCCGCACCACCGGCTTCTCCTGCATCCTGCCCATGCCCAGGATGGCCACCTCGGGGTAGTTGATGGTGGGGGCCAGGCCGGTGCCGCCGAGGCTGCCGATGTTGCTGACGGTGAAGGTGCCGCCGCGGAAGTCCTCAACGGCGATGGAGCCGTCGCGGGCGCCGACCGCCAGCTCTCGGATGCCCTCGGAGATCTCCATCACGTTCTTCCGGTCCGCCTCCTTCAGCACGGGCACCACCAGGCCTCGGTCCGTATCCGCCGCGAAGCCGAGGTTGTAGTACTTCTTGTAGATCAGTTCCCCCTTGAACGGATCCAGGCTCGCGTTGAAGGAGGGGAACTTCTTCAGGCAGACGGTCACGGCCTTCATGGCGAAAGCCAACAGAGAGAGGGAGGCGCCGGTATCGACCAGACGCTCCCTTTCGCGCCTCATTGCTGCATCTAGGTCGGTGACGTCGGCTTCGTCCATGTGGCACACGTGGGGCACCAGCACCATGGAGGTGACCATCTTCCGGGCCACCTTTCGCCGGATGGAGCGAAGCGGCTCCGTCTCCACCGGACCGAATTCCGTGAAGTCCGGGAGCGGTTCGAGGTCCAGGAGCGGAATGGGACCTTGTCCTCCGGCGGGTACGAAGTCGGCCGGGACCCTCCCCTCCCGGACCGGAGGCCGGGCCGCGCCGTCTCCGTCCAGGAATGCCTGGACGTCCTCCTTGGTGACCCGGCCGCCTTGGCCGGTGGCGGGTACGGCCTTGAGGTCCACACCGAGGTCCCGGGCCAGCCGCCGGGTGGCGGGTGCGGCCGGGATCGGGCCATTCTTCCGGGCCGCCGTCGCCGCCGGAGCCACGGCCGCCACCGATGCCACTTCCGGCGTCTCCGCGGCCGGAGCTTCCGCAGCCGGTTCCTCCGCAGCGATGCCCGTCCCGTCGTCGATGACGACGAGGACCGTCCCCACTTCGAGGACGTCTCCCACGCTGCCGTTGATCTTGACGATTTTACCCGTCCGGGGCGAGGGGATGGTCACTGCCGCCTTGTCCGTTTCCACCTCGACAAGGGATTCGTCCTCGTTGATGGTGTCTCCTTCATTCACGAACCACTTCAGAAGTTCGCCCTCGTGGATCCCTTCGCCCAGGTCTGGAAGCTTGAACTCGTACATGCTGAATCTCCGGTCATACGAAATCGAGGGTTTCCTCGATGGCCCTGCGGATCCGGTTCTCATCGGGCATGTAGAGGAGCTCCCGCCCGAAATAAGGGGTGACCACGTCGTAGCCCGTCACGCGCCGCACCGGTGCCTCCAGGTAGGTCAACGCCTTGTCGTTCAGGGTTGCGACCACCTCGGCACTGGCACTGAAGCTCCTGGGAGCCTCTTGCACCACGACGCACCGTCCGGTCTTCTTAACCGACTCTGCAAGGGCGACGGTATCCATCGGGGAGAGGGTCAGGAGGTCGATGACCTCAATGCTTAAGCTGCGCTGCTTCTGCACCTGATCCACGGCCTTCAGGGACGGCTGCAGCATGGCACCCCAGGTCACGATTGTGATGTCCTTCCCCTCCGAGACGATTCTGGCCCGGCCGATCTCGAGGGTTTCTTCCTCCTCCGGCACCTCCTCACGGAAAGCCCGGTAGATTCGCTTGGGCTCCATGAAGATGACGGGATCGGGATCCCGGATGGCGGCCGTCAGGAGGGAACGGGCGTTTCGAGGAGTCGAGGGGATCACCACCTTGAGACCGGGCAGGTGCCCGTAGGTGGCCTCCCGACTCTCTGAATGGTGTTCCAGGGCCCGGATCCCGCCACCGTAGGGCATGCGTATGACCATCGGGCAAGTGAAGACGCCGTGGCTCCGGGACCGCATGCGCGAGGCGTTGCCCTCGATCTGACTGAACGCCACGTAAGAGAAACCCGAGAATTGCATCTCCGCAACGGGCTTCAGCCCGCCCATGGCCATGCCGATGGAGGTGCCCACGATGGCCGATTCGGCCAGGGGTGTGTCCAGGACGCGGTCTTCACCGTATTTCTCGATCAGGCCTTCGGAGATACGGAAGACGCCGCCGTTGACGCCCACATCCTGGCCCAGGACCACTACGGTGTCGTCTTTCTCCATCTCCTGCGTCAGGGCGAGGTTGATGGCCTGCACCATGTTCAATTTAAGCATGGGTGGCCTCCTGTTCCTGCACCTGAGTCTCCGGGGTTCGAGCACGTTCGAGGTCGGCCAGGAACATGGCACGCTGCTCCTCGATGACAGCGTGTCGGGTGGCGAAGACGTGATCGAAAGGGGCGTCCGGCTTGAAATCCTTCATGGTCTCGAAGGCCTCGACGTGCTTCGCGATTTCCTCGTCGATCTCCCCCTGGATCTTCTCGACGAGGTCCTCGTCCAGGATGCCCTTGATTTCTTTCAGGTAATTCTTGAACCGCACGATGGGATCCCGTTTCCACCAGCTCTGCTCTTCATCCTCATTTCTGTATTTCTTGGGATCGTCGGCGGTGGTGTGCATGAGCAGCCGATACGTGAGGGTTTCGATGAATGTGGGCCCCCCCTCGTCGTGGGCCCGGTCCAGGGCGTCCTTCGTGGCCTTGTAGCACGCGAGGACGTCGTTGCCGTCGACCTGGATGCAGGGCATCTCGTAGGCCAGGGCCTTCTGTGCGAGGGTTTTGGATCGCGTCTGTTTCTCGCGGGGATGCGAGATGGCCCACTGGTTGTTCTGGCACACGATGACCAGCGGCACCTGCCAGACCGAAGCGAAGTTCATGGCCTCGTGAAAATCCCCCTGGGAGGTGGCGCCGTCGCCGAGGAAGGTGACCACGGCCGTTTCCTTCTCCCCACGCAGCTTGGCGGCGTAGGCCAGCCCCACGGCGTGGAGCGTCTGCGAGGCAAGAATCACGGCGGTGGGCGTGGTGCGGCGCATGCTCACGGATTCGGTCAGGGCATTGCCCTCCTCGTACCCGTTGTAATACAGATATTCCTGGGTGGGGGGCTCTCCCCGCATCAGGCGAGCGCCCCTTTCCCGATACGTGGGGACCAGCCAGTCGGTCTCCCGCATGGCCAGGGCTGGCCCACAGACCGAGGCCTCCTGGCCCGTGCAGGGCGCAAAGGTTCCGATGCGCCCCTGCCGCTGCAGCTTGAGCATTCGCTGGTCGCTGGCCCGGGCCATCACCATGTACCGATATGCCTTCAGAAGCTCCTCGTCCGTGAGGTCCGGCTCGAGGGCCTCGTCGAGGTTCCCCTCCGCATCCAGGATCTGGAGGTAGGAGAGGCTGTAGTTTCCGATTTCATGTATAGGCATGCGGATTATCCTTTTCTCCTTATCAACGACCAGGAGGGCTCCATGGGCAATGGATTTCCGGAATTCAGAGGTTTTGGGTCCGGATACGTTCCGCCCGGATTCCGCTGTCCGGGAGCCCCGCTTTTTTGTGCTGGAGTAGCACCAGAGGAGATCCGGTCGATCCCTGCGCCCAGGAAGAAAACGTCCTTCTCGCTCCCCCCGCAATGCAAAGCTTGATATATGTTACCGGTTGATCAAGGAGCCCGGACGAGATGTTCGATACGGCCGTGAAAATCCTCGCAGAAAGCTGGCTGGTGTTCGGCCAGATGGCGCCCTACCTGCTGTTCGGGTTCCTGGTGGCCGGGGTGCTGTCGGTCTACGTCTCACCGGTGTGGGTGGAGCGGCACCTGGGCCGGCGGGGGCTGGGGTCGGTGCTGAGGGCGGCCCTGTACGGCGTGCCCCTTCCGCTTTGCTCCTGCGGGGTGATCCCGGTCGCGGCCTCGATCCGGCGCCACGGCGCAAGCCCGGCAGCCACCACGTCCTTCCTGCTTTCCACCCCGCAGACCGGAGTGGATAGCATCGCCGTGACCTACGCGCTGCTGGGCCCGGTCCTGGCGGTGTTCAGGCCGATTGCGGCCCTCATCACAGGAGTCCTCGGCGGGGCCCTGGTGCAACTTTTCGGCGGCTCAGAAACGATCCGTGAACAGAAGCCGGCTGCCTGCAGCGACGCCTGTTGTACCGACGAGGCGGGACGGACCAGGATCCGGCGCGTGTTCGGCTACGGATTCGTGACCCTGCCCCGTGACCTCGCACCGGCCCTGATCCTGGGCGTGGTGATTGCGGGAGTGATGTCGGCGCTTGTTCCCCAGGATCAGTTGAAGACGGTTGTCGGTGGCGGATTGATCTCCATCCTGCTATTGATGGCGGCCGGGGTGCCGATCTACGTGTGTGCCACCGCGTCCGTGCCGATTGCGGCGGGATTTCTGCACATGGGCGCCTCGCCAGGCGCAGCCATGGCGTTCCTCATCGCCGGTCCCGCCACCAACGCCGCGGCCTTCACCACGATCTGGAAAGTGCTGGGGCGGAAAATCGCGGTCATCTACCTCTTGACCGTGGCGGTCAGCGCCATGGCCGGGGGCCTGGTGCTGGACTGGATGGCGCCCGCACTGGCAGGACCGGAGGCAGGGCCAGGCGGGCACGTACATTTGACCGAGGTGGGAGGCTGGTTTTCCCACGCCTCAGCCGTTATCCTCATGGCCGTGCTGGCGTTCTCCCGAGTCCCGTGGTTCCGCCGGAAGGCCGGCACCTCCGAGCCCGGGGACCGCTTCGAGCTTCAGGTCACCGGAATGAAGTGCAGCCACTGCGCCGAGAGCGTGAAGCGGGCTCTGTCCGAATGTGTCGGTGTACGGACGGTGGAGGTGGACGCAGCGAGCGGCCGGGCCGTGGTGGTGGGAGAACATCTGAACCCCGAGCACCTCGTGGCCGAGGTGATGAAGCTGGGATACGGCGTGAAAAGCGGAGTCGGTTAGGACATCTCGGTTGCACTGGTTGAACCTTCTGGGAATTGCCGTTGGCCTGGCCATGGACGCCTTTGCGGTTTCGATCGCGGCGGGCTTGAGTATTGCCCACCTGACGCCGCGGCACGTGTTCCGCGTTGCGTTTCATTTCGGGCTCTTTCAGTTCATGATGCCGGTGCTCGGCTGGTGGCTCGCCTCGTCGGTGTCTGCATACGTGACCGCGGTCGGCCACTGGATTGCGTTCGGCCTGCTGTGCTTCATCGGGGGCAAGATGCTGCTCAACGCGTATTCGAGTGTGTCTTCAGAGAAGGGGAAGGAGATCGAGTCCGACCCGACGAGAGGCTGGGTGCTGGTGGGGCTGTCGGTTGCTACCAGCATCGATGCCCTGGCGGTGGGGGTGAGCATGGCCTTTCTCGAGGTCTCCATCCTGCTCCCGTGTATCCTCATCGGCGTGGTGGCGGCGCTCTTCAGTACCGTGGGCATCACCTTCGCTCACAGGGTTCTGCGTCGATGGAGTCGATTTGCAGAGTTTGTGGGGGGGTGTGTTCTGATATTCATAGGCATACGGATTGTGGTTGTGAACGGTTGAATTTCAATGCTGTGATATCTCACCGGCCGTAGGTCATGAGGTTCGCCCGGATGTACTCGCGGTAGAGCCGGGCGATGTTCGTCAACGAGATCTTCTTGGGGCAGGCGGCCTCGCACTCCCCGTGGTTGGTGCAGTTTCCGAAGCCCTCGTCATCCATGGCCTTCACCATGGTGAGCGTCCTGTTCTCTCGTTCCGGCTCCCCCTGAGGCAGGAGCTTGAGCTGGGATATCTTGGCAGACGTGAACAGCATGGCGGCTGCGTTGGGACAGGCCGCCACGCAGGCTCCGCACCCGACGCAGTTCGCCGCCTCGAAGGCCCGATCGGATTTGTCCTTGGGAACTCGGATCGCATTGGCGTCCTGTGCGCTTCCCGTTCTCACCAGGACGTACCCGCCGGCCTGGATGACCCTGTCCAAAGCGCTTCGGTCCACGATGAGGTCTTTCAATACCGGGAATGATTTCGCCCGCCACGGCTCGATGTGGAGAACCTCGCCGTCCGTGAAGTGGCGCATGTGCAGCTGACACACCGTGGTTCCCTTTTCTCGACCGTGGGGCTGGCCGTCAATGGCAATGCTGCACTTGCCGCATATGCCTTCACGGCAGTCGTGATCGAATGCGACCGGGTCTTTCCCCTCGAGGACCAGTTTCTCGTTGAGGACGTCGAGCATCTCGAGGAAGGACATGTCCGGAGAGACGTCGGAGATCTCGTAGGAGACGAATTTTCCCGTAGTCTCGGCGTTTTTCTGTCTCCAGATCTTCAGGGTGAAATTCATGCCGCCGCTCACTTGTAGCTCCTCCGGGTCGGTTCCACGTGTTCAAAAACGAGGGATTCCTTGTGAAGGGTCGGGGTCTCGCCCACCCCACGGAACTCCCAGGCTGCAACGTGGGAGAACTCGTCGTCGTTTCTGAGCGCTTCGTTGTCCTCGGTCTGGTACTCCTCCCGGAAGTGGCACCCGCAGGACTCCTCACGGGCCAGGGCGTCCTCCACCACGACATCCGCGAACTCCAGGTAATCGGCGACTCTTCCTGCATACTCGAGGACCTGGTTGATCTCCCCCTCGGTGCCGGTAATGGTGGCGTTTTTCCAGAACTCGCTGCGGATTTCAGGGATGCGTTTCTTGGCCTCCAGGAGTCCTTTCCGGTTCCGGGACATGCCGGAGTTGTTCCAGAGGAGGAGGCCGAGCTCCCGGTGGAAATCGTCCACCGTTCGATTACCGTTCATGTCGAGAAATTTCTTGATGCGTTCCTGAACTACGGCCACTGCTTCCTGGACGGCCTGGTGGCCGGAGTCGACCTTTGACAGACTCGTTCCTGCGAAATAGCCCCCGATGGTGGTGGGGAGTACGGAGTAGCCGTCCGCGAGGCCCTGCATGAGTGCGCTCGCACCGAGGCGATTGGCCCCGTGGTCCGAGAAGTTGGCCTCACCGATGACGAAGAGGCCGGGCAAATTGCTCATCAAGTTGTAGTCGACCCAGAGCCCCCCCATGGTGTAGTGCACGGCCGGGAAGATACGCATGGGCGTCTCGTAGGGATTTTCTCCCGTGATGCGCTCGTACATCTCGAAGAGATTTCCGTACCGTTCGCTGATGGTTTCCTTGCCCAGCCTTCGGACGGCCGAGTCGAAGTCGAGGTAGACCGCCTGACCCGTGGGACCGACGCCCAGGCCCTCGTCGCAGACCTTCTTGGTGGCCCGGGAAGCGACGTCTCGTGGCACGAGGTTGCCGAAGCTGGGATACCGCTCCTCGAGAAAGTAGTATCGCTCCTCTTCGGGAATGTCTCCGGGCAGGCGGCCGTTCCCGGCTTTCCTGGGCACCCAGACCCGGCCGTCGTTTCGCAGGCTCTCGCTCATGAGCGTCAGCTTGGACTGGTAGGTGCCGTGGACCGGAATGCAGGTGGGGTGGATCTGGGTGAAGCAGGGATTGGCGAAGAAGGCGCCGCGCCTGTGGGCCCGCCAGGAGCCCGTGACGTTGCTTCCCATGGCGTTGGTGGAGAGGCAGAACACGTTTCCGTAACCGCCCGTTGCGAGGACCACGGCGTGGGCCAGGTGGGAGCGGATCCCGCCCGTGATCAGGTCGCGTGTGACGATGCCCCTGGCCTTGCCGTCGATGATGATGAGGTCGAGCATTTCGGTGCGAGGGAAGAGCGTCACGTTCCCCTCGGCCACCTGCCTCATCAGGGCTCCGTACGCGCCCAGGAGCAGCTGCTGCCCGGTCTGGCCCTTGGCGTAAAACGTCCTGGATACCTGGGCGCCTCCAAAGGAACGGTTGGCAAGGAAACCGCCGTAATCCCTGGCGAAGGGGACGCCCTGGGCCACGCAGTGGTCGATGATGCAGTTGCTGACCTGGGCCAGGCGGTAGACGTTGGCCTCGCGGGCACGGAAGTCCCCGCCCTTGACGGTGTCGTAGAAGAGGCGCTGGATGCTGTCGCCGTCGTTCGGATAGTTCTTGGCGGCGTTGATACCGCCCTGGGCGGCGATGCTGTGGGCTCGCCGCGGGCTGTCCTGGATGCAGAAGGACCGGATGTTGTACCCCAGCTCGGCCAATGTGGCTGCGGCGGAGGCCCCAGCCAGGCCGGTGCCGACGACAAGGATATCGATATTCCTTTTATTGGCCGGATTGACCAGCTTCAGCTCGAAACGATGGCGGCTCCATTTTTCGGCAATGGGTCCGCTGGGGATCCTGGCGTCGAGGGTCATGGGCCTTCTCCAAGAAAGAAGTGCAAGTAGATGGGGACGGAACTGAAGCCCAGGGTGATGAGGATGGCGAAGCCGTACCCGGCCAGGCGAACCAAGAGGTTGAATCTCGGATGGTTCAGGCCCAGGGTTCGGATGGCGCTCTGGAAACCGTGGCTCAGGTGGAAACCGAGAAGGCAGACCGCGGTGACGTGGATGGCGACGAATAGGAAGTTCTCATGGAAGGTCTTCACTATCAGCTTGTAGAGCGAGCCCTCCATGGGCTCGGTCAACCGGAGGAGGTAGACGTGAAGCCCAAGGAAGAACAGGGTCCCCAGGCCGGTCAAGACCATGGTGGAGCTCGCTACCGTCTTGGCTCCCATGGTGTTCCTGACGGCGTAGCCCTGTGGCCTGGACTTCCGGTTGTCCAGGACCACGATGATGGCCATGGTGATGTGGACCAGGAACAGGGAGAGGAGAAAGATCTCAGCCGGGATCAGGAGGATGCTCCCCCTGAGCATCGTGGCATACCCGTCCAGGAATTCCCGGTCTCCGTAGATGAAGAGTACGCCGAGGAGGTGGGTGATCAGGTAACCACAGAGCCCAAGGCCCGCCAGGGCCAGGACGAGCTTCTTCCCGATGGAAGAAGAGATGGTTCTCCAGAACCAGGACATGCGATACTCCTAATCATTCCAGCCGGGCCAGGGCCTCACGCGCCAGATCACTCACCTCGAGGATTGCCGGTTCACCATCCAGATATACATTCACTTCAGCGGAATCGTGAAGGCCTTCGGATACCTTCGTTCGATACCGGTTCGCCTGGAGCAGGCCGATGGCCCGGATGGCCAGGCCACGAACCGCCCCGTCTACGGAGTCGAGATACTTACCCAGGGGGACCAAGGCGCCCATTTCTCTGAGCAGCTCGGGCCGCACCTGTGCCACTCTGGCCAGTCCCCACAGTACGCCACGCTGGAGAGGCTCGTGCTCCAGGAAGTTCCCCTCTTCCCGCATGAGGGAAATCAGCATATCGGCGTACTCCTCAGCCAGCCTCTCGCTACGAGCGAGAATTTCCCCCAGGCTCTCCGGCGCACCCCAGGGGATGTTGCCCGACTCCTCCGTCGTGCTCCAGATCAGCTGGCGCACCACCTCACGGGCGGATTCCAGGTCGGTCCCGGCGAGTTCGGCCGTCAATGCGCCCAGGGCGCCCACGGCCCTCCACTTTACCACGTCGTCGCGCCGGATGAAGGAGAGCAACGGGCGGACCAGCCGCCGTCCAGGATGGTGCCGGTACAGATCCCTGAAGCGTGCTTCGTGGTCGACGTTCTCCAGGCATTTCAGGACCATTTGCCGGAGCTGCCGTCCGGTCATCGATGCAGTCATTGCCTCTGACTTACCCGTAGGGGTACATTCCCTTCTTGATCGTCTCCAGGCTTTCCAGCAGCTTGTCGTGCTTGATCTCGTCCATCTCGAGGTACTTGAGCAGGTATTCCTGCACGACCATCTTCTTGCCCTTCAGTGCCTCCAGCGCCTCCTGGGCCAGGCCGATGGTCTCTTTTTCCAGCTTGATATGGTCCTCTATCATGGTCCACACCTTCTCCAGCTCGTCCGGATTCAGCGAGATGGTTTCGTGTGTGAGGCTGGCGGCGATCATCTTCTGGACCCTGTGGTGCACCATTGAATCGTGCTGGATGATCTCCATGACGAGGCGCACGATATCGTTGTCGGTCTTTGCGATGATCTTGCTGGTCGCGGACACGGTGGCGTTCTCGATCTTCTGCCACCGGCGCATGTTGTCGACGATCTGGTTCTGAAGTTCTTTGGTTGACATGAGCCTTCAATCCCTTGTTTCAGCTGTGCGTTTCAAAGGTAAATAGTGCCCGATTTGTTGAACACTTTATACCCGGGTCGCCGGGCGCCCTGAAGCGACCGGCGGTTCCCGTTCCCATCACGACTATTTATGTTTGGAGAGGTAGTCGGCGACACCTTCTGCCGTCGGCTTCATGGCGTCTTCGCCTTCCTTCCAGTTCGCCGGACACACCTCTCCGTGTTTCTCGTGAAACTGGAGGGCGTCGACGATGCGCAGCGCCTCTTCGACGTTCCGACCGAGCGGGAGGTCGTTCACAAGAGCGTGACGTACGATGCCATCATTGTCAATGAGGAAGAGTCCGCGCAGGGCCACGGAATCGTTGAACAGGACTCCGTAGGACCGGGAGATATTCTTGGTGATGTCGGCCACGAGGGGGTACTGGACGTTTCCGATGCCCCCTTTCTCCACGGCGGTATTCTTCCAGGCGAGGTGGGTGAAGTGCGAGTCCACGGAGACTCCGATCACCTCGGTGTTTTTCTCCTTGAACTGGGCGAGTGCCTTGTCGAAAGCGATGATCTCGGAAGGGCACACGAAGGTGAAGTCCAGGGGGTAGAAGAACAGGACGACGTACTTGCCACGATAGGAAGAGAGTTTGAGCTCCTCGAAGGAGTTGTCCGGCATGACGGCCTGGCCGCTGAAGTCAGGCGCTTCCTGGGTTACGATAGGGGTCATGGTCTGTATCTCCATCTGATATTTGAGTCACGGAATAAACGATCCACGCAATTGTTCTACACTTGATATTTGTATCTCGCTCTGAAGAATCGACCGGCCTCGAGGCCAGCGACTATCCCCACTTGCCCTTGGTCATATGGCCCTGGACCTCGGCCATGGCCATCTTCATCATTTCATAAGCGCGTTCCCTGGATTTCTCGAAGACAGCTACACAGTTGGGATCCAGGTTGTCTTCGATACCCTCCCAGCAGACGCGCTCGATTTGACGGGCAAGGTCGAGGAGGCGACAATGCAGAGCGTTCGTCTTCCGGGATCTTTCCACGAGGCTTGCGGCTTGCTCATCCAGGAGGGTGAACTGCTCCTTGGGGGCACCGCATTTGGGACACGCAGAGGGCGCTTCGTCCCCGTCATGAATGTACCCGCAAACACACTTCCACTTATTTTTCATGATATTCCTTTCAACGAATCAAATTTATTACGTCTGGATTTCTATGCTTCGGAAGTGCCTGGGGCCACGAAGACTCGCTGAGCGAGTTCCTTGTCGAGCATGAACAGTGCGCCCCTGTGTTCTCCCGCGAGCTTGAGCTTCTCAACAATTTCCGAGGCGCTTGCTTCTTCCTCCACCTGTTCGGTGACGAACCACTGGAGAAAGGCATTGGAGGCATGGTCCTTCAGGGTGATGGACAGGTCCACCAGGTCATTGATCCGGGAGGAAATATAGCATTCGTGCTTGTATGCATCCTCGAAGGCGTTCAGGGGAGAACTCCATTCCGTTTGGGGGCCTTCGACCGCGCCGAGCTCCACCTTGCCTCCTCGCTCCATTATGTAATCGTAGAATTTCATGACGTGGGCGTTTTCCTCCTGGGCCTGGATTCGCATCCAGTTCGCCATTCCCTTCAAGTTCACAGACTCGAAGTAGGCCGACATGGAGAGATAGAGGTAAGAGGAAAAGAACTCAGCATTGAGTTGCTGGTTGAAGGCATCCTGCATCTTCGGGTCTATCATTTTCGGATTTCCTTTCCGCAGTATTTCTCGCTTCCGGGTAGATGTTCGCGTGTTTCCAGTTTCCGTTTTTCTCTGCACTCCGGGCAGTAGCCGAAGTACTCGAGGTTATGCCCTATAATCTCGTATCCGTTCAGGTGGGTGATCCTCTCCTCGGCGAGGTCTTCAGGTTCGTGATATGCGTCGTCCACCTTTCCGCACGCCAGACATCGCACGTGGGAATGGAGGTCGGGAGTTCCGTCGAACCGGGACTCCTTGCCACCGGTCTCCAGCTTCTGGATGGCTCCGTTCCGGGCCAGGAACTCCAGGTTGCGGTAGACGGTGCCCAGACTGACCTTGGGCAGGACCTGCCGCACGATTTCGTACAGCTCCATGGCTGTCGGGTGACAGGTGAGCTTCTTCAATTCATCCTGGACGACCTGGCGTTGCCGGGTCGATCTGTGGTTCTTCTTGTTTTCCATGTAGGAGATTTAGCAGTAATAATAATCATTATCAACTTAAATTAATAAATTCTGATTATTTTTCTCCTTTTCACGGACTGGCGGCGAAGAGAGACTGATTTCGATGCTATAAGATGTTTAATTGTAGTATGTTAAATGCACTCCTCCGGGCGGGGCTCGCAATGAACGAAGTCTCGCCGAGGTTTTGGCCGTGAAATTGCCCCCTCCACAATGAACCCAGCAGGATTAAGAAATATCAATCTGATCCTATTCTCGGGACCCGGTCAATCCTCGAATCCGAGAAAACGTCCAGCTCGTCTCTGCTCGTCGTGGAGAACTCGGACACCACGGATCCTCTCCCGGCCGCCTGGAACCAGTGTTTCGTGTCGGGTGGCAAGGTGTACTGGTCCCCCGGATTCAGCTCGATCTCGTGGAAAACCGTGTACCCCGCCTCGCTGCCCTCGGGAACGCGGGCGTGCACCACGGGGGATGGGTCCCCTTCCACGTAGAGCCAGACTTTTCCCCGGCGACAGCGGAAGGTCTCCATCTTTCCGGATTTTCCCTCCACGGGAGGATGGAGATGCTCCGGGCAGGTCTGGCCCGGAAACAGGATCAGCTCCTTGGCGCAGTAGCGGTCGTTGTTGATGTAGGTAAGGATCTGCACCCCGGTGCGCATGAGTTCTCCCAGACCCAGATCGGCCACTTCGATGTTCTTCCGCTCTTCCGGCGTGATTGCGATGCCGGCGTCTTCCAGCATCCTTGCCGCCCGCGCCTGCGCCTCCTCGCACTGCTTCCGGCTGATCATGATTTTCCTTCCCTGGAATCACGTGGCCCCGACCAGATGTTTTCCCTCTCCATCCATCTCCAGTTCGACAGGTTCATGCTCTGGGGTCGCCGCTCCCACCCCGCCTGGATTCTGCGTTGGACTTCGGCCAGGGGGGGAATCCCGCCGACTCCATCCACCTGCTCCACGCTGCAGGCCCCGACGGCCACGGCCTGGGTTGCGGCCTCCTCCAGCGGAATCCCCCGGACCAGGCCGGCCAGGAATCCGGCAATGGTGCAGTCTCCCGATCCGACCGTGCCGGCTTCCCGGACCTTGAAGCAGGGAGCGATGAGCTCCCGGTGCGCCCACGATCTCGCTGCCACAGGTGCGCAGTCTCCCATGGCTCCGGTACGAAGATACAATCCCTGATCCCCCAGCTTCAATCCCACGATGGACACGCCCCACCCGAGAAGCCTGTCGGCCAGGGGGGTCAGGACGCCGGCATCGATCTTCGTTTCCTCCATGGCCGCGGACCTGTCCCGGAACCCCATGCAGAGGATCTCCTTGTAGCTCGGCATGAAGACGTCCACGTGGGGCAGCACGCGCTCCAGCACCCCGGGCCAGTCCACGGCGGCCGCCGGGGACCGAGGATCTACGGCGGCCAGGTCCAGCGAAGTGGTGAATCCCCGTTCCTTGACCCTGCAGAGCAGCGTCTCCAGCTCCCGGCCCCCGTTTTCGTAGAGCCGCTTCATGACCGTGGGGTAGCCCAGGTGGAACAGGCGCCCACCGGCCAGAGCCTCGAGGTCCACATCGTCCGCTCCGAAGGTGTCGTTGGCGCCGGGGTGGTGGAGAATGGTGCGGTCCGCGCCCGGCGGCTCCAGGATGACCGAATACGAGGTGGCATCGGACCCGGATTCGATCATCCCGTCCATGAGGCCGGGATCGTGATCTCGGAGAAGGTCGAGAACAATGCTGCCGATCCGGTCTCGACCGATCTTCCCCACGAGAGCCACGGCTACGTCGAGGCGGTGCAGAGCCAGGCCCGTGTTGGCCACGGCCCCCCCGGTGGACAGGTGGATGGGCCCCACGGTGATCAGGGCCCCGGGCTTCAGGTCGGGCGGGCCGGTAGACCCGTGCATGTTGAATGCTGGAAAGATATCCAGACAAACGTGGCCGGCGACGACGATTTCAATCCTTGACAAGACAGGCTCCGAAATGTCGGGGACGATCGGCTACCGCCAACAGTTTATCATCCACGCACCCGGCCCGGGAGGTTTCATTGGGCACAGCGCGGAATCGGCAAGGCCGCCCACCTCATCTCCGACAACAAGCTGGTGCTCATCTCGTCACGCGGGGAGCTCATCGTGGCGAAGGCGACCGATTCTGGTCCGCGAGAGTTTGTCCACAGGCTGTTAAGGAGGATATCATTGGGTCGCACGTTTTGATTACCTCGATTATCGCCGACTTCTCATCGCAGGTATCCTGCCGGGCCAGGAAGATGACTCGGATAATCCAGCCCTGCTGAGAGCCGCATTCTCGACGTTTCGGATCTGCTTCATCGACAACAATGGCGCCAACCGGGTGAGGTGGCTTACAGTACTTCGTAAATATCTCGAAAATCGAATAATTTATCTTGCGGGAGGTATCACGTTTTGATACTTGATATTCGTTGATTGGGAAAAGGACTCTTTTGAATAGAGCGTAACCAAAATGCGTGCACTCACGCAGACATCTCTTGAGGCATGATCCGC
>CAZAKZ010000068.1:0-28479 GCA_964485695.1 uncultured Planctomycetota bacterium | reverse complement strand
AAAGCGAGAAGTGATCAGGAGTTGATTCAAAACCAATACAAGAACTTCCGTCTAAGAGATGGACCTGGGTGCCGACCACCAGGTCAAAGAAGTACGAGGTCGCCTTGTTCTCACGGAGGCGCGATTCCCAGTCGATGGTGCCGCCGGACGTAAGGGCCAGGTTCCTCAAGGTCTCGGAGAGGTGGTAAGTCGTGGCGTGGCCCACGAGGCCCGTGGCGCCGACCAGGATGTTCTCGCCGAAGATCGGCAGGGGCAAGGCGGCCGACAGACCCACCTGATGAACACTGCAACGATAGCTGGGGCGTTCTTCATCATCGGATTCTCACTCGCTTCATCTCTCTTGGGTACAAAATCCTCGATACTGAAACTCGACCGATCAGGACTCCTTTCTCCACACCCAGGTTGATTTTCTTCTCCTACTTTCTCTACCTCCAGATCTCTTTTCCCTCACCCAGGTTGATTTTCTCGGGCGGATTTTCCTGGTTGTTCTTCTTCAGGCTTCCACGCGGAGGGGCCTCCTCAGAACAAAGGCAAATGCAAGAGCCATAATGAAATACGCCAGCCACCACGCCATGGATACGCCCAGGAGGGAGATGGGACGCTCCGGATAATCCACCGAGATGGCCTCGAGGCCCAGGCCCGGAGCCAGGCCAGGCTCCCCGGGATGGAAGACCCCGTCCACGAGGCCCCCGCCCGTGCGAACGGGAGTCAGGCGCACCAGCCCCCCGCCCGCCACCAGGCGCTTCTCCAGGATCTGTCCGTTGACCTTGAACCGCAGCGCATGAACGCCCTCCCTGAGGACCCGGATCCGCCAGTTGACCTCGTTGAGAGCGGGAATGTGAAGGGGTGGGGTCTCGCACTCGTAGGCGTGGTCCCCGGACGGGAGCAGGGCGACGTCGGGTTGAGACCGGAGGCTGGAAGCCTGATAGCGCACAGCCACCCGGGTTTTCTCGTCCACGCCGAGGGGCCGGCCCCCGAACCAGGACTCCAGGTGGATGAGGAGGACGGCCACGGGCAGGATCATCACCATGAGGGGAATCACCGCGTGGCGGAGGTAGCCGAGATTGCTCACCAGGGCCCGGCCCAGGCACCGCAGGGTGATCCAGGGATCGTCCTTGAACAGCCGGATGGCCAGGAGATGCCCCACGATCCGGGCCTTGGCCCGGGCAATACCCCGCTGATTGGAGGTAAACCGAAAGATGAGGAGCATCCCCACCCCCGTGATCCCGGCGAGGCACGCCAGGGTCACCACGGGGTGCACCTCCCGCAGAGGAGCGAGGATCCGGTCCAGAATGGCAGTGATCAAGGAATTCATTCACACGAGCGCTACGAGATGTAGCCCAGCCCTTCGAGTCGCTTCCGGGTCTCCTCGTCGCTCGGGTCTTCCTGGCGGCGTTCCAGCTCCTTCTCCACCGCCCGGGCCACGAATTCGTCCACGGATCCGAATCCAGCCGATTCAGCATGGTGCCTGGCCCGCTCCAAGAGGTCAGCGGGCAGCTTCACTTTCTTTCCGAACATGGGTATTCATCCAAACAATCTCCCGATCCGGGGGTGGATTACTCTCCCTGCCTGAACAGAGACGCTCCGACCATGGCCTCGGGCCTGGGAATGCCGAAGATCTCCAGGATCGTCACCGGCAGGTCCACCAGACCGGGATTCTGCTTCAGGACCGGGCGATTCGCAAGAAGGATACCTGGAACTTCCTCGGCTGCCATCATGTGGTCCGCACTCCAGGTATCCCGGTTGTCCTCGAGGACGGTCGATCCGAACTCGCCCAGAGCCGTGCCGTTGGAGGCGCGATAGCCTCGAGCATATCCGATGATCAGGTCAGGTGCCGCATGCACATGGGGGCCCGAGTAGACCCTGTCGGATCGGTAGACCCGGGAAACCACCGCCTTTCCTGTGGCCGGATCCCGCCACCGCAGCAGCTTTCGCTCGATCTCGCCCAGCACCTTGTCCCGGTTCCGCAGAGAGACCCGGCCCATGGCCTCCCGACCCTGGAGATTCAGGAAGACGCCGTTGAATCCGATGGCATAGGCCCGGGTCCGGAGCCAGTCCACCTGGTCGCCCTGGAGCGACGCCTTCTCGAATTTTCCGGCATCGTAGAGGCAGAGGAATCCCTCGTCCAGGAGCCAGTTGTTGAGGTGCACCTGCCTGTAGTAAGGCGCGAAACCGTGGTCCGACATGACCACCAGGGTGGTGCGGTCGTCCACCTCCTCGAGCACCCGGCCGAGAATGCGGTCGAACTCCCGGTAGATCGTGGTCATGGCGGTGCGCACCCGATCGCTCAACCCCTCCCGGTAGTCGGGATGCTTCGGATCCATGGCGCTCCACATCATGTGGCTGGTGAGGTCCACGGTGGCGAAGTAGAAGAACAGGAAGCCGGTGGTGCCGCGGAACCGCCTCAGTTCGTATTCCAGGAAGCGCTCGCGCTCCCTGAGGACGCTCATGGCCTGGAGGAGGAACTCCTCCTCGTCCAGCACCCGCCACTGCAGGGCCTTGGTATCCACGGGCATGCCCTGGGTATAGAAGGGGCCGAGGTGTCGGTGCTGCTCCTGCACCGCCTCCTCCGGCGTGGAGATGGGAAAGGCCGGATCCGCGGGGTCCACGTTCAACGCCGTCACATAGAGGCGAAAGTGCGGGTCCAGGGATTTCAGGTAGAACCGGACGATGCCGCTGGCGCTGGCCACGGCCGGCACGAACGGGAAAGTCACCCGGACCCAGTCGCTCAACTCGCCCGGCGTGAGGAGTACCTTGCTCTCGCCCACGTCGATGCGGACTCCCTTGCGCGCCGGGTCCACGAACACGGTAACCGGTACCGACACCTCCGCCCGGTCCTCCCTGAAAGGATTCGGGGGGCCGGCGAGGCGGGTGCGGACCACATGGTTCTCCACGGCCACCGGGACCACCTCCCCGCCCGTGATCTTCTTTGCGTTCTCGGGCGGATCGTCGGTGTAATAGGTGAACTGCCCGCTGGAGCCCCTGAGGTCGGGCGTTCCCAGGCCCGAAAAGGTGCGCGCCGAGGTCCCCACCGGGGGGAAGTTGGCCGGCACCCGGAACACCGTGGCCGGGATGCCCCGGTCCTCCAGATACTCCCAAAACGCCTTGCCCTGTCTCAGGTTCACCATGCCCCCGCCCATGGGAATGCCGAGGAACCGGCCGGGCTTCTTCACCCGGGAGGTGGCCAGGGACACGGAGAAGTTCCGGGGATCGTGCCGGAGGAAATCGAAGACGCCGTGGCCCCCGGGATTCATGCCCGTGATGAAGTTGGACCAGGCCACCGGACTCTGGGGCGGGACGCTGGTGGCGAGGCGCTGGAAGGTGCCCCGGGCCGCCAGTCCCGAGAAAGTGGGCATCTTTCCCGCCTCCATGAGGCTCTGGATCCGCTTGGGGTCCATACCGTCAATGCCGATGATGATGACCCGCTGGTCCGTGGCGGCAGGATCGCTCCCGCGTCCGCAGGCAGCCAGGAGGACCCCGGCCGCCACCATTGCGATGAGGCCCAGGCCGGATGACATGACGCTTTGTTTCATGGTTCAGACCTCCCGAACAGGGGGGTTCCCTTCATGGCCGTAGGGGCCCGGACGCCGAAGAGATCCAGAGCGGTGGGCGCCAGATCCTTGATGTGCGCCCGATCCGCCTCGAAGGGCAGGGTCGAGAACAGCACCCCGGGCACCAGGCTCGGGTCCACACAGTGGTCGCCGCTCCAGGACCGGGTGTTGTCCTCGAAAACCGGGCCCTCGGTATGGCCCGTCGCGCCGCTCCAGGAGATGCGGTAGCCCTCGCCATACCCGAGAAGAATGTCGGGGGCCTCGTCCCGGTACGGGCCGGATTGGATCTTGTCCGTATCGTAGGCACGCAGCACGGGCCGCCGATCTGGATGGTCCGGGTCCACCAGGGCCTCGAGGTTCTTGCACAACTCGGCCTTGAGCGCAACGGCTTCCTCCCGGTCCACCTCTCCCCGGGCCTCGCGACCCCGGCGGTTGAGATAGATGCCCGAGAGACCCAGGGCGTAGGCCCGGGTCCGACTCCAGTCCACGCCCTCGTACCAGGCGCCGCCCGCCTCGCAGCCGGTCTTCATGTGCAGATACCCCTCCTCCTTCAACCAGGCATTCAGGTTGATACCCCGCTTGAAGGCGCCGAAGCCGTGGTCGGACATGACCAGGAGCGCGTCGCCCTTGCGGAGCCGCTTCCGGGTTCGCCCGACCAGATCGTCCATGCGTCGATACATGGCTTCGATGACGCCGCTGTACGCCTCCACCTCCTTGCCGCGGTTGGCAGGATGGTCCTCGTGAAGGGTGCGCATGAACATGTGCTGGATGCGGTCCGAGGCGTCGAAGACGCACACCACCAGGCCGCGCCGGACCATGTCGAGGGCGTCGAAGAACATGGCCTCACGCTCGGCGTGGATACGGTAGGTGCCGTCCAGAAAGGTATCCTCGGCCTGGACGCGCTCGTTGAGGGCCCAGGTGTCCTCGGCCAGGCCCAGGGTGGCGAAGGGGCCCAGGCGCTTACCGAGATAGACCGAATACGCGGCGGGGTGGGAGATGGGCTGGGCGGGTTTCTCCGGGTCAAAGTGCACAGGAGAGGCGTAGAGCCGGAACTCGGGCCCCGCGGCCATGAGGCAGAACCGGACCAGACCCCGGATCTTGACCCCCAGGCCGGCCCGGAACACCACTTTGATCCAGTCCGTATGCCGCCGGGGCTGGAGGGTTTCCTTCCGGCCCTGGATGCAGAGCACAGCGCCGCCGCCCGGGGAATCCAGGTCCACCTGAAAGGGCACGACGAGGGGCGGATGCCCGGCCGTCCGGGGATCGGGCGGACCGATCAGCTCGCACTGGACCCGGTTGCCGTCCACCTTCACCGGCACGTGCACCCCACCCTCGGACCGCGCGGACTCTCCGTCCGAGGCCGAATAGCAGGTGAACGTGCCCTGGGTGCCCCGGAGATCCGGGACGCACATGGCCGACAGGGCCACGCCACGGAACTTCTCGGGCGGGAAGGAGATGGGTACCCGGACCACGGCCGAGAAGATGCCGTGGCGGCCGAGGATCTTCCAGAAGGGCACCCCATGGCGGCGCAGCCGGATCCGCGGCCGGCCCAGGGGGATGCGATAGCGCCCCAGGCGGAGGGTCCTGGGCGCCACCGTGGTGGTGACCGAGGAGAGTTCAGCGGCGTACGCGGGCCGGGCCGGCCGGAGAAAGTCGAAGAGCCCGTGAGAAGAGGGCTCCAGGCCGGTCTGGAAGGTGGACCACGCCACCGGCGACAGCGCCGGCAGGGTCGTGGCCAGGGGCAGGAAGTTCAGGGCTTCCAGATTGGGCAGCTTGCCCTCCCCCATGTAGTCCTGCACCCGACCGGCGTCCAGGCCGTCCAGGCCGAGGATGACCAGCCGGCGGACTTTGGCCCGGGCAAATGCCCGCCGCCCCAGGGCCAGGCGCCAGGCCAGGCGCAGGGGCCAGGCCGCCAGGTAGACGCCGGCCAGCACCAGAGCGCAGGTGACCACCAGAAACGAGGTGACCAGGACGAAGCCCGCCCCGGGCCCGACGTAGGCCAGGGCCGGATCAGCCATGCAGAGCACCCCCACCGGCGCCAGGACTACGGCCACACCAGGGGCGAAGAGGCGTGTGTTTGCTCTCATTCGTAGCGCGCTTCAATGAGTGCGGCCAGATCCTCGATGCCGAGGGCCTTTCCGCAGGGACGGTCGGCCAGGAGAAAGGCCTCGGGATTGTGCATGCCCGTCATGGCCGGTTCCACGAACACCCCGTTTTCTCGGTCTTCCCGGAGAGTCGCCTTGAGGTCGAAGCCATCCAGGGTCTGGACCACCAGGTCGGGCCCTGCCGTGACGAGTGGCCCCTGGTAAATGTCGGCCCGCCGGTGCACGGCCCGGACCACGGGCTCCCCCTCGAAGGTGAGGCCCACCAGTTTTTCGATGATTTCGTCCTCGAGTTCAACCCCCGGGGCGGTGAAGTAGAGGCGGCCCGGGTCCAGGGCAAAGACCCGCGTGGATTCCGCCAGGCACTCCGGCGATGTCCGATCCCCGTCCGTGTATTCCAGGTAGCCGTGGCTTTGAAGCCAGGCATTGATGCGAAACTCCTGCCGACACCGGGTGAAACCGTGGTCCGAGAGGGCGAAGAAGGCCCCGTCCTTGCAGTCGTTCCGGAATCGATCCACCAGACGCCCGGCCATGGCATCCACGCGGTGATAGTAGTCGAGAACGCGGGCGTGGAGCGGGTGGCCCTCCTCTTCCAGGGCGTCGAACAGGAAGTGCTGGAGCCGGTCGGTGCCGGTCACCACCACTTCGAACAGGTCCCAGGACTCCCGGGACCAGAAGTGGTCCACAGCCCTCTCCCGCACTGCGAGCGTGCTGACCAGATCCTCGAGAAGGCCTTCCTTGTCGTGGCGGGCTCGACGACTGTCCACGTCGATGCGATACCCCATCTTCTCCAGGGGCGCGAGGTGCGTTGCGGGGTACACGGCGCGGTCCAGGTCCAGGGCCACGAACCCGGCGACCAGCGCGCCGGACACGGGTCGCACCGGATACGTGGAGGGCTGGTTCACCACCACGGTGCGCAGGCCTCTGGAACCGAGGCGGTCCCAGAACGTGGGGGCGACCACGTCGGGGAAGCGGGGAAACCGGATCTTCCGCGTGCCCGGCATCAGGTCGGTGAAGCCGTAGACGCCGTGAGTGCCCGGATTGGTGCCGGTCATGAAGCTGGTCCAGCTCACCGAGGAGATCTCCGGGATGGAGGCGGCCAGGTCGTGAAGGACACCCTCCCCGATCAGGCGGTGGAACACGGGCATCACCGCGGTGGCGGCCAGGTGTTCCAGGAGACGGCGTGGCACACCGTCGAGACCGAGGATCAGGATTTTCATGCATGTCCTTCGAGCAACAACCGCGGGCCGGCCCTTATTGCGGGCCGACGACCTCACGCCCCATTTTTAGCTCAATCCGAGCAATTTTAGTGCGGTGAAGCGCCTCACGGCCCGAAAATAGCTCGATTCGAGCAAAAAATGGGGCGTGACTTCGGATCAAAGATATCCGAGATCCTCGAGCCGGCGGGCGATCATCTTCTCTTCCTCGGGGCTGTACCCGGCCCCCTCCACGACGGGGATGTAGTTCATCTTCTCCAGGGTGTGCAGGATGCGCTGGACGCACGTCTCCACCGATTCCCGGCCGGTGTCCACCACCACCTCGGCCCTGTCCGGGGCCTCGTAGGGATCAGAAATGCCCGTGAAGTTCTGGATCTCTCCCCGCTGGGCCTTCTCGTACAGGCCCTTGGGATCGCGGGACTTCAGAACTTCCAGATCGCACTTGCAGTAGACCTCCACGTAGCGGCCGATCCTGCGGCGGTTCTCATCGCGCACCGAGCGATAGGGCGAGATGGCGGCCGCGATGGCCACCACGTCATTGCGGGTCAGGAGGTTGCACACGTACCCGATGCGCAGGATGTTGGTGTCCCGGTCCTCCTTGGAGAATCCGCGTCCTTGGGACAGGTTCTTCCGCACCTCGTCCCCGTCCAGGACCTCCACCTTCATGCCGCGCTCCAGGAGCGCGCCCGACACTTCGGTGGATAGGGTGGTCTTGCCGGCGCCGCTGAGTCCGGTGAACCAGAGCGTGAATCCCTTCATTCTTCCTCCGTCGTCAGGACCCTGCCGATCATCTCCTCGGGCACCTTAAGGCCGAAGAAATCCAGAACGGTCGGGGCCACATCGTAGATCGTATAGGGTGTATCGGCTGGACAGTCGGCTCTGTCCCAGATGAAAACGCCTTCCCGGGCATGGTTGGCATCGTCGGGGCCGGTGTCGTTTTCCCTCAGGTGCAGGACCCCGTGGCCCACGGTGCCCGCCGATCGCCAGTCGAGGTCTCCGAAATAGACGATGAGATCGGGCGCCACATTGTTGACCTCCCGGTAGACCTCTTCGGGCTTGTAGACCACGGTGCCGAGGGGGCGGCCCTCCTCGTCGGGAATGGCGGCCAGCTCCTCGGCCAGTCTGTCCCTGAACGCGCCGGCTTCGTGCGCCGGGATCACGCCCTCGGGCTCACGGCCCTGGACGTTCAGGAAGACGCGGCCGTAGTAGCCCCCCTCTCCCCAGGCCCGGGTTCGCTTCCAGTCGATCATCTCCGTTCTCAGCCGGACGGGCGCCTCGTGCGACTCCTTGAGGACAAGGTATCCCTTTTCCATGAACCACTCGTTGATGCACACGGCGCCCTGCATGGCCTTGGCCCCGTGGTCCGACACCACCATGACCGAGGTGTCCCGGGGCAGGGCGTCCAGGGTCTTGCCCACCTCCTCGTCCACCAGCCTGTAGTAGTCCAGCAACGCCGTCTCGTACGGGTTTCCCGCCTCGTGAAGCCGGTGCTCCACATCGAAAAACCTCCAGAAACCGTGGACCATGCGGTCGGTGCCCATCTCCACCAGGATGGCGAAGTCGTAGTCGTCGGCGGCGTAGAGCCCCCGAAACGCGCGAAATCGGCGCCTCGTCATCTCCCGGATGCCGGCCAGGAGCCTGTCCTTGTCGTCGGTGCGGAAGTCCTTGACGTCGATGACGTAGTCGCCCCCGGCGGCCTTGTCCAGGGCGGCCTCGAGGCCCGGGGGATAAGTGAATCCGGCAGTGCGATCGGGCGTGAGGAATCCGGACACCATGACGCCGTTCAGGGGTTTCGGGGGATAGGTCTGGGGTACGCCCATGACCAGGGATTTGAGCCGGGCCCGGGAAAGGTGGTTCCAGATCGTCCTGGCCCGGACGAGGCGGGCGTCGGCGAATGCAAGGTTGTCGTAGGAGTGATCCGCCCGGTTCCGAAACCCGTAGAACCCGAGCTGGCCCGGATCCTGCGAGGTCATCATGGACATCCACGCCGGCACCGTGATGGGGGGTATCGTGGAGACGAGGGGGGCATGAGTGCCCCGGCGCATGAGTCCGTCGAGGACCGGGAGGTGTTCCCGCCAGGCATCGAACACCAGTCTGGGGACGAGACAGTCGAGGCCGATGATCACGAGTTTCATGGAGCTGGATCCCGGGTTTCTTCGGCAACCACCGGTCACTCGATCTCGATGGTCACGAGAGGATCCCCGCCCCGGACCGTCTGATCTGCCTCCACGTGGACCTCACGGACAACGCCCTCCACCTCGGTGACCACCTCATTCTGCATCTTCATGGCCTCGATGATGAGGAGGGACTGTCCAGCCATCACCTTGTCCTCGGGCGACACCAGGACGCGGGAGACGAATCCCGGAATCAGGGCCTCCACCGTCATGGGACCCTTGGCCTGTTTCTGGCCCGTGATGAGATGTGCGGCGCGTTCCCGCTCCGTCTGCACCTCGGCCCGGTAGCTCTCGCCCTTGCACTTGAGCACGAGGTTCTGTCCCTCGGGAATGGCCGATATGGCGTAAGACTTGCCGTTCACAAGGAGACTGTAGGTGCTGGTGGCGGAGATGCGGCGAAAGTCCACGCTGCGATCCTTGTTGCCCACTCGAACCTTGAAGCCCTGGTCGTTGCTCTTCAGCTCGACCTCGCGTTCCTTGCCGTCTATGGTTACGTAAAACCTCACCGGATCAACCCTCCCCTCATGCCGGCCCATCGCCCCGCGAAGATCCAGGGATCCCGCGTGGCCTGCGGCTTCACCGGCGACTGCCCCCCGGAGCCGCTCGTGCCGAGGCCCCGGCGCAGTCGATCCTGGGCGATGAGAGCGGCTGCGGAGAAGATGGTCTCGATCTCGACGTCACGCTTGGTCCCGTCCACGGATGCCAGAAAACGATCCAACACGTTGACGTCGTAGCTTCCGGTAAAGAACGGCTTGTACCTGAGAAAACGCCGGAGATACGATGCGCCGGTGACGACCCCATCCATGTGAAACTCGGCCAGCGCCCGGTCGAGACGGCTCAGCGCCTCGGTTCGGTCCCGGCCACAGGTGACGATCTTGAGCATGAGGGGGTCGTAATAGAGGGAAATCTCCTGGCCGATGTGGACGCCCGAATCGACCCGGACGCTGCTGCCGCCGGGCAGCTCCAGGTCCCGGATGGTGCCCAGGGAAGGCATGAATCCACGGGTCGGATCCTCCGCCGTCACCCTGAGCTGGATTGCGTGCTGGTTCACGGGCACCGAGTCGGGATCGAACGGAACCTTGGCCCCACCGGCCAGCTCCACCTGCATGCGCACCAGATCCAGGCCCGTGATCATCTCCGTCACCGGGTGCTCCACCTGGATACGACCGTTGAGGCCGAGGAAGTAGAACTTCCGCTCCCCGTCCAGGAGGAACTCCACCGAACCGAGGTTGGAGAGACCGACTTCCCGGGCGATGTCCACGGAAGCCTTCAACAGCTGTTTCCGGAGCTTGCCGTCCACGGCCGGCGAGGGCGCCTCCTCCAGGATCTTCTGATAGCGCCGCTGGACGCTGGCCTCGTGCTCCAGGAGGGCCACCACGTTGCCGTGCCGGTCGGCCACGACCTGGACACCCACGTGCCGGGGGCGCTTCAGGAGCCGCTCCAGGTAGAGGACAGGATTGGCGAAGGCCCACCGGGCCTCCTTCGTGGTCCGCTCGAACTTGTCGGTCACCTCCTTGGCCTTGACCACCCTGCGGGTTCCCCGCCCTCCGCCGCCGGCTACGGACTTCAGAAGCAGGGGATAGCCGAGTTCCTTGGCCTTTTCCGCGATGTTGTCGGTGGTCACGTCCTCGACGCCGGGCACCACGGGCACACCCGCCCGCCGGGCCGCTTCCCTGGCCTTCACCTTGTCGCGGAGAATTTCCAGGCAATCGGCATCGGGCCCGATGAAGACCAGGCCGGCCAGTTCCACCGCCCGGGCAAAGGCGGCATTTTCCGCCAGGAAGCCGTAGCCGGGGTGGACGGCTTGAACCCGCGCCCGCCGGGCCGCCTCCAGGATGCGGCCGACGTCGAGGTAACTCTCGAGAGGATGCGGGGGGCCGATGGGGTAGGCCTCGTCCGCCAGGCGTACGTGGAGTGCCTCACGGTCAGCTTCGCTGAATACGGCGACACTTCCGATTTCCAGCTCGCGCAGGGCGCGGATGATGCGGACAGCAATCTCTCCACGGTTGGCGATGAGGACCTTCTTGAACATGCCCCCGCCGCCGGGCCAGATCTTGAACCTTCGGAACATGTTGATCTCAAGGTCCCTTCGGCCGTGGTTTCTGTCGCCCGGAGCGCTGTTCGCGCCGGGAACGACTGCGAAATACTACAGAGGTATATTCCCGTGTTTCTTGGGCGGATTCTGGTCCCGCTTCTTCTTCAGAAACTTCAGTGCCCGGATCAGGGCCGGTCGCGTATCTTTGGGTTCAATGACGTCGTCCACGTACCCGCGCTCCGATGCCACGTAGGGATTGGACATCTTGGTCTCGAACTCGGTGGTGAGCCGGGCCTCCTCGGCCTCGCGGTTGCTGGATTTCTTCAGCTCCTTCCGGTAGAGGATTGCCACGGCTCCCTTGGCGCCCATGACGGCGATTTCAGCCGAGGGCCAGGCCAGATTCCAGTCTCCGCGAATGTGCTTGCTCGACATGACGATGTAGGCACCGCCGTACGCCTTGCGGGTGATGACGGTCAACCTGGGAACGGTGGCCTCGCAGTAGGCGTAGAGCAGCTTGGCCCCGTGCCGGATGATGCCCCCGAACTCCTGGGTGGTGCCGGGCAGGAAGCCGGGCACGTCCTCGAAGGTGATGATGGGAATGTTGAAGGCGTCGCAGAACCGGACGAACCGGGCTCCCTTGACGCTGGCATCGATGTCGAGAACACCCGCCAGGACCTTGGGCTGGTTGGCGACCAGGCCCACGGTGTAACCGCCCATCCGGGCGAAACCCACCAACAGGTTCCGGCCGAACTCCCGCGCCACCTCCAGGATGCGGCCGTCGTCCACGACGCGGCGGAGCACCTCGAACATGTCGTAGGCCTGGGAGGGGTCCGCCGGAACGATGGTGTTCAGCTCCTCGTCCCGGCGATCCTCTGGATCGTCCGTGGCCATGTAGGGCGGATCTTCCATGTTATTGGCGGGCCAGTAGGAGATCATCTCGCGCACCAGGGCCAGGGCCTCGGCCTCTTCTCCGGCGCGGAACTGGGCCACGCCCGTCCGGGTGTTGTGCACCGCCGCTCCGCCCAGGCCGGCGTGATCCACTTCCTCGTGGGTCACCGTCTTCACCACGCCGGGGCCGGTGATGTACATGTAACTCGTGCCCTCGACCATGATGATGAAATCGTTGATGGCCGGACTGTAGACGGCGCCGCCCGCACACGGCCCCAGGATGACCGAGATCTGGGGAATCACCCCGGAGGCCCGCACGTTGCGGTAGAATATCTCTCCGTAGCCGCCGAGGCTGACCACGCCCTCCTGGATCCGGGCACCGCCGGAGTCGTTCAGCCCGATGACCGGACACCCCATCTTCATCGCGAGGTCCTGGACCTTGCAGATCTTGTCGGCCACCGCTCTGGACAGACTGCCGCCGAAGACGGTGAAGTCCTGGGCGAAGACACAGACGGGCCGGCCGTCGATGGTGCCGTGGCCCGTCACCACCGCGTCCCCGGAAAACTTCTTCTTGTCCATGTCGAAATCGTTGCACTGGTGCTGCACGAAGCGATCGATTTCGACAAAGCTCCCTTCGTCGAGAAGGAGGTCCAGCCGCTCCCGGGCTGTCAGCTTCCCCTTCTTGTGCTGGTCCAGAAGGCGCTGCGCGCCCCCACCTTTGGCTGCTTCAGCTCTGAGCTTCCGGAGCTGTTCGATTTTTTCGGCATTACTCACTTTGAGGGTGCTCCACTAGCTCCATAAGAACTCCGCCCACGGATTTGGGGTGAATGAACGCGATCCTCTTTCCCTGAGCCCCCAGACGGGGGGTCTCGTCGATGAGGCGGATGCCCCTGGCCTTCATGTCCTCGAGCATGGCATCCAGCCCCTCCACCCGGAGTGCGATATGGTGAATCCCGCTGCCCTTCCTGGCCAGGTACTTGCCGATGGAATTCTCGCCGTCCAGGGGTTCGATGAACTCGATCTCGGTCATGCTCCCCACGTGGTAGAACTCCGTCTTGACGCCATGATCCGGCAACGTTTCCCTGTGCCCCGGATCCATGACGAACGCCTTTCTGAAAGCCTCCCCGGATTCCGAGGAGTCGGAGACAGCGACACCGAGATGATCCACTCCCACGATACGTCCTCTGGACATAATTCGTTCACCTCGTTGTGTGGACTA
The DNA here is from genome assembly GCA_964485695.1 of uncultured Planctomycetota bacterium. Taxonomy (GTDB): domain Bacteria; phylum Planctomycetota; class JAFGQW01; order JAFGQW01; family JAFGQW01; genus CAZAKZ01. The sequence goes on along the minus strand of CAZAKZ010000068.1, from coordinate 15,293 downwards.
CGATCTCTGTTGCACGAAACTGGTTGATCAAATGGTCAGAACTTCACGATACCGCCCGAAGACCTTCTCGAAAACCCCACCGATCTCGCCGATGGTGAGGCCGGCTTCCACGGCCTCGATGACCGCGGGCACCAGGTTGGAATTCCCCTTTGCTTCCTCCTCGAGTCGATGCAGCGAGGCCTGGGCCCTGTCCGGATCGCGACCGGCCTTGAGCGTGGCGATGTTCTGGTTGGCCGCTTCCTCCACGCTGGGGTCCGGCCTGAACACTTCCGGCTCCGCCTCGTGTTCCACCCTGAACTTGTTGACGCCCACCACCACTCGATCGCCGGACTCCACGAGGCGCTGGTGCTCGTAAGCGGCCAGCCGGATCTCCTCCTGGACGAAGCCCTTTTCGATGGCCGCGAGCATGCCCCCCATGGCCTCCACCCTTCGAGCATATTCAAGGACGCCGCTCTCGATCTGGTCGCAGAGATACTCCACGTAAGGCGCTCCCCCGAGGGGATCGATGGTATCGGTGACACCGCTCTCGTAGGCAAGAATCTGCTGCGTCCGAAGGGCCAACTGGGCACTTTCAGCGGTGGGGAGACCCAGGGCTTCATCCCGGCTGTTGGTATGGATGGACTGGGCGCCGCCGAGAACCGCTGCCAGGGCCTGAAGTGTCACGCGGACCACGTTGTTCTCGGGCTGATCCGCGGTCAGCATGCTCCCGGCGGTCTGGGCGTGGAACCGCAGACGCTGGCTCTTGGGATTTTTGGCCTGGAATCGCTCGCCGATCCACCGGGACCAGATCCGTCGGGCGGCGCGGAATTTCGCCACCTCCTCGAAGAGGTGATTGTGTGCGTTGAAGAAGAAGCTGAGCCGGGGCGCGAAGGCGTCCACGTCCAGGCCGCGGCTCACGGCAGCCTTCACGTACTCGATGCCATGGAGGAGCGTGAAGGCGACTTCCTGAACGGCGGTGCTACCGGCCTCGCGGATGTGATAGCCGCTGATGGAAATGGGGTTCCATCGGGGAAGATGCTCGGCACAGAACTGGATGATGTCCGTCACCAGTCTCATGCTGGGCTCCACGGGATACCGGAACGTGCCCCGGGCCACGTATTCCTTCAGGATATCGTTCTGGAGGGTTCCCCGCAGCTTGTCCAGTGGAATCCCGCGCCGCCTGGCCAGGGCCACGTACTGGGCCAGAAGAACGATGGCGGTGGTGTTGATGGTCATGGAGGTGCTCACCTCATCGAGGGGAATCCCCTCGAAGAGCATCTCCATGTCCTGGAGGCTCGCGATACTCACGCCCACCTTGCCGACTTCGCCCACGGACAGAGCGTCGTCCGGGGCATACCCCATCTGGGTCGGAAGATCGAACGCAACGCTGAGTCCGGTCTGGCCCTGCTGGAGCAGGAACTTGAACCGCTGATTGGTTTCCCGGGCCGAGGAAAAACCGGCATATTGCCGCATGGTCCAGAATTTTCCCCGGTACATCGTGGCCGTGGCACCCCGGGTGTAGGGTGCCTCGCCAGGAAATCCCTGGGATTCCAGGTATCCTGCCTCGCCGGCCCCATGCAGGTCCGGGACGTCGAGAGGCCGCACCTCGATGCCTGAGGAAGTCGTGGTGGGGGCCGTCCGCCTGGCTCTCCTGGCGGCCTCGGCATAGGGCCCCTCCAGCCACTTATTCAGGGCATCCTGAACAGAGGAAGATTCTGAGCTCATGGAACACTTTCGGGAATGGGGTCTTTGTTAACCAGCGGTATTAAACGCCGGTTTTGCCCGGGAATAAAGTCGAGCAAACAATATTAAGGTGGAGAGAGGGGCTTTCAAGAGGATGCAATCCAGGGTGAGGAATCGTGCGGCCGGCGCCCACCCGGACAGATTCGGCCTACTCCTTCTGTAACCTCTTGACTCTCCTGAGGTTATCAAGAAGCTCCCGGATATCCTCGGGAAGAGGAGCTTCCAGGGTCAGGGTCTCCTCGGTTCGGGGATGCTGGAGGGTGATTTTGTGGGCGTGGAGGGCTTGCCGGGCAATGATGATGCGGTCATCGGGAGGGGCGTTCGGATCCGTGGGATCGGTCGGAAATTCGTCCTGAAAGATGACCCGCTGGCGACCATAGAGGAAATCGGTGGCAATGGGGTGACCGATGTACATCATGTGCACCCGGAGCTGGTGGGTCCGTCCTGTTCTGGGGAACATATCCACGCAGGTATACCCCTTGAACCTCTCCCTCACCTTGTAATGCGTCTGGGCGGATTTTCCGTTCTTGAAATCCACCGCCATCTTTTCCGGATTCCGGCGGTGCCGGGCAATGGGCAGATCGATGATATCCTCGTCCCGCTCCAGTTCTCCCTGGACAACGGCGTGGTAGACCTTCTTGATCCACCTCTCGTGGAACTGCCGGGCCAGCTTGAAATGGGCTGAATCATTCTTGGCCACCAGCATGATTCCGGAGGTGTCCTTGTCCAGGCGATGGACGATACCTGGCCGTAGGGGGCCGCTCACGGTGCTCAGGTTTTTCTGGAAGTGGTAGACGAGGCCACTGACCAGGGTTCCGGCATTGGAACCTCGCCCGGGAGGATGTACCACCAGACCGGGCTGTTTGTTGATGGCCACGAGGCTCTCGTCTTCATGGATGATGTTCAGGGGGATGTATTCGCCCATCAGATCCAAGGAGGCCACCCCGGGAACCCGGATCACGATGTGGTCCCCAACTTCGATGGGATGACGGACCTTGTCCACGACAGGGCCGTTCACGGTGACTGCCCGGTCCCGGATCAGCTTCTGGAGATACGTTCTCGAGAAGTTGGGAAACTTCCCAGCAAGATACCGGTCCAGTCGGATGCTCTTGACACTCTCCCCGACCTCGAAAACGTAGTCGCGATGCGCCAGAAGAGCTTCCTCACCGGCCCGGTCTTTTCGGATTTTCATGTCATCAAGTCTTCAGAACGTACGCTGGATCGCTGCCTCGCGGATCAAGGTCCCGGATCCCCCCTTGAGATTGGTTCCGGAGAAACCGGGATCGAGCTCCTGCGTTTACCTACAGGCTGTTAGAGCAACGTACAAAAAAAGGGAATACCATTCCGAAAAGATCACGTTGAGATTAGGGGTGTTTCACACTCCGGGGTTCCAGGCATTCTAAGGGGGTAAATGAAGTAAATTGAGAGATAGTAGGACAATGTGTGTGGAAGTACCGTAGAACGCCGCAGAGTGCTGATGATCCGAGCGGACTGATATTCCCTGGGTTATTATCTTGTATTCACTTGTCAATTCCGCCCCGGTGACTCCGGACTTCCTTTGGGTTTCTTTCCGAGAAAGCCCTACAACCGAGACATCAATACATCATACGAACAAGAAGGCGCTTCCGACCATCAAATCTCGATTCCATTACGGCATCGAGTCTTGCGACGATCTCGGGCACAACGTAGTAATACCGCCGCAAGTCTTTTTCACGAAGGGAATTGGTTTCCCTGTTTCCTTCTTCTCATACCTTGGAAATTGTAGCCACACACCCCCATGGATGTCAAGATCCCGCCCACGGACCGAACTCCACCCAGCCGCCTGTCAGGACGACGAGAAAACGTCGTAACGAGTTAAATATCAACGCTTTCCGCGTCCAATCGGGATCCCAGTATCAATCCTGTAATTACATTTTGGGCAAACGTACTTCTTGGTTTTTCCACAGTTTCGGGTGTGAAGCCGCATCTTGACCTTGCACCTGGGGCATTTCTCGGGCGCCAGCCACTTTACCAGGAATGTAAAGACGACCAGGACCAGAATGCCTCCAATGAGCCAAATAGCCCACATATCGAATCCTCCTGGGGACACTCCGGAGGAACTGGATCATGGCCGTGCCCTTCCCAGGAACCGGCCTCCGGGAATATCCCGACCGAGCTCATCAGGCCATGTCCCGGTAGAATGACCGGGACAGTCCTGAATTCTATCAAAGAAGCACACCATCTCAATACTCCATAGCCGTTGACAGATATTCGAGTTAGGTTTAGCATTTTATTAGTCTCTAAGCTTGTATCCGGGAAAAGAAGACCAACGAGGGACAAATCGTCCCTGCGTTGCATATCGCTGGAGAAACCTGATGCCCTGCATCCTGTACCGAGCGTTCGGAGTCTTCGTACTGACCACCGCAGGTCTCTTATTCGCATCCTTCCTCTCGACCGGCGCAACCTCGCAGCAAGGCGGCACCCGGGGACTTCCGGTGAACCTGGGCGATGCCGACAAGAAATCCGGCATCCAGGACGATTTCAGTCCTCCCGGAATGGTTCTCATACCCAAGGGCAAGTACTGCCTGGGCACCACCCTGAAGGAGGCCCAGGAAATCGAGAAGTACATGAAGGTGGGCCCTCGCCAAAAGAAGCGGTTCTGGAGGCAGTTGAACCGGGAGCTCGTGGAGCAAAAGCACCGAATCATAGAGATCCCCGCCTATTACTTCGACCGCTTCGAACTCACCAATATCCAGTACCACCGCTACATGAAGGCCGTGGGCGCCCTGGCGCCCAAGCTTCCCAGGGAACACCTTCTCTACTGGCGTGGAGACCGCCTCCCCGGGTCCACTCAGCTGCTCCACATGGACGAGGTCCATAACTGGAAGGGTGTGATCAACTCGATCAAGCCCCGTGAATCGAAAAAAGTCACCCCCAGACCTGGGAACCGGGTCTGGAAACTGCTCGACAAGGCCCTGCAAGCGAAGCTGGAGAAGGCCCGCAAGGAACAGGCTCTGGACGAGACGGTAAAGATCGAGGTGATCGAGGCGCTCAACACCATGATCCAGAGCAAGGATTTCTACGACCAGGTATTCTGGCTCGGACGGCAGGTTACCAAGGAAGCCGCCAGGTTGAGCGCCAAGGGGATCAAAGACCTGAAGCCGGAAGAACTCACCCGGTTCAACCGCATCCACATGGACTTGGCTTTTCCACCGGGCGCCGTGGACAGGGGCCAGCCCCGGGAAGCGATGTTCATGCCGGTCACGGGCATCACCTTCTTCCAGGCGAAATCCTGCTCGGAGTGGATGGGCAAAAGGCTTCCCACCGAGGCGGAATTCGAAAAAGCCGGCCGCGGTCCGGCCAACGGCGACAACCCGACTCGATGGTTCCCCTGGGGCAGCACGTTCACCGATCAAGACAAGGATCGCTGCAACTGGGCTCTCTACTGGGCGGACCCGAAACTCAACGTGGACATGAAACCCGAAGGCCTCACTCCCGTCTGGGCTTTTGAAAAGGGGAAAAGCCCTTACAACATCATGAACCTGGCCGGCAATGCCCTGGAATACACTTCCGATTCCTGGAAGCCCCACAACAATGCACCCAAGAGGAAAGGCTTCAGATTCAGCCCGGTCGAAAACCCCAACAAGGCCGTGATCAAGGGCGGCGCGTACGGGGAGATGTTCAAGGAAAGCCTCCGGATTGCCGTCCGCTACCCTTGGAATAAAAGGGAAGCCTCCGATGCCATCGGTTTCCGGTGCGCAAAAGACGTCAAGCTCGGCAGGTCAGCACTCAACAAAATTGCCGGCGACCTGTTCCAGAGCGTCTGGGATAAACGAATCACCAAGCTCGACCTGGACCACGTGGCCTGTGCGCAAAAGGTGGTCTACGACGAAAAGGTCAAGAGCCTTCCCGTCATCAACGAATACAGCTGGCTCGGTTTCGTCAACATCACAGACCACCTCTACGATTCGAAGAAGCGACTCATCAGTGAGTCCAACAAGCTCAAGCTCAAGAAGGAAAAGGGCCGGATCTTCATCGGTATCCTGCACACCGATATCGACTTCACGGATCCGCCATTGAAGGCGGGGAACTACGGTATCTTCTTCCAGAAGGGATTCAAAACCTTCATCGATCCCAACAAGAAGGGGAAGGAAAAGGCGGAGGAAAAGAAGAAGGCCAAGGGGAAGAAGGACCGATCTAAAAAGAAAAAAGACAAGAAGAAGAAAGACAAGGGCAAGAAGAAACCCTCGGGAAAAAAGGATCCGAAAAAGAAGCCCGGTAAGAAAGAAGGTCAGGAGGAGCCCGGAGGCAAGGCGGCAGGCGAAAAGGAACTCGGCATCCCAGATTATTCCAAGGAAGACCGCATCCTCTTCGTGGATGCCAGTGGAAAGCCTCTCGCCGCCATCCCGAACCCCCTCATCCGTGTCGTCCGGAACCAGATTGACGAATCAAAGCTCACCTTCCACCCACCGACGGGCAAGACACTGGCCACGGCGGTCCTCCACCTCGCCTTGAAACAGAAGTACGAGAAGAAGAAGTTCCTGGTCCTGGACCTCACTCTCTCCTCCGAGGACGCCGCCAGACTCAGGGGGTGGAAGTTCGGGCGGTAACCGTCCGGAACTTCACAGGCCGCGCGAGAACATATTCACATCTCTGCGTTCAGATTCCACCGGCCCTTCGAGCGCGCGACTTGGACGAAAAGAACCGCCCTGCGCCGGGATCCTCCGTAAGAAGCAGACCCCAAAAAGATAAGGAGCAGAGGAGGGTTAATCCTCTGCCCCTTTAGATCCCGGACGCTTGAGGTTGGGGTCTAGAAAATCGGGGTCATAATTCTCCATATATACATTCCGGAATCTATTGTATTTCTTCTCCTGTCTACTCGAGCTCTTCCGTTCGCCGTTCAACTCCGCACTGGCCCTGCTTGAGCAACCGACATACCAAACCGGCAATATTCGGAAAAAACGCTGTATTCGCCTGATCTTCAAGAAGTTACCAGGCCCACCCCGGTCGAGTTCCCGATCGGCCCCACAAAAACAGCGCGAATGTGCAACAGGGAAACAGAGCGGTCGTGCAACAACTCCAGTCTCGGGATGAAATCAATGAGGATCGAGGATCAACGCGTGGAGAAGAAAAATTCCCGGAACTGCCCTCCGGACGCCACTTCGAGTCTCGAGGACTGGCTCTCTGATTCCGTGAAAATCCGTCCGGGAAGGCCCCCCTCGGCCCCTTTCCCCCAGAGCACGAAGGGATTGTTTCCGGCCTGGACTTCCCCCCTCATGCTGGAGACTCGATAGCCCGATATCACCGCCAGTCGGTCCTGCTCGCGGTCCAACCGATCCCTGAGCGGGACAACGACCCGGCGATCCACTTCCTCGATGCGCCGCACCTTTTCCCGCGGGTCCATTTGGAGTCCGGCGCGCGCCGGTCCGGAACAATGGGCCACCACGAATTCGAATCCCTCTGTGGCCAGGGCAGCTTCCCGGCCGAGGGCATCCAGGTCCACCACCACGCCCCGGACCTGCCCCACCGGATCCAGTCCCAGGGCCATGGCCATGCCTGCGGCCCAGATGTCCCGGGTGACCATGGCTCCTTTCCGGTTTTTTGCCTCCAGGAATCGGTTGTTGATGGGCACATCCCCGACGCCCCAGACCCACAGCAGGTTGGCTGGATTTTCCTTCAGGTCACATCGCACCTGGTTGACCTCGTTGGCGTCCAGGATCTCCTCTGAAGCCTGAACCAGCGCCGAAAGTCGATGCCCCCCCGGGCCCCGCGGAAGGTGGTCGGCGAGAGGCTTGCCCACGCAGAACTCCGGGGCTGTGCACAGGGGAAGCTCGCCCCCCTCCTCGCCCAGGAGCAGAAGACACTGATTCCCAGTAATGTGGACCAGCTCGAATCCCGGGGCACCCAGGGCCTCGTTCATCGCCTCGACCAGCAACCTGGCCTCCTGATCGCGAATACTACCCCCCTCCAGATCGATGATCTGACCGTAGTACCGGGAAACGAACCGAGCGGCAGCAACCCGTCCCCTTCCTCCCGGAGGCAAGGCGGTGGCAAACGCCTCGAAAGCACCGAGTCCGGGGATTTCCTTCTCCGGATTCCCGCCGAGTAACGAGAAGAGTGCCGTTTCCGTGCCCGTTCCGGCAACCCGCCGGAGGAGATTCAACCGCCCCACGACGCCCTCGGCGGCCAGGCTGTCCATACCGGGAGTCACGGCCCGCTCCAGCGGGGTTTGCCCGTCGAGTTCAGCCACGGGAAGGTCATCCAGCCCTTCCACGAGAACAACGGCGAATTTCACGACCGAGACGCCCTCCCCTGAATCACACGAACGCCTCGACCGATCCATACCCTGTCAGGCCATGGAGGAATCCGGTCTCGAATCGGAGCGTATTGCCCATGTCCGTTCATGTTCGGATCCACGAATCAAACCACAGTTTCGGCATGGTGTATCATCGCACCCGCCGTTCCAACCGTGTCGAAATCATCCTCGTTCCGGCCTCGCGCCGGGTGCTCCACAGCCTGATAGGATAGGCGCCTCGCGCCTGCTGGCAAGAGGCTGCAGAAAAAGGGTTCCGGTCGAAAAATCAGGGCGGATCGGATACCATCCGATTCCATGACGAAATCCACATCCCGGGTTCTGATCCTGGCCAATCCCGTATCCGGAAAGGGTCAGGGACGAGCCGCCGCCGGAGATCTGGCGGATCTCCTGGAACAAGCGGGAGAGGATGTCCAGGTGGAGTTCACCCGAAAACCGGGCCACGGCCGGGAAATCGCAGCCCGCCTGGAACCCGACGTCGGACGGCTGGCCGTGGTGGGAGGAGATGGCACCCTGGGCGAGGTTCTCTCGGGCCTCACACGGTTCAACGTGCCCATCGCGGTCCTGCCCACGGGCACGGCCAATCTCCTGGGCAGAACGCTGGACCTGAGCCGGGAGCCGCAACATGCAGCCGGCCTGATCCTGAAGGGTTCGGTCCGTCGCTTCGACCTGGGTCGCGCAGGGGATCGACGCTTTGTCTCGGTGGCCGGTGTCGGTTTCGACGCCGAGGTGGTCCGGGAACTGGAACGTCGGCGCCGCGGCTCCATTTCCAAGTTCTCCTACTTCCTTCCCACTGTCCACGCCCTCCGGAACCACCGACCGGTCCCACTGACCCTCGAGGTGGACGGCCAGGTCATCACGGAGAATGCCGCCTGGGTCGTGGTATGCAACGTCAAGCACTACGCCGCCTATTTCCAGTTCACGCCGGATGCGGATCCCACGGACGGACTGTTCGATCTCTGCGTCCTCCACGATCCCGGCCGGTGGAGCCTCGTCCTCACGTATCTCAGGGCCCTGCGACACCGGCGAGGCCGGCCCCCCGTGGTCTCCTATCCCCGGGGCAGGAGGATCAAGATCTGGTCGACCACCGGAGCGGTTCCCTACGAGCTGGATGGCGATTACGTGGGTGAAATACCGGTAGAGATCGAGTTGACGCCGGCAGCGGTTCCCTTTCTGGTTCCTTGACTTTTTATCGAGACTGAAGGAAATTGACTCCCATGAACATCCTGGATCTGTTCCTTCCGGTCGATTCTGAAACGAAGAGACCCCTCTTTCTCATCGCCGGCCCCTGTGTCATCGAGGACGAGGCCCGGGAGAAGGGCTTCTCGCTGCGGATTGCCGAGATGATCCGGGATACCGTGGAACCTCTGGGCATCCCGTGGATCTTCAAGGCCTCCTTTGACAAGGCCAACCGAACGTCCCTGGACTCGTTTCGCGGCCCGGGTCTCGACAGGGGCCTCGCCATCCTGGAGTCCATCAAGAAGGAAGCGGGCGTCCCGGTGCTGAGCGACGTGCACGAGGTCCGTCAGGTGGCGTCGGCGGCCGGGGTGCTCGACGTGGTTCAGGTCCCGGCCTTCCTCTGCCGGCAGACCGACCTCTTGGTGGCCGCGGCCCGGCAGGCAAAGGCCTTGAACGTCAAGAAGGGGCAGTTCCTTGCTCCGTCGGCCATGAAGAACGTCATCGATAAGATCCGGGACTCCGGAGGCACTTCCCGGGTTGCCCTCACCGAGCGAGGCACCACCCACGGCTACGGCAACCTGGTGGTGGACATGACCTCCATTCCGGTGCTCCGGAGCCTGGGCGCCCCTGCGGTATTCGACGCCACACACAGCGTCCAGCTCCCTGGAGGCCTCGGCACGGCCTCAGGGGGGCGCCGCGAGATGGTCCCCACCCTGACCGCGGCGGCCGTGGCCGCGGGGTGCGACGGACTGTTCATGGAGGTGCATCCAGACCCGGACACGGCCCTGAGCGATGGCCCCAACATGATTCCGCTGGGTGACCTGGAAGGATTGCTCCGGAAGGCCCTCGCCGTCCGGGAGGCGGTCACCCGCAGTTCCTGAGGGAGCCTCGCGCCAGTTTTTCCACAGGATTCAAACCGGAGGAGGGCGGCTCTGATCCAGGATTTTGGGGAAGACTTAAGCGGGATGCCCGTCTCAGGAGCACCAGGAGCGTCCCGGTTCCGCCTCTTGTTCGTACCCGGGACGCCTGTGATCCGCTTACCCGCACGGAGCCCGGCCAGATCATGAGCGTCCTGCTGTATCGCATTCTCAAATGGACGATCCTCTCCGTCCTGGCGATCCTCCTGCTCCTCGTGGTGGCTTTCAGCATCTTCATCCTGAATCCCTTCGAAGGGGGCCTGGAATCCCTGGATGCCATCGTGCCCGACTCCATGAACTTCTACGCCGCCAAGGAGGTGGCTGACGAGGAGGCGGCCGGCTTCCTGAAGACCGATTTCTGGAAACGGCTGACCGCAACCCGTGCCTATCAGATCTGGATCCGATCTCCGGAGTGGCGCCAGTCTGGAGCGGCTGCAGGCCTGGAAGACCTGTTCGCCGAGCTCAATGTGGTGGAGAGCGACTATCGCGTGGATCCCCTCGCCGAGGTGGCCGGCCGGGAAATCGGTCTCGGCCTCCGATTCCGGAAAGACGCCCCGCCGGACTTCCTGCTCTATCTTCGCCTCAGCTTCATGGCCAAGGCCTACATGGCCCTCATCCAGCACGAGATGTTCCGGGACATCATGAATCTTCCGATCCAGAGTGTGGAAAAATCAGAAGTTCTCAACATACGCCTCCCGGATGGGGGGCAGACCCAGGACCTCTACATGACCCGCCTCCGGGACGTCCTGGTGGTGGGATCAAATCTGAACCTGGTGGAGACCGCCCGCACCCTGGCCGACGGGAAAGGCACGGGGTTTTCTCACCGCGTGGGGAATCGCCCCGGAGGCGAGGGCAATCCGGTCGGATTCCGCATGAGCCCGGAGCCCGGCCACCACGCAGCCCTCTGGTCCCGTTTCGTGGTGCCTCCGACCCTCGACGAGCTGACCAGGATCTTCCTTCAGGCCGTGGACCCTGCAGGTCTCACCGGCCTCGAGGGCTGTTTCTTCCTCTCCCGATCCCCTCACCTGGCCATGGATGCGGACTTTCATCCCGGATCCTTCCGCCCCTTTCAGGCCTCCCTTCTCGCCTCCCCGTCGCCGGACCTTCGCCGCGACATGGAGCCCTTCCTCAAGCTTGCCCCCCGCGAGCTCATGGCCATGGCCTATTTCCACCTGAAGCCGCGGGAGGCGGCCGCCTTCGTGGAGGATTCCCTCGATCCTGAAACCCGCAAGCTGGTGGAAGATGCCCTGAGCCCTACGACCCTGAAGAGCCTTCACAACCTCTTCGATCGGTGGCTCGGAACCCTGGGCACGGGCTTTGCCCTCTTCCTGAACCGACAGGAACTCGACCGCGCTCCCACCAATCCTCCCTGGCCCGGAGTGACCCTGGTATTTCGAATGGAGGACATCCGGCTCTGGCAGAACATCCTCCACCATGACATCCTTGATCAGCTGAAGGAAGACCTGGCGGTTCGCGACGTACGCCTCGAACAGCCGCGGCCGGATGTGGATCTCATGTTCTACGACTTCCAGAACAATCCCTATGAGGACGTGGTCGCCCCCTCCTTCGCCCGGTTCGGCAACTTGCTGGCCTTTTCGACCTCGGCTCCCTTTCTGCGACGCATGGCCGACATTCACCTCGATCCGGATCGCTACGGCCTGAATCGATCCGGAGAAGTGGATGCGCTGTTCAAGGGCCGAAGAGTCCTGGATCCGACCGCCTCTCTCTTCCTGTTCCTGGATGTGCGGAGGTCGCTCGGGTGGGTGGACGACATGGCCCCCTCATGGGCCCAGGCCGCCTCCCTCAGCAAACAGCTGGATAATGCGCTGGCCAAGCGGAAGATGCTGGAGTTTCAGGCCAGAAGCTACCGGCACTTGAAAAACCCCCGGGAAAAGGAGGCCTGGGTCGACGACCAGATGGCCCGATGGTCTGATAACATCAAGAATGAGCTGAAACGGAGGACGGATCAGGTGGTGGGGCCCATGGTGAAGCACCTCGGAGTCCTCCACACCCTGGCCTTGACACTGGCGCCGGGTCGAGACGCGGCCGAAAACCGCATCCACATGAAGACCACGTTCAATTTCGATCCGTAAGGGATCGCGGATCGTTCTTCCTGGAGGGAGGGATGATTTGAGGAGAGCGCGAGCGCCATCTGGAGCGCCATTAGATGGGAATCAACCGGTCTGCTTGAGAATTTTTTCCCTGTACACGTCAATGAACCGCTTGCATTGTTCCAGTGTGCCTGTGAACAGGGGCTTGTTTCCGGTCTTTCTGACTTTGAAGATCTTTTTGCCGTCGTGAACTGCTTCGTATTCTATTTCCATCTGATCGCCGAGAAACAACATGCTCAAGCTGCTAGCTTCCGAGGAGGAGGACATCTGACTCCCAGTCACAACATCATTATGATCCTATAGGATACGCAATATGTTGTGTTTTGGAAAGAGTTATCCCCTTTGTGCTGAATTCAAAGTCATTCCTCTAACTGCATGACTCACAACAGGTAAGCCGGCCGGGGGAAAGGATGCGCGGAGATTCCCGGTATCGGTGCCTGGATCCGGGTATAAATGTCCGCCGCCGACCCCGCTTCCCAGGCCGGCGCCACCCGGAATGAAGCGAGTCAGGTGGCCTGTTTTTGGCCTGTTTAACTACTTATTCTTGAACTCGGCCTTTCGTTTTTCCAGAAATGCGGTGAGCCCTTCTTTCCGGTCCTCGGAAGCGGCCAGGGTACCGAAGAGGTCCGCCTCGATGCCCAGGCCTGCCCCGAGGGAACCGTCCTGGCCGCGGTAGACGGCCTCCATGGCGAACTGGAGAGCCCGGGGTCCGTTGGCCAGGATCCTCTTCAAGAGCTTCCCGGTGCTGCCCAGGAGTTCTTCGTGGTGAAAGACCTGGTTCACCAGACCGATGCGATACGCCTCCTCGGCATCCACGGGCTTCCCGGAGAGGATCATCTCCAGGCCGCGGCCCCCGCCCACGATGCGAGGAAGACGTTGTGTGCCGCCGTACCCGGGGATGATCCCCAGGGTCACCTCGGGCAGGCCGATCTTGGCCTTATCGCTCGCTGTCCGCAGGGTGCAGGCCAGCGCCAGTTCGCATCCTCCGCCCAGTGCATAGCCGTTGATGGCGGCGATCACCGGCTTTCCGAGGCCCTCGATGGTGGAACACATGGCCTGGCCGCGTTCGGCCGTCTCCTTGGCCTCGAGAGGACTGTCCTCCACCAGCTCGCCGATATCCGCCCCGGCCACGAATGACTTGTCCCCGGCGCCCGTCAGGATCACCCCGAAAACCCCCGCGTCCTCGCCGAGCCGGGAAAAACAATCCGTGATCTCGAGAACCGTCTTACGGTTCAGGGCATTGAGTACCTGCGGACGGTTCACCGTCACGGTCGCCACGCCCGCTTCCATAGATACCAACAGATTTTCATAGTCACTCATGGCCATTGCCTCACTTCTTGCCTTTCTTGCTTTTCTTTCCCTTGCCAGCGACGTGGATCTTCACGGACTCCATGACGTCCTCCATCTCGATGTCGTCGACCACATCCATTCCTCGGATCACCTTCCCGAAGACGGTGTACTTTCCGTTCAGATTGGCGCAACCCTGGGTGGGGAGACAGATATAGAACTGACTGCCGTTGGAATCGTCCCGGCCGCCGACCCGGGCCATGCCCAGGGCGCCTCGCACGTGTTTCTTTTCGCCCTTGAACTCCCCCTTGATGGTGTAGTCCGGTCCGCCCGAACCCGTTCCGGAGGGACAGCCAGTCTGGGCCACGAATCCCGGTACGACCCGATGAAACTTGAGAGAGTCGTAAAATCCATCCTTCACTCGATCGATGAAGTGGGTGACGGTGTTAGGCGCCTGGCCGGGAAAGAAGCCCAGATGGATTTCCTTCTTGCCGCGCATCTTGATGACCGCGGTGAGCGGCGCCTTGCCTTCCACCTCGAGTTCCAGTGTATTGGACCGGAAGACCTCCCCGGACGTATCCGGGTAGAGGGCCGTGACTCGGACCGGGCCGGTCTGGACGGCCGGGATACGAAATCGGGCCTTCTCCGACTTTCCACGGACGAGGCGATCGAAACGAGCACGGGCGGGATCCATGTCGTTGTTTCCGAATCGACCGTAAATGAATGGTTTCCACTTCCCGTACGCGATCTCGAACCGGACGGACATGTAGGAGAGTTCTGGAACGACGACCTTGAATTTCTTCATCCGGACGTTCTTGATCTTCAGGGTCAGGTCCATCCAGTCGCCGAGGGCGTAGGCGCCCTTCTTGCTGGTCAGCGTTGCGAAGAACGGTTTTTTCTCGAACGCTTCGAGGTCTGCCTTCGTGGGGCCCACGGGGCCGGTCTTTTTCTGTGGTTTCGATTGTTTCGATTTTTGCGCTCCGGCCGGACTGGCGAGGAGGACGAGGACCGATCCGATTACGAGAATCCAGGGAAAGCGTTTCATGATGTCCCTCAAGCGAGTCTGATCGTGTAGTCTGCTTGTAACCTGATTCAATACAGAAACTTGCCGGCAAGGGCGTGGAGTCTATCAAGGGGTGAAGCGGGTGTCAACGCGGGAATCGCCGCCATTTCCGCGGCTAGATTTCATCGCTGTTCATGTAAAACATGCGTGAAACCATCGATGACTGGGTATGATACAGGAGTGGGAAATCGGGAGAGAACAAGAGCCCAGTCGGAGTGCCGGGCCATGGTTCCACATCGTTTCACTCACGCCCATCTGGCGGCCCTCGTCCTTCTCTTCTGCCTCGTCTCCGATGCTTCGGCAGGAGACAAGTACGCCTACCGTCCGACCTACCTCATCGAGGACACGAAACAGGGAGTCGCCTTCTGGGGTCCGGAGGGATTCCTACCCAATCCCGAGGAGACCTTCAAGAGGAATGCCCGCTCCTTCTGGTACGGCTCCACCCAGGCCTTCAACAAGTGGGGCTATTACACGTTTTACCGCACGGGTCCTGTCTCCGGCCTGGATCCCTCCTACTGGATCGAGGTCCTCGAGAAGCAGTGGGGGCCCACTGCGGAGGAACCCGCCAGAATTACACTTCCGGAAACCGAAGCTCTTCTCTTCTTGTTTCTTCCCGTAGAAAAGACTGGCGATGCGTGGGCCATCTACTCCCTGCTGATCCCCGCCGGCAAAGCAATGCCGTTAAGCCCCCTGCCGTCCTCTCGGCCCCCACCGTGGTCGCG